>JAIETI010000067.1 GCA_019745365.1 Gemmatimonadaceae bacterium | reverse complement strand
CTCTCCGCCGCTCCCGCCGCGCCCGCCACCGCCTCCGCCCGCAGGGCCCGCGCCGCCGGCGCCGCCCATCGTCGGGTCGAGCACCTGACGGACGAACAGCGGTCCCGCGATCAGCAAGAAGATCAGCAGGTGGAACGCCATCGACGCGACGGCGCCGCCCACGCGACTCTCCGCACGTACGGGGAGCCCGACCGGGGGCCGGAACTTCGGTTTCTGTGGTGGAGGAGTCGCGAGGGTCTCAGTCATACCAAGGGATGAACGCATCAACCGGCCGTCCTGCTCCCAATAATACGACGGGCGAACCCCGAAAGGTTCGCCCGTCGCCCACGCAGCTGCGTGAGAACCCTACTGGGCCTTCGGCGTCGCGCCGATGACCTTGACGCCAGCCCCGCGCGCCTGGTCCATCGCGAAGATCACGTCCTGATACTTCACCTCGGGGTCGCCCTTGATGAAGATGATCTTCTCCGGCCGCGGATCGTAGATCTCCTTGAGCCGGGCGTACAGCTGGTCCTTCGCGAGCGGCTCGGTGTTCACCGCGTACTTCTCACCGGGCAGTACCTCGAGCACGATCTGGTTCGACGCAGCACTCGGCGGCACCGCCGACGGATTCGGATCCGGCAGCTGCACGTCGAGCGCCTTGCGGCTCATCGGCAGGATCACCATGAAGATGACCAAGAGCACGAGGAGCACGTCGATCATCGGCGTGAGGTTGGGCTCGGAGTTCAGCCCCTCATTCGAGCCAGTGGACATTCCCATTACGGCGTCCCTCCCTTCTTCTCACCCGCCGCCGAAGGCGCCGGGCCGAGGTTGTCGGTCTCGACCAGCGAGCGCGTGCCCGGGGTCTGGTCCGAGATCATCCCCGTGACGCGCACCCCGGCCTTCGCGGCGACGTCCATCGCATCGATGACCGCCCCGTACTTCAGGTCCTTGTGGGCCTTCAGGTACATGATCTTGTCTTCGGTCCGCGCATCATAGATGCCCTTGAGCGCGACTTCGAGATCCTCGTTGCGAATCGCCTTCTTGTTCAGATAGTAGCGACCATCGGCATCGATGCCGAGCACCTGATCAGTATCCTCCTCCGGGTGGGGCTTGAGATTCTGCCCCACCGGAGGGACCGCGTTGAAGCCGGCATTGATGGCCGGAATCACGATCATGAAGATGATGAGCAGCACGAGCATCACGTCGATCATCGGCGTGACATTCGGCTCGGCCTTGACGCCGCCGCCACCGGATACGGCCATCGACATCGGACGCCTCCTTTAGACGTTGGCGTGCAAGGGGTTACTTCGAGATCGGCGAGGAACCGGACTGCGCCGCGGTGTTGAACTCGCGGGTGAAGCGCGACCGACCGAACTCGCCTGAGACGCCCTTGATGAGATAGTCGATCATCTCCTTCGAGGAGTACGTCATCTCCGCGACGATGTTGTCGATCTTCGTCTGGAAGTAGTTGAACGCCCACACCGCCGGGATGGCGACGATGAGGCCGAACGCCGTCGTGATGAGCGCCTCGGCGATACCGGCCGAGATGTTCGCCAAGCCACCGCCGCCGCCGGCGGCCATGCCCGTGAACGCGTTCACGACGCCCATCGTGGTGCCGAGGAGACCGACGAACGGCGCCGTGGCACCCGTCGTCGCGAGCATCGCCAAGCCACGCTTCATGAGGACGATCTGCATCAGCATCTCGCGCTCGACCGCGCGCTCCGCCGAGTTGATGTCCGACACCGTCACCGAGCCATCGGCGATCAGCGGCTTGATCTCGCCGAGCGCACCACCGAGGACCTTGGCGACGTGCGACTTCTTGTAGGTCTCCGCGAGCTTGATCGCTTCGTTGAGGTTGTCCTCCTCGAGGAACTGCGAGAACTCGGGCGCGAACTTACGCGTCTCGGACTGCGCCGAGCGGAGGTACCACCACTTCTGGACCATGATCGTGAGCGACCAGAAGGACATGCCGAGAAGGGTCCACACGATCCCCTTCGCGAAGTAGCCCATCGTGCTCCAGAGTTCGATCAGATTGACGCCCATTGTCTCGTAAACTCCTGATGATGTGAAGAAACGGGATTACTTCTGGATGGCGAAGACGAACGGCTGCTGCACCAGCTGGCGCACCTTGCGTCCTCCGGCCTCGGCCGGGAGGAAGCGCATCGCGGGCAGCGCCTGACGGACCGACGTCACGAACAGGTCGTGCGTCTTCTTGAGGACCGTGAAGCTCGGGAGTTCGACGCGACCGGTCGTGTCGACCGTGAACTGCGCGAGCACCTCGCCCTCAACACCGGCGGACTTGAGGATGTCCGGGTACCGCGGCTGGCCACTCCCCGGGATCTGCGCCACCGGCTTTTCCACCTGGAACTCGAAGTAGGGCTGATCGCCCTTCTCCGGTGGGGCGCCCACGACGCCGTTGCCACGACCACCGGCGACACCTTTGCCAGTGAAGTCGGACTCGTTCGTGAGGTTCTTGCTCAGGTCTATCTCGGGGAGCACGTCCGGGATGTTCACCGGCGCCGAAAGCACCTGGAAGCCCTTGGCCACCTGCTGCACCGCGACTTCCTGCGGCGGGGGTGGCTCCTCCTTGGGCGGAGGCGGCTCGTCCTTCTTGACCTCGACGAAATCGATCTTCTGCTCCTTGTCCTCATCGCTCTTCGCACCGGCGTTCGCCGTCGCGGTGAGCGCGCCCCAGATGATCAGGACGTGCATGACGATGGAGCCGATCGAACCGCCGAGCGACTTCTGCTTCTGGGCCTTCGATTCGAGCAGGTTGTTGAACAAATCGCACCTCGTGAATGCTTCGGTTCGCCGGACGTGCGGTATGCGACGGAGTGAAGCTAGCCCCGGAAGATGAGGGGGGGAGGGGGCGTTCGATTACGTTTTCCTTAATCTCCGGTGTCGGTTCGTTCTCGCGTCCCCGCGACCGGGGTTTCGCCCTGCGGTCGGAGCGGAAGTCGCACGGTGAAGGTGCTCCCCCGCCCCAAGCGGCTGGCCACGGTGATCGAGCCGCCGTGGGCATGGGCGATCCACTGGGAGATCGCCAGGCCGAGCCCGAATCCCCCGCGTTCCGATGCCCGCGACCGCACCCGGTCGGCGCGGTAGAACCGATCGAAGATGAAGGGGAGGTCGGAGGCCGCGATGCCGATCCCGGTGTCCTGCACGATGAAGCGCGCCTCGGTCGCATCCGTCACGAGCGAGAGCTCGATGCTCCCATCGGTGCCCGTGTACTTGACCGCGTTCGTGACGAGGTTCAGGAAGAGCTGCCGCAGGCGCACCACATCGCCGTCGACCGTGGCGGGTTGCAGCTCCCGCAGGCGGACGCGGACCCCGGGGCCTTCCCCGAGGATCTGCGCGGTCTCAGCGGCCTCGTGCACGAGCGGCTCGAGCGGCACCGGCTCCCGATGGAGATCGAAGCGTCCCTCGTCGGCGCGCGCGAGCGTTAGGAGCGAGTCGACCAGATCGGCCATCCGCGCGGACTGCTGGAGCGCCTCTTCGAGTGCGAAGAGCTGGTCGTGCGTGCCGGGCTTGGCCTGCATCGCGCGTTCAAGATCGGCGCGGATGACGGTGAGCGGCGTCTTCAGTTCGTGGCTCGCGTCGGCGGTGAAGCGGCGGAGCGCGGCGAACGACTGTTCGAGGCGCCCCATCATCGCGTTGATCGTCGTCCCGAGCCGCGCGATCTCGTCGGCAGCGCGCGGCGGGTGGAGGCGGCGATGCAGCGAGCGTCCGTCGGTGATCGCCTCGACGTCGCCCACCATGCGATCGATCGGTCGCAGCGCCTGCCCCGCCATCCACCAGGCGAGGAGCCCGAAGAGGATCAGCACCACCGGCGCGATCGCGACCACGGTGCCGATCAGCTCGCGGCGCACGAAGCGCAGCGACTCCGTCGTCTCTGCGGCCACGATCCGGCGCACGGGGACGTTCTCCGTCGGTTCCTCGAAACGCCCGACGACGAGGAGCTGGTTGCGCCCCGGTCCCGACGCGGGGGCGCGGATCCCCGTGAGCGGATCGGGCACCGGGAGTGACACGTAGCCCGCCGATCGCGCGGGCGTGAGCGAGAGCGCCGCGCGCATCAGCACGTCGAACTCGTTCGGCTGCAGCGCCCGTGCCGCTGGGGACTGATAGATGATGCGCGCACCATCGGCGATGAGCAGGTAGCCCGGGAGGCCGTCGAGGACCTCGACGAGCGGCGCGTCGAGGCGCGGCCCGACGAGCGAGTCGCTGTTGACGACGATCGGCCGCGCGCCCGCTTGGCGCAGGATCCGCTCGCCGAGCTCGGCGATGGTCATCACGCGCGACTGCAGCTCGCGCTCGGCGGAGGCGCGCCGTGCCGCACCGACGAGCACGGCGAAGCCCGCCATCGTGACCGAGAGCGCGACGGTGAACGCGACCGTCACGCGGGTGCGGATCGCCGGCATCGCCTAGCCCTTGATCACGTAGCCCACCCCACGCACGGTGGTGATGAGTTTCCGCTCCGCCCCCACATCGATCTTCTTGCGCAGATGGTTGATCACCACGTCGACGATGTTCGTCCCGGGGTCGAAGTGGTACCCCCACGCGTACTCGGTGATGAGCGTGCGGCTCATCACCCGACCGGCATGTCGCATGAGGTACTCGAGGACGAGGAACTCCTTCGGGGTCAGTTCGATCGCGCGGTCGCCGCGGGTGACCTCGCGCGCATCGAGGTCGACCTGCAGATCATCGACCTTGAGGATGGGGCTTACCAGCGCGCGCAGGCGACGCGCGAGCGCTTCGACGCGCGCGAGCAGCTCCTCGAACGCGAAGGGCTTCGTCACGTAGTCGTCGGCGCCCGCGCGGAGCGTGGTGACCTTGGCATCGACCTGATCCTGCGCGGTCAGGACGAGCACGGGCTTCTCGAACCCTTTCGCGCGGAGATCGCGCAGCACTTCGAGCCCCGGCTTCCCCGGGAGGCGGAGGTCGAGGACCACGAGATCATAGGGCTGTGAGCGCGCCAAGCGCTCTCCCTCCGCGCCGTCGGCGACGAGATCGACGCTCCAGCGCTGCTCCTCGAGCCCACGTTTCACGAACTGTCCGACGGTCGGATCATCCTCGATCACGAGCACTTTCATCGGCGGCTCAGATCTCGTCGAGCGCGGGGAGGATCAAGCGGAAGGTGCTCCCCACGCCGACGGTGCTGTCGACCTCGATCCGCCCCTGATGCTCCTGCACGATCGCGTAGCAGATCGAGAGGCCGAGTCCGGTCCCCTTGCCTGCCCCCTTCGTCGTGTAGAACGGCTCGAAGATCTTGCTGAGCTCTGAGCGGGGGATCCCCGCGCCGCTATCGATGACCTCGGCGATGACGCCGTCGCGCGGCGTGGGACCGACGCGGGTCCGCAGGATCACCGTGCCACGCTCGTTCATCGCGTCCATCGCGTTCAGCAGGAGCGCCATGAACACCTGCACCAACTGCTCGGCATTCGCCTGCGGCACGCGCCCGAGGTTCGGATCGAGCTGCGTGTGGACCTGCAGGCGCTTGAAGCGCACGTGATGCTTCAAGAGGAACAGCGTGCGCTGGATGACCTCGTTGATCTGTACCCGCTCGCGACTGACCTGCTTGGGGCGCGAGAAATCGAGGAGGCCATCGACGATCTGCTTGCAGCGCGTGACCTCGTTGTCGATGATCTTGAGGAACTCGATGTTCTCGTCGGGGACCGCCACGCCGAGCTTGCGGAGGTCCTCCATGCGCAACTCGAGACTCTCCGCGCACGCGGCGATCGTGGCGAGGGGGTTGTTGATCTCGTGCATCACGCCGGCGGCGAGCTGGCCGATCGCAGCGAGCTTCTCGGAGTGCGCGAAGCGATCACTCGCCTCGCGCCAATCGGTGAGGTCCTCACCGATGGTGATGACATGGGTGACGCCGGTGTCCTCGAGGCGCATCGGCACCTTGGTGATGCGATAGGTGCGCAGATCACCGGTGGCGTTCGACTCCATCTGGTAGACCTGGATCCGCCCCGTCGTGAACACCTCGTCGAACTCGCGCCGCAGCATCTCAGCGCTCTGTCGGGTGAGGATGTCGAAGATGGGTCGTCCGATCGCTTCCTCGCGCGAGACGCCCTGCATCCCCGTCTCGCGCTTGCGGTTCCACGCCTTGACGCGATACTCGCGGTCGATCACGTAGAGGCCCACCGGGAGCGAGTCGATGATCCGTTCGGTGAAGCGGCGCTCGCGTTCGATCTCCCCGGTGCGACGCACGACCTCCTGCGCGAGCATGCGCGAGCGTTCCGCGTGCGCGAGCTCGGGGGCGAGGAGGTTGGCGAGCGAGACGATCAGTAACTCTTCTTGCTCCGAGAGGCCGGCGGCGAGGCGCACCCCGACCGCTCCGAGCGGACGGTCGGCGGGGCCGACGCGCACGGCGAACCGATCGGTGACCTCGTGGGGCGGGGTGCGCGCGAGCTCGCCCTGCACGTCCGCCTGTGTGAGCAGCGGATCGCCGGACCACCAGCGCCGCTCGAGCCCGGTGCCATCGGTGAGCCAGAGCGAGACTTCGGGGAGTCCGAACACGTCCGTCACCGTCTGCAGCGCGTGCGGGATGCTCTCCTCGAGGACGCGGTCGGACGCGAGCTCCGCGATGATCGCGGAGAGCGCCGTCAGCGCCCGGTTCGAGGGGCCAGACGCACGTGGAGTCGGAGGCGGAGTGAGCGTCACGTCGGCGAAGGGGGAGACGGGCGGAACGTACCCCCGCGACAGAGGGGCGACAAGGGAAGCGTGTCGTGTGGAACGCGCCGAGGGGCCGCGAGCATGCTCGCGGCCCCTCGGTCGTGTCGGATCCGCTAGTTCAGCGCGGCGATCGCGCTCAGGATCTCGGCGTTCTCCCGTCGCTGTCCCGGGTTCGCCTCGACATGCGCCCAGCGTACCACACCCGCCTTATCGATGAGGAAATACGCGCGGTTCGAGAACCACTTCTCCTCGATGAGCGTGCCGTACGCGCGAGACACCTCGCGGCGCATGTCGCTCGCGAGCTCGGCCTGCATCCCGAACTTCGCCTTGAACTCCTTCAGCGACGGGATCATATCGACGCTGATCGGGAGAACCGTCACATCCTTGGCCGCGAATGCGTCGAACTCCTCGGAGAACCGGCAGAGCTCCTCGGTGCAGACCGAGGTGAAGGCCATCGGGAAGAAGGCGATCAGGACATTGGTCTTTCCCCGGTACTCCGAGAGGGTGACCTTCGCGCCGCTCGTGGAATCGAGCGTGAAGTCGGGCGCGACAGAACCGACGGTGACAGGAGGCATGAGTAGGATCGGTTGAAGGGAACGCTATCGGACCAACGCCGACCGGCGGGCGCGGGTTCCGCGGACTACGGTTCTTCGTCGACGCCGACCGCGGCCGAGGCAGGCGCGGGCGCACGCGCGCTGTTCCGCCGCACCACGACGGCGACGACGCCGAGCCCGACGACGATCAGGAGCGCCGGAAGCCCATACGCGAGCAGGTTGAAGCCACGCGCCTCCGGCTCGAGCAGGATCCACTCGCCGTACTTGGAGATGAAATACGCCTTCACCTCCTCAGGCGACCGACCGGCGGCGAGCTGGTCACGCACCACGCCACGCATCTGCTGCGCGAGCTCAGCGGGCGAATCTTGGATCGACACTCCCTGGCATACCGGACAGCGGAGTTGCGCCGCGACGGCGCTGGTCCGTGCCTCGAGCGCCGAGTCGGCTCGCGGCGGCAGCGATTCAGGGACCGCCTGCGCGCCGGCACCGGCCACGGCGAGCGCGAGCGCGACGAGCGTGCGCCGCATCATGGCGTGGTCGCCGCGCGCGGCGCCGCGAGCAGCGAATCGAGGATTCCCTTGAGCACCGCGGCCGGGATCGGTCCGGTGTGCTTGCGTACCACGCGTCCTTCCGCGTTCACGAAAAAGGTCTCGGGGACGCCATAGAGGCCGTACTCGATCGCGGTCCGCGCCCCTGGATCGTTCACCGATGGATACGACTGCCCGCCCATCTCCGCGATCCACGCGTTCCCCTTCCGCGGCTCGTCGTTGTAGAGGACGCCGAGGAAGGTGACAGGCTGGTCGGCGTACGCGCGTGCGCCCTGCGAGAGGATCGTGTGCTCATCGCGACAGGCAAGGCACCACGAGGCCCAGAAGTTCAGCACGACGATCCGCCCTTTCAGTGCGCTCGCGCGCACGGTGTCGCCCACCGCGCGCGCCAGCGGCGGCTCACCCGGCGCGAACACTTCGAGCGCGAAGTCCGGCGCGGCGCGTCCCGGGAGCGGCGAGGGGATCTCTCCCGGATCGCGCGTGAGTCCCCACGCGAAGAAGAAGAGCACCGGGATCGCCACGGCGCCGGCGATGAGCGCGCGGCGCCAGTTCACGCGGCGGCCTCGGTCGCCCGCGCGGGCGTCGGCCAGAGGGCAACCAGCGCGCCGAGGATAACGATCATCCCACCGATCCAGATCCAGGGCACCAACGGTTCATGGATCGCCTTGATCGTCGCCGTCGTGCCATCGGGGCGGAACGCCATGAGCGTGAGATAGAGGTCACCCGCGGGCGTGCTCCGCACATCGGGGGTCGGCACCGGCGACTGTTGCGTGGGATAGAAGTTCATCCGTGGCTCCATCCGACGCAGCACCGCCCCGCCGCGCAGGATCGTCACCGCCGCGCCGATCACCGCGCGCTGCGGCTCTTCGCGTCCGCTGACCTTGTCGAGGCGGATCTCGAATCCCGCGAGCGACATCGACTCCCCGGGGCGCAGCGTCTGCTCATGCTCGCGTCGCAGCGCGCTCGACGTGGCGATCGCAAGCGCAACCACGAACACCCCGATGTGCGACAAGAACCCGCCGTAGCGCCGACGGTTGCCTCGCACGAGGCGTACGAGCGCGACGAGCCACCTTTCCCCCCGCGCGCGCATCCGCCCGCCCACGCCGCGCTGATACTCACGCAGCACTGCGGCGATCGCGTACCCCGCACTCACCCACGCGAGCAACGCGTACGGCATCCGTACGCCACTCATGAGCGCGATCACCAACGCGAGCGCGGCGCCGACCGCCGGCGGAAGCAAACGCGACCGCGCCTCGTCGTTGCTGACCCCGCGCCACGGGAGCGCTGGCCCGACGCCCATCAAGAAGAGGAGCGCGACGCAGATCGGGAGCGTCATCCGATTGAAGAACGGTTCGCCGACGCTGACCTTCACGCCGCGCGCCGCCTCGGCCACCAACGGAAAGAGCGTACCCACGAGCACCGTGAAGGTGAAGGCGGTCAGGAGCAGGTTGTTCAGCAGGAACACCGTGTCGCGCGAGATCACGCCACCGAGCTGCCCTTCGCTCTTGAGGCGATCGGAGTTCCCCGCCACGAGGACCAGCGCCGCGACGAGCACCACGCCGATGAAGGCGAGGAAGTACCAACCGATCGTCCCCTGCGTGAACGCATGCACGCTCGAGACGATCCCCGAGCGCGTGAGGAAGGTGCCGAGGATCGTCAGCACGAAGGTGGCGACCACGAGGTTCAGCGTCCACAGTCGCAGCAGCCCGCGTCGCTCCTGCACCATCACCGAGTGGAGGTAGGCCGTCGCCGTGAGCCAGGGCATGAACGACGCGTTCTCGACCGGATCCCACGCCCAGTAGCCGCCCCATCCCAGCACCTCGTACGACCACCACATCCCGGCGATGATCGCCGCCGAGAGGAGCGCCCACGCGACCAGCGTCCATCGCCGCGCGAGTACGACCCAGTGATCCTGCAACACCTCACCGTTCAACATCGCTGCCACGGCGAAGGCGAAGGGCACCGTCAGCCCCACGTAGCCGAGGTAGAGGAGCGGCGGATGCACCGCCATCAGGATGTGGTTCTGCAGGAGCGGGTTCGGCCCCGGGCCATCCGGCGGCACCGGCGACACGAGGTGAAACGGGTTCGCCGGCCCGACGAGGAGAATCCCGAAGAAGACCGCGACCGCGAGGATCACCGCCGACGCGTAGGGCACCAGCGTCCCCTCGCGGTCGCGATTCACCCAGAGCACCGCCGCGGCGTAGAACGCGAGGACCCACGCCCAGAAGAGGATCGAGCCTTCGAGCGCTCCCCAGAGCGAGATCACCGTGAACAACAGCGGCGTCGCGCGACTCCCCACCTGTGCCACGTACGAAATCGAGAAGTCGTGGGCCACGAGCCCGTAGACCATCGCACCCGCGGCGAGCGTCAGCAGCGCGAAGTTGGTGTACACCGCTGAGCGCGTCCACGCGAGCCACTCCGGGCGCCGACGGATGATCGCGGCCGGGACGAGCAACACACCGAACAGGGAGACCGCGAGCGAGAGCCAGAGCGCGTCGAGACCGATCAGGCGTGTCACGTCTTGCCGCCCTGCATCAGCGTCTTGTACATGTCCTGCGGTCGCTCACCGGCCTTGGGCGCGCGATACTCGTTCGAGTGCTTCACCATCAGCGAGCTCGAGCGGAACACCCCATCACGGCCGTACTTCCCTTCGACCACAACCCCCATGCCGTCGCGGAACATCTGCGGAGGCGCGCCGGTGGAGTGCACGAGGATCTCGCCGCTCCCATCGGTGACCGCGAAGCGGAGATCACGCGTGCGATCGTCCCACTTGATGGTCCCCGGCTTCACCTGCCCGCCCAAGCGCACGGGGACCTCGTAGCCGTCGTTCCCCTTGGCCGCGAGCTCCGCCGGCGTGAGGAAGAAGACCACATTCTTGTCGAGGCCACCGAACACCATCCACGCGAACGCCGCCACCAACACCGCAATCGCGATCCCCGCGCCACGGCGGCGGCGCGTCCGCGCGGTCGTCGACGCCGTCATCGGGACTCCCGCTCAGCGGCCGCCAGCTCGGCCCGGGCCGCCCGCACGGTGCGATGCACGTGCACGGCGTAGCCGATCACCACCACCCAGGTCAGCGCGTACGCTGCCGTCACGAACCACGCATTACTGTCCACTGGTCCCTCCCAGAGCGAACGCCTCGCGCCGCCACTCGGCCACGCGCGCGATGCACGCCGCCTCGTAGCGGCGACGGATGAAGTAGATCGTCACAAAGAGCACCGCGAAGGCGTTCGCGCGGAGGCTCAGCACATACACCGGATCGACAGTGGAGGGGCTCGACTGCAGCTGATGCAGCGTGCGCCACCACTTCACCGACATGTACACGATCGGCACGTTGATCGCGCCGAGGATCCCCACGGCGGCACTCCACTGGGCGCGGCGGTCGCGCTCGTCCACGAAACCACGCAGCGCGAGATAGCCGACGAAGATCAGGAAGAGGACCAGCGTGGACGTCAGTCGCGCATCCCAGGTCCACCAGACCCCCCAGGTGGGGCGTCCCCAGATCATGCCGAGCGCGAGCGTGAGTCCGTTCAGCACCGCGCCCACCTCAGCCGCCGACGCCGCGAGCAGATCGTGCCGCTCCTCGCGCGTCATGAGATAGCGCAGAGAGGCGACGAGCACGACGAAGAAGGCCACGAAGGTCATCCACGCTGCGGGGACGTGGACGTACATGATCTTCTGCAGGTGTCCCATGTCGCGATCCGCCGGCGACGTGAGCAGGCCGAGCGCCTGCGCGCCGATGAGCGAAAGCAGCGCGAAGGCGCCGAACCAGGGCCAGCGCCCCGTGGCGGGGATCGAGGGTGCAGCAGTCGGTGCGGTCACAGGATCATCCTTCGATCACGTGGTCGAACGCGAGGAACGTCGCCACGAGGAAGACAAGGTCAAAGCCGACGAGCAGACGGATCCACGCGCCAGCGGCGCGCATGAGGTCGGCGGTGAGGAGCGCCTTGCTCGCCTCCATCGACGCGAGGATCACTGGAATCAACATCGGGAAGAGGAGGAGCGGGAGCAGGACCTCCCGGGCGCGGCTCCGGCTCGCCATCGCCGCGTAGAAGGTCCCAAGCGTCACGATCCCGAACGCGCCCAACGCGACCACGAGGAGGAGGAGCGGCCAGCGCGGCGGGATCGTCACCTGGAAGAGCACGATCCCCACCGGGACCACGATCGCAATCAGGAGTCCGACGAAGGCGAGGTTCGCGAGCAACTTGCCGGCGTAGATCGTCCAGCGCGGCGCGGGATAGAGCAGGAGCGCATCGAGCGCACCCGCGTCGAGTTCTACCTGGTACGAGCGGTTGAACGCGAGCACGGCGGCGAAGAGGATCGCGAGCCAGAGGGCGCCCGGGGCCGCATCGCGCAGCGCCGCCGCGTCCGGGCCCAGCGCGAAGCCAAAGAGCACGAGGATCGTGATCCCGAGCGCGACGACGCTGTTGAACCCCGCCTTGGAGCGCCGTTCGATGCGGAGGTCCTTCGCCGCGATCGCGAGCGCCTGCGGCCAACCGGAGGTCACGCGGCCTCCGCGATGCGGCCATCGACCAACCGCGCGCGACGCGTGAGGAGCTCCGCCGCGGGCGCGACCTCGTGCAGGACCAACAGCGCGGCACTTCCCGCGTCGAGCGCGTCACGGATGACGGTGTTCACCAACGCCACGCCCTGCGCATCGAGGTTGGCGTACGGCTCGTCGAGCAGGAGGAGCCGAGGGCGCTGCAAGAGGACGCGTGCGAGTGCGACGCGACGCCGCATCCCCGCGCTGAAGCCGCGCACGCGCTCATCGGCCACGCGCATCAGGCCGACGCGCTCGAGCGACTCGGCGACGGCCGGGTGCGGCGCACCGAGCATCGTCGCCGCGAAGGCGATGTTCTCACGTGCGGTGAGATCGTCGTAGAGCCCGGTGTCGTGTCCGAGGAACGCCACCTGGGTGCGCACGGCGTCGGCATCGGCCTGCACATCGAACCCGGCAACCGTCGCGCTCCCGGCGTGCGAGCGCAGGAGCGTCGCGCAGACGCGGAGGAGGGTGGACTTCCCCGCCCCGTTGTCGCCGAAGAGTGCGACGACCTCCCCCGCGTGGACCGTGAGGTCGACCCCACGCAACACCCACCGCGCGCCGAAGCGGCGCGCGAGCGCGCGGGTGACCAGCGGTGGTGGATCGTAGGGTGAGGGCAATGGAGCGTACCGGGCTCGAACCGGTGACCCCCTGCTTGCAAAGCAGGTGCTCTCCCAACTGAGCTAACGCCCCGCACAGACAACAGGGCGGAATATAGCCGCACGAGGCACCCGGGCGAAGCGCAAACCCAGTGAAAAACGAGAGGGAGCCACCCGGTCGGTGGCTCCCTCTCAACGCCCTGCCGTCAGGCCGGACTACTCGTGCGCCGGCAACGGCTCCATCGTCTTCGGATCGACCGGCACCTGCACCTCGTCACGGTACGGCGAGGTCATCAGGAGCACCCGCATCTTCGGGAAGGCGTCCATGAACTGCAGGTAGCAGTAGGCGAACGCACCCGCGAAGCCGATCGTGATCCCCGCCTCCCAGATGCCGAGCGGGAGGTTCGAGAGACGATCGAGGTGATACGAGGGATAGATCTCGGTGTAGCGCGCGAACCAGATGCCCACCGTGGAGCAGGCCGCGAAGAACATCATCGTCGGCGTCCACATCTTGGCCTTCACCGAGAGCAGCCCGAAGAACGGGAGCGCGAAGGCGAGCCAGACCACCGCCATCGTCGTCGGCTTCCAGATCCCCGTGAGCCGCAGCGTGAAGAAGTGCGTCTCCTCGGCCATGTTCGCGTACCAGATCACGAGGTACTGCGAGAAGGTGAGGTAGCCCCAGAAGGCGGTGAAGGCGAAGCAGAGCTTGCCGATGTCATGCAGCTGCTTGTCGGTGATGAGCGACTGATCGTCGAGCTGCACCTTCCACCAGCGCACGAGCCCGCTCCAGAACATGAGCGCCACGAGCCAGCCGCCCATGAACACCTGCCAGCCGTACATGGTGCTGAAGAAGTGCCAGTCGAGCGACATCGAGTGGTCCCACGCGAGCATCGTCCAGCCGAAGCCGAAGATGAGCGCCATGAAGACCGCCATCATCCCCTGCTGCGAATGCGTCGAGTGCAGCTCGCGCCGTTCCTCGCCGAACCCCGCACGCATCTTGGCACGGATCCCCGCTGCCCACGCCGCGCCCGCTTCGGGTGTCACGCCCACGTCGAGCCGCACCGCCGTCCACACGTACCAGAGTTGGAGCGCGGCGATGAGCCCGAAGGTGATCACCGAGCGCCACTGGAAGAAGCTGTGCGCGAACCAGATCTCCTTCTCGTGCGCCAGCTCGCCGGTACCGACGAGGTTCCACCAGGGATACAGATGCTGCTTCCCGAAGAGCACCATCCCGAGCAGGATGATGAACGCGAGCGGGAGGAAGGCGACGAACCCTTCGAGCATCCGGATCACACTGCGCGACCAGCGCGCGGTGGTGATGCGCTGGGCCGCGGAGAACATCCCGGCCGCGCTCGCGATGATCGTCCAGAAGAGCCAGTTGACGTGCAACGCATGCCACGCGCGCCCGTTCTTCGCGATCAGGACGCCGTAGAAGAAGAGCGCCCCACCGGCGAGTGCCGCCGCGAGCGCGATCTGCTTCAACCGCGGGGAGACCGGCTTATCGATCGCCTTGACGAGCTGGTCGCGCGTCATCGCGATATCGAAGGAACTCGCCATTAGTGACCCTCCGGCTTGGCCGGCGCATCGTGCGAGGCGGCCGCCCCGTGCGCGCCCTTCTTCGTCACGTGGAGTGTGGGGAGCACCGGGCGGACCCAGGTGTTCGGGCCGAGGACCGTGAAGCCCGGGAGCTTGTCCCCCGTCTCACCGGGGAATCCTGCCGGGCCGGTCGCGACCGACGTTGCGAGCTTCCCCTGCAGCCCGCGCACGTAGTTCACGATGTCCCACCGATTGTGCTCTTCGATGCGTGCCGCCGACGCCATCAGGCCGCGCCCGTTGCGCATCATGCCGTAGAGGTAGCCGTCGGTGAGTGCCTTGGCACGATCTGAGGTCAACGGCAGCGGGATCATCCCAAGCTTCGTCGCCTCGCCATCGCCAGCACCCGCTGCGCCGTGGCAGACCGCGCAGTTGATCTGGTAGTACTTGTGCCCACGGTCGAGCGACGCCGAGTCCGGTGCGACCGGGTTTGCGAGCCCCGAAAGCGAATCGACCGTCGCCGGGAACGGCGCGTACGACACACTGTAGGGCGCGACGGCCATTCCCGTGACCGGCACCGAGCCGCGCGGACTCGCGCGGAAGGGCTTGAGCTCGCCTGAATCGGCGGAGAACTCCTGCCAGGTGCCGACCGACGGCGTCTCTTGATAATCGGTGAAGAGCGCGCAGGCGCCCGTCACGAGCGGGAGCGCGACCACCGCCGCGCACCGCACCAATGCCTTAGCGCTCACCACGCACCTCCACCGCTCCGGCGTGCTTGAGGATCTCGGCGGCCTGCGCGTGCTTCTCCGGCGCGCACGCGATCCAGACGCCGTAGTCACCGTGACTGAAGCGCGGATCGTAGCCCACGGTCATCGTGAGCCGCGGGATCCGCGAGTTGACGAACATCCCCGCCACGGTCGAGAGCGCGCCCACGAGGACCATCACCTCGAAGCCGAAGATCGTGTACGGGATCCAGGTGCTGATCGCCTTGCCACCGACCACGAGCGGCCAGTACTCCGAGGCCCAGATCGCGATCCAGTAGCCGAACATCGCGCCCGAGAGCGCGCCGATCAGCGTCCACCGCCGCACCGGGCTCGGCGGACCATCGACGGCGTGCTCCAATTCATGGCGCGGCGTCGGCGTGAAGACGGTCAGGTCGCCGAGCTTCGCCTTCTTGAGCGCTTCGATCGCCTCGACCGTGCTGTCGAGTTCTTTGAAGTGCCCCAGCATCCCTTGCATCATCTTAGTGCCCTCCGTGGGCGTGATGCCCATCCGCGTGCTTCATCCGCGGCGGGATGATCTCCTTCACCTCGGCGATCGCGATCACCGGGAGCTGCTTCACAAAGAGGAGGAACCACATGAAGAACCACCCGAACGACCCGAGGAGGATCGCATAGTCCACCCAGGTCGGCGAGTACGTCGTCCACTGCCAGGGCTCGTACTCATGCGAGAGCGACGGCACGACGATCACGAAGCGCTCGAACCACATCCCGATGTTGATGAAGATCGAGAGGATCCAGAGCCAGGTCGGGTTGCGGCGGAGCTTCTGCGAGAAGAGCGAGAGCGGGAGGATCATGTTGCAGGTGAGCATGATCCACGCGGCCCACCACCACTGGCCGAAGACACGATTCCAGAAATAATCCTGCTCCGGCTTCACGCCGCCGTACCACGCGATCCAGAACTCGATCAGGTAGGCGCAGCCGACCACCATCGACGTGAAGAGGCAGAGCTTCGCCGCCGCGTCGAGATGGTTAAGCGTGACGTAGTGCTTGAGGTTGAACCACTTCCGGATGGGGATGATGATCGTGAAGACCATCCCGATGCCGGAGAAAATCGCGCCCGCCACGAAGTAGGGCGGAAAGATCGTGGTGTGCCACCCGGGGGTGAGCGCCATCGCGAAGTCGAAGGACACCACCGAGTGCACCGAGAGCACCAGCGGCGTGCTGAACGCGGCGAGGAAGAGATACGCGCGGGCGAAGTGCCGCCACTCGCGCTCACTGTTGCGCCAGCCGAACGAGAGGAACGAGAGGATCGCCTTCCGGATCGGGTTCTTCTCGCGGTCGCGCAGCACCGCGATGTCGGGGATGAGCCCGATGAAGAGGAAGGTCGTCGAGATCGTCAGGTAGGTCGAGATCGCGAACACGTCCCACACGAGCGGCGACTTGAAGTTCGGCCAGAGGAGTCGCCAGTTCGGATACGGGATCAGCCAGAAGAACTTCCACGGCCGACCGATGTGGATGATCGGGAAGAGCCCCGCGGTCATGACCGCGAAGACCGTCATCGCCTCGGCGCAGCGGTAGATCGTCGTGCGGAAGCCGGCGCGGAAGAGGTACAGGATCGCCGAGATCAGCGTGCCGGCGTGACCGATACCCACCCAGAAGACGAAGGTGATGATGTACACACCCCACATCACCGGCGGGTTGTACCCGGCGACACCGAGCCCCTGGTGAATCTGGTAGATCCACGCCGAGGCGCCCAGCAAGAGGCACCCGATGGCGACCAGGAGCGACGCGAACCACGCTTTGGTGGGCGCGAGCGTTGCAGCGATCTCGTTGTCGACCTGCTCGTAATCCTTCACGGCAGGGAGCTGCACGTTGGCCGTGGCGATGTTCGGCCGCTTCGGTTCGTAGGCGATGGAGCTCATCGTCTGTTCCCTCAGGCCGTGGCCGGATGGTTGACCTTCCGGAGGTACACGACCGCCGTGAAGGTGTTGAGTTCTTCAAACACGTGATAGGCGCGGCGGTCCTCGACCATCTTGGCCACCGACCAGTGCTCATCGGCCGCGTCACCGAAGACGATCGCGCGCGACGGACACGCCTGCGCGCACGCCGAGGTGAACTCGTCGGGCTGCATCTCACGCCCTTCGAGCGACACGCGGTTCTCGGCCTCCTTGATGCGCTGCACGCAGAAGGAGCACTTCTCCATAATGCCCTTGCCGCGGACGGTCACGTCCGGGTTGAGCTGCCAGTTCAACGGTTCCGGGAAGGCGTACTGCGGGCGATCGGCCTCCCCGTACCCGAACCAGTTGTAGTAGCGGACCTTGTAGGGGCAGTTGTTCGAGCAGTAGCGCGTGCCGACGCAGCGGTTGTACACCTGCACGTTGAGCCCGTTCGGCGCGTGGTAGGTTGCGTACACCGGGCACACCGGCTCGCAGGGCGCGTTGCCGCAGTGCTGACAGAGCATCGGGACGACGCGCGCTTCCGGATGGTTCGCCGGATCCCAGAGCACATCCTTGGGCTCGCGATCGATCTCGTAGTAGCGCTCGAGGCGGATCCAGTTCATCTCGCGCGATCGCGTGATGTTCGCACCGTACCCGGTGCGGTCCGGCGCGATGACCGGTCCCTGATCCTTGTGCCCGACCGTCGGGATGTTGTTCTCGGCGTAGCACGCCGTGACGCACGCCGCGCACCCGGTACAGCGCGCGAGATCGATCGTCATCGCCCAGCGACGCTTGGCCGCGCCGGACCAGTGATTCGGATCGTACTGCCCCTTGTCCTTCGACTTGGGATCACCGAGTTCACCCTGGGCGTCGTTCGCGACCGGCGAACGCAGTCCGGGAAGGAACTCCGCGCTCGCTTGCCCCGGGAAGGTGTGATGCTTCTCCTC
>JAIETI010000064.1 GCA_019745365.1 Gemmatimonadaceae bacterium | reverse complement strand
AGAGCTGCGTGGGGAAGTGCTTGGCGCGGTGCGACATCCCCACCTTCTCAAGCGCACGATTCACGCGGTCGGCACGCTCGCTCGCACTCATGTCGCGGTAGGTAAGTGGGAGTTCGACATTCTCGAACACGGTGAGATCACCGATCAGGTTGAACGCCTGGAAGATGAATCCGATCTGCCGATTGCGGACGCGCGCACGCTCCACCGACGCGAGTCCCGCCACGGCGTGCCCGGCAAGCCAGTACTCTCCTTCTGATGGAACGTCGAGGAGGCCAAGCAGCGAGAGCAGCGTCGTTTTGCCGCACCCTGACGGGCCGGAGATCGCCACGTACTCGCCCTCACGGATCTCGAAGTGCACATCGCTCAACGCGTGCGTCTCGAGTTCGTCCGTCATGAACACCTTCTTGATCCCGACCATCCGGATCAGTGCGTCGCCCTTCGCCATTGCGTCCTCGTGTGCGTGAAGTGGTCAGTTGATCCGTACGCGGGTCACGTTCTGGTACTGCGTCATATCCGAGACGATGATCCGGTCGCCGGGCTCGAGCCCGCGGATCACCTCGATCACGTTCACTGACGTGCGGCCGAGCTCGACCTGGACGCGCACGGCGCTCTTGCCGTCCGGTTCGACCTTGAAGAGCGACACCGATCCCGACCCGGCCACCAGCGCCGGCCGTCCCGTGTAGAGCACGTTGGTCAGCTTCTCGATCACCACCGTCCCATCGACACTCAGGTCGGGGACGGCGCCCTTCGGCAGCGCCCCTTCAAGCGCGATATCGATGGTGACGGAGCCCCCCTGCGCCGACGGGTCCTTTCGCATCACCCGCCCCTGCACGATCCCGTTGCGCGTGTCCACGGAGGCCCGTAGTCCGATCTGGACGTCCTTCGCCTGCGACTCCGGGATCCGGATCACCGCTTTGAGTTGGCCCGGTTGCACCACCTTCGCGAGCGTGGTCCCTTCCGGCACCCACTGGCCGAGCTGCAGTGTGAGATCCTGCAACACCCCAGCATCCGGCGCGCGGACCTGTAGCGACCGGAGCCGTGCCTGCTGATTGTCCGCGATCGCACGAAGTTGCACGACCTGCGAGCTCTGCACGGCGATCTGCGAATCGATCGCGGCCTCCATCAACGCTAGGCGCTCACGTTCCACGCGATAGCGCGTCGTCAGCTCCTCCGCCTGTGCGCGGCGGTTGTTCGCCTCGAACGCGGAGATGAGCTTACGCGCCGCTAACGAATCCGCGGCGAGCGCTTCCTGCGTAGCATTCACGTACTGCGTTCGTGTGGTCGCGACGACGCCCTGCTGCGTGAGCACCTGACTGCGCAGGTTGGTCTTCAGATTCAGCAGCTCGATCTGTGCCTGCCGCACCTGTTGCTCGGCCTGCATGGTCTGGATCTGCAGGTCGGGGTTGGAGAGTTCGAGCAGGAGGTCGCCGGTGGCGACCTTGCGTCCGGACTCCGAGCCCAGGCGCTCGACGCGCGCCGACGCGGCGGCGGTGATGAACCGGATGTGCTCAGGCACGAGTGTGCCGGGGCCACGCACATCGCGGATCACATCGCCGCGACGGACGGAGTCGATGAGGACACCTTCCTTCGCAATCGTCGGCGCCGCCGGATCAAGGCGAGAGAGGAGGATGGAGATCACCACAACCGCGACAGCGGCGGCGGCGATCAGCGAATTACGACGGGTCTGCTTCGGTGGGGTGCGAGCGATATCCACTTAGTCGTACCGGAGAGCGTTCATCGGATCGACCTGCGCGGCGCGACGCGCCGGGAGGTAGCCGGCGCCGAGCGCGATGAGCGCGAGGAGCACGACACAGATGGCGAAGACCGAGGGGTCGTGCCCTTCGAGTCGGTAGAGCAGCGAGCGCGCCGCGCGGCCCAGTCCGAGCGCGGCGCCGATGCCGATCGCTCCGCCGATGGCGAGGAGCACGCCGACCTGCGAGAGCACGAGGCGACGGACGCGACCGCCGTCGGCACCGAGCGCCATGCGCACGCCGATCTCGCGCGTGCGCTGCGTGACGGAGTAGGCGAGCACGCCGTAGAGCCCGACCGCCGCGAGGAGCGTCGCGAGGAGCGCGAAGGCCGCGGAGAGGATGGAGATCATGCGGTCGAGGAAGACGTTGTCACGAACGACCTGCGGGAGCGTCTTGAGCTCCTCGATCGGGACGGCGGGGTCGATCTTCTTCATGACGGTCGGAATACTGCGCAGCAGTTGCTCGGGAGGGAGCGAGCTCTTCACATAGAAGTGCAGATCGCCGGTGCGCGGCGCTTGGCGCCACGCGCGATAGAACACCGGTGGGACGGAGTCCTTCACGTCGCTGTACCGGATGTTCGGGATGAGGCCGACGATCTGGATGCGGAGGGAGTCGCCGGCGGTGTCGTCGTCCATGTACTTCCCGACCACGTCGTTGCCGAGCTTGAACTTCTTCGCGAACGCTTCATTGACGACCGCGACCCGCTGTGCGCCCATGATGTCGGCGTCGGTGATCTCACGTCCAGCCTTCATGGGAACGCCCAGCGCGCTGAAGTAGCCGGGCCCCACGGCGTTGAGGCGAGAGTTGTTGTCGATGTCCGGGCCGCGTGGGTAGCCTTGGACGAGCACATCGGTCCCCCAGTTGTCGCCGCTCAGGAGTGGGACCTGGGCCTCGGTCACCGCCGTGACACCGGGGATCGCCCGGAGCTCTTCGTGCGCGCGCTGGAAGTAGATCGCGGCGCGAGCGGAGTCGTACGCGCTCCGCACCGGTGCGACGTGGAAGGTCGCGAACGAGTCGAGGTCGAGGCCGAGGTCGACGCGGCTCACGTTGACGAGACTCTTGAGGAAGAGCCCGGCGGAGACGAGCAGGGCCATCGAGAGCGCGATCTGCACGACGACGAGGGCGCTCCGGAAGCGCGCGGCGGCGCGGCCGCCGGCGATCTGCCCCGCGCCCGCGCGGATCGCGGTGATGAGATCGCTGCGGGTGCTATGCAGCGCGGGGAAGAGGCCGAAGAGCAATCCGGTGATCACAGCGACCGCGCCCGCGAACACGATCACCGCCGGTTGGATGCGGAGGTCGAGCGTGGCCGCGGCATCGGTGGAGAGCATCCCGCGGATCGACGAGAGCGTCCACTGCGCGACGATGAGACTGACCACGCCGCCCATGAGTGCGAGGAGCACGGATTCGGTGAGGAGCTGCACGATCAGGTGGCGCCGCGTGGCGCCGAGTGCGAGGCGCACGCCCATCTCCGTGGCGCGGCCGGCGCCGCGGGCGAGGAGGAGGTTCGCGATGTTCGCGCAGGCGATGAGGAGCACGATGCCGGTCACGCCGAAGAGCATGAAGAGTGGCGTGGTCGCCTCGCGATGCACGTTGCTCTGGCCGCGCTTCCCTTCCGAGAGGGTGACGGTGCGCGCCTTGAAGCGCACCATCGTCGGTTCACTCATCCCTTCCTGCAACGGTGCTTCGACGTCGTGCAGGATCGGCCGCCACACGTTGTTGAGCGCGGCTTGCGCCTGGGCGAGCGAGACGCCGGGCTTGCGGCGCGCAAAGAGATAGACCCAGTAGTCTCGGCGGTTCTCGAAGCGGTTCCAGCGCGAGATCTGCCCGCGCATGGAAATCGGGATGAACACCAGCGGTTGTTCGCCGAGCGTGGTGCCCTTGAAGCCTTCGGGAGCGACGCCGACCACGGTAAAGGTGCGACCGTTGATCGTGACCGACTGCCCGATGACGTTGGTGTTGGAGCCGAAGCGCGACCGCCAGAAGTCGTGACTCAACACCGTGACGAAGTTCGCGCCGATCACCGAGTCATCGCTCGGCTGCAGGAGGCGACCGAGACGCGCGTTGATGCCGAGCGTCGGGAAGTACGATCCCGAGACCATCGTCCCGCCGCCGGTGAGCGGTTCATTCCCGACGGCGAGGCTCGCACCGAACGCGCGATGGGCCGCGATCCCCGTGAACACCGTCTGCTGCCGCTCGAGATCGCGGAACATCGGATACGAGAAGACCTCGTCGCAGCCGCCCGCCGTGTTGCACGAGTTGGAGCCGGGCATCGGCTCCTGCGTCTTGAAGTTCACCAGCTCCTTGGGCGCCGGTACCGGGAGCGGCGTGTTCAGGATCTGGTCGAACATCGAGAAGATCGCCGCATTCGCACCGATCCCGAGCCCGAGGGAGAGGACGGCGATGGCCGTGACGAACGGGGTCTTGAGCAGCATTCGCGCTGCCAAGCGCAGGTTCCGCATGATGAGCTCGGGGAGAGAGGGCGGTCGGACCTAGATAGGACACGGGCCGCGCCCACTTGGTTTAACTGTACTCGATACTGATGGGGACCGGCTACGGTTTCGGCCGTCGGCGCGATCGCCTGCCCTGGAGTTCGAAAGTCTCGCGTCTCGGCCGCGGCCCTTGGCGTTCCCACCGGAGTTCGGCGTTTCCGTAGCAGGCGAGCGAAGGGTGGTGCCTCTTCGCGCCTCGCCGACCGTGCGGCTGCGAGGCGCCTCCGGCCGGTTCTTCAGTCGGCAGGAGGCCCCGCCGCACTTGACAGAACAGGACGCGGATGCCACCGTCGCGAAGACCGCCGAATGGTGTTCGGGGCGACCACAGAGCCTAGCAGCGCTCCTCATCGGCGTCCCCCGTCGCCTCGCGACGGCGGCCTGGCCCGCCGCGAGGGCCGATCTCAGCACCGGAGGTATGCGTGAAGAGACTACTCGGACTGTTGGTCGTCGCACTCACCGTCAGCGCATCAACGACGGATGCGCAGCCAGGCTGTTACTCAAAGAAGGCGATTATTTGCAACGGTCAGGCCATTTGAATTATCGACGAAGGGGCCAACTGCACGGCGTGTCCGCCGGACCAGTGAGATAGGGTACGCGAGCGTGGTGGTCGCACGCGCTGTGACCACCACGCGCGTGGGCGTCCTCGACAATCGGAGCAGACGATGACCGCAGAGGGCCCGCTACGAAGGAATCGTCGAAGTCTGCTCGCGCCCTTGGCGTGGGTCGCCGTCGTCATTGCGTGCGGAGAGCGAACAGGCGCTCGCCTGCTCGAGCAAGGCGCCACGAAGGACACGGACTGGAGCTATTCTCGACTTGACAGCGGGGCCGTCGCGCAGCTGTCCGCCACGCTCGCGGCAAGCGTCACGCTGGGTACCGACTCGGCGACCACGCCGCGGTCGGTCAGCCGGGTCGAGTTGACCCGGACGGCCATCTTCGTGCTTGACGGAGATCCGAAAGCGGTTCGCCGGTTTGATCGACGTGGGCGACAGGAGTTCTCGCGGTTCGCGGGACGCGCACCCACCGCCGAGTTGAAGACTCCGACAGGAATAGCGGTCGTCGGCGATACGGTGTACGTGGTAGACATGGATTCGCGTCGCGGAACTTTCGTCATCGACCCGCATGGGAGTCTGGTGCCAGCGGTGCCATCGTCCGCGCGAGCTACGCTCATGGGCGTCGCTGCCACGCGCGGGGTTCTGGCCATGGCGTCGATCGGGAGCGATCGAGCCATCACCGGCGACAGCGCCCGGTTTCTTTCGTTGATGTCACGTGGGGGATCTCACGTCGCATCGGTCTGTCGGCCCGATCCGGAGTATGCGGCGAGTCTCGCCCGGCGAGGACTCTTTGAATTGTACCGGGCGACCGGCGTCAGCGCGCTCGATGGTCGCTTCTACTGTCGACAGCCCATCAGTCCCATCGTTCAGGTATTTGACAATCGCGGACGCGAGCTCCCCTCGATCCGGCTCGCGCCTCCTTTCTATGAGCGCGGCGCTGACGCACCGCAATCTATGAACCAGCGAGCGATGGATCGATTTGCGGCGACGTGGACAGAGCACCTCGATTTCTTTCCCACAGCAGACGGTTTCCTGTCGGTGTACGCCCGGTTCGATGCTGTGAACGCATCACGGCGCTATCGATTTTTCCGTTGCTGGACGTCGAGGGCGAGCGCGCCGCGCTGTGGAGTGGGCGAGACACCGTCGCGCCCAGTTGGTTTCTTACCGCCGGATTCACTCCTCGTCATCGACTACCCTCAAGGCAGTGCGGGGCGCACCGTCCTGCAGTTTCTGCGCGTGCAATGAGGTCGACGCGCACCGTGTCGGTCCGCATGCTCCTGTGCGGTGCCGCACTCGTGGCGGCGTGCGATTCGCGTGAGTCATCTGCGGCCTCTCGTGTGCGGGTGGTGTTGCACGAACGGGCGCTCGCACTCGGCGATTCCGTACCTTCGACCACGCTCGCCTGTTCCGACGGCGTGCAACGGCGGATCGGGGACTCTCGTTCGACGCAGCTGGTGACCTTCGAGGCGCTCGGAGACTGTAGCGCGTGCGCGAGCCACCCGGCCGGACTCGACGCGCTTTGGCGAGAGAAGGCGCTCGACCTTCCGATGCTCACGGTCGCGTATGCCCCCGCGTCGCAGATGCGTGAGGTAGATCGGCTGATTCTCGCGACCGCAGGCCGACCGGTGTGCTATGATTCGACGGGTCTTTATTGGGATCGCGTTGACCTGAGCAACACGCCGTTGACTCTTCTTCTCGTCGATGGGATCATCGCGTATGTGCACGACGCACCCTTGGCCGATCCAGACGCCCGTGCAGGCTTGGTCTCGGACGTGCGCAGCATCGTCCGTGTCGCACGCCCCTGACGGGCAGCGAGTGTTCCGGTAGATGCGCGTTAGCGAGGTCATGCGATCCGCGTGGCGCGCGGTGCGTCGACGGATGGTGCACTCCTCGTTCATCGTTGCAACATTGGCGCTCGGCGTGTCCGCGGTAGCGGCGGCACTTTCGGTCGCCACGGATGCCATTGACGACGCGGTGCCGTTCGATGACCCACACGAACTCGTGTGGATCGGAGAGTCAACGGAGCGTGTCGCAGATGAGGGTGTGTCGCTCGCTCGGGTGGAGCTGCTCCGACGAGAGAGTCGATCACTGGTTGGAGTGGCAGCCTACACGCGCCGCATACTCCGGCTTTCGCTCGACGGTGCGACACGAGAGCTCTCCGCGGTGGGTGTGACGTCGGACTTCTTCACCGTCCTCCGCGTCCAACCCGCGCACGGTCGACTCTTCGCACGCCGAGATGACGAACCGTCAGCGCCACCCGTCGCCGTGGTCAGTCACGCCTTTTGGCGCGACGTGCTTCGGTCACGGGAAGATCTCACGAGGCAATCGTTGCGAATTGACGGAGACGCTTACACGGTCATCGGCGTGGCACCTCAGGGTTTCGAGTTCCCAGTCGGTGAGACCGAGGTGTGGATTCCCGTTCGCCGCTTGGTCAGCCAAGTTGCGGAGCTTCCGAATGCGCGCATCGCGTGGGGCATCGGCCGACTGCGGCCGGGCGCGACGCCGCGGGCCGCTGAGGTGGAGGTCACCCGACTATCGTCGATCGCTGACGCCGAGGCGGGTATCGAAGCGACGCGGCCGTTCGTTACGTCGCTGAGGGCGCACATCACGCGGGACCTTCAGCCACGCGTCGCCCTGTTGATTGCGGCGGCGTTTCTGATTCTTGGGCTCGCGGCCGCGAGCGTCGCGAATCTGTTCGTCGGCCGATTTCTCACGGCGCGCCGGGACACGGCCGTTCGCGCGGCCCTCGGGGAGCCGTCGGCAGTGCACCGGGCGAGGTTTTTTTTGGAGTACGCGATCTTGGCGGTCGGCGGACTGCTGGTCGGCTTGCTCCTGGCGCTAACGGCGCTGTCCGTGGCGTCGCGAACTGCGCCCAGCGGGACACCAGAATTCAGTGGGGTGTCGCTCAGCGAAAGCGGTGTCCTCGCCGCGGTCGTCGTGTCGGTCGTCCTCGCGATTCTGCTTCCGCTCGTCCTTCTCGCCAGCGGGCGAACCGATCGGCTTCCAGATCAGCTCCGCGCGGGCGCTGGCATCTCGCACGAGTCGGTCGGAAGCCGTCGGATACGCGACCTGCTCCTCGCGGCCGAGGTGGCTGCGACGCTCGTTCTACTCGTGAGTTCGACCGCGTTGGTGGGCGCGTATCTGGATCTCGCCCGCCTTGACCTCGGATTCACTCCGTCCGGCGTCGCGGCCGTCCGCGTCGCGCGGCCTATTGCAGTACTGATGCCTGAGCATCGACCATCGGTGATCGCCTTCTTCAACAGTGCACGCGCCGCGCTTCGGGACGCTCCCGGCATCCAGTCGATCGCATTCACGACCGAGACACCCGCGCGTGGGAATCGGATGATCTCGGCGCTGCGACGCGGTGACTCGGACAGCACCGATGTCGGCGTCGTGGCGGTGACGCCCGAGTTCTTCGAGGTGCTTCGGATCCCGATGCGACGCGGGCGGCCATTGAGCGAGAACGACGAGCGACGGGCGGAGAACGCGCAGGAACCGATGGCGGTGATCGACGAAGTGGCCGCCGCCAGACTGTTCGGGGCGGCCGATCCCGTAGGGGAGGTCGTCCATCTCACGAAGCTCGCACTGCCCGTCCGCATCGCCGGGGTTGCCGCACGAGTCCGACAGCACCGGCCGGGTGAGCCCGCACTGCCTCAGGTGTACGTTCCGTACAGCGCACTCGCGTTTCCGTGGGCCACAGCGCTCGTTCGCAGCCGCCTGTCGTCGCAGGCGGTGGGTGCGATCGTCGAGCAAACGGTGCGGTCGATTGACCCCGCTCAGCCCATCGGAGTGCCTCGGGACCTCGTGGCGATCGTTGCCGACCGTCTCGATAATTCGCGAGTCTATGCACTGCTGCTCGCGGCCGCAGCGGGATTCGCACTCCTTCTCACCGCAACCGGACTGTACGGGGTCGTCAATATGAGGGTGTCCGCGCGTATGAGAGAACTCGCGATTCGCGCCGCGCTCGGCGCGACGGCCCGCGATCAGATCGCTCTCGTCGTGTCACGCGCCTTGCTCGCCGCCGCAGTCGGAGTCGGGGTCGGTCTGGTGGCACTATTCGCCGGCGACCCATTGCTCACCCGTGTGCTGTACGGGGTATCACCGATGCGACGTGACGTGCTCGCGGCGGGGGTGCTCGGCGTGGGGCTCGTCGTGACTCTCGCGAGTCTGGCACCGACGTGGCGCGCGGCGAAGGCCGATCCCGCGTCGGTGCTCCGCGCCGAATAAGGGGAGCTCCATCCCGTCGAATGCGCCAGGATATGATGTCGTTCAGTACACGTCGAGGCGATGTCGATAAGCAAACATTGACGGAACCTTGACGTACGGTGGCGCGTTCAGTGAGTGTGCCCCGGAATGGTCCGGTGCCGATGCAGAGGTGGTTGGTACATATGAAGCTCTTCCGCACGCTCGCCCTCGCGGCCGTTGTCGCCGCCCCCACGATGGTCGCCGCGCAGGCCGCCACGAAGGACATCGTTGAGACGGCGGTTGCCGCCGGCTCGTTCAAGACGCTCGCCACCGCGCTCGAAGTGGCCGGGCTGATCGAGACGCTCAAGGGGAAGGGGCCGTTCACGGTCTTCGCCCCGACCGACGAGGCGTTCGCGAAGGTGCCGAAGGCCACGCTCGACGCGCTCCTCAAGGACAAGGCCGCGCTCACGAAGGTCCTGACCTACCATGTCGTCGCTGGCAAGGTCGAGGCGAAGGACGTGGTGAAGATGACGAAGGCCAAGACGGTCAACGGCGCCGAGGCGTCGGTGCATGTGATGGGTGGCAAGGTGATGGTGGACAAGGCCAACGTCGTGAAGACGGACATCCAGGCCTCGAACGGCGTGATCCACGTGATCGACGCTGTGATCCTCCCGCCCACCAAGTAAGGGCGTGACATCGACGGCGCGCTCGCGGACTCCCGCGGGCGCGCCGTCGGTGCGTTGGTGCCGTACTTTCTCCTGATGACCCTCCCGCCGGAGCGCCCGATGGCTGCCTACCTCAAGCTGTACGCCGCAACGACGGCGATCTTCCTCGCGATCGATCTCCTTTGGCTGGGCGTCATCGCGAAAGGCTTCTATCAGGAGACGATGGGACATCTGATGCGTGCCGATGTGCAGTGGGGCGCGGCGCTGCTCTTCTACGCGATCTACGTCGTGGCGATCATCGTGCTCTGTGTGCGCCCCGACGAACCGACCCAGACGGTCCTGCGTGCGTCGCTCTTCGGTGCCCTCTTCGGACTCGCCGCCTACGCCGCGTTCGATCTCACGAGTCTCGCGCTGTTCAAAGACTTTCCCGTGAAGGGCGCGGTCGTCGACCTGCTCTGGGGCACCGTCCTGACCGGCAGCGTGAGCACGCTCTCGCTCCTCACCTGGCGCTCGCTCCAGCGGGGCTGAACGTCGGCACGCTGTCAGGCGTACATTCGAGGCGGACGCTTCCCTCTTCCTGACGGCTGATGCCCTTCCAATTCCTCGGACTCTCCTCGCTCGCGCTCCTCTCAGCTGTGGTCGCCGTGGTCCAGGCCACCAAGCCCGCATGGCCCGACGAAGGGCCGCGCCGATGGGCGCCGCGCCCTACGGTGGCCGCGATCACCGCGAACGATCTTCGCACGCGGCTCTATCAACTCGCCGATGACTCGATGGCGGGGCGCCGGATCGGCGAGATCGGGAATGCGAAGGGGACGGACTACATCGCCGCGGAGTTCAAGCGCTTCGGCCTCCGCCCCGGTGGTGACAACGGCACCTACTTTCAGCTTCTGCCCTGGGGTGCGGTGCGGATCGACTCGCTCACGTCGACGCTCGCGGTCGATGGCGCGGCACTCGCACCGAAGCGTGAGTGGATCCCTCTCGCGGGGCTCACCTCGAGCGGGATCGCGACGCGCGGCGCGCTCGATGGTGCGGCCACGGTCTTCGCCGGGCGTTGGGGCGATACCGCTGTCGTGCTCGACCCCGCGCTGATCCGCGGCAAGGTCGCCGTCTTCGCGGCGCCGCTCGGCGCGACGCGCACGCCACCGGCGGTGCTCAGCTGCGATGCCGTCCCCGACAAGTTCGGTGCGGACAAAGCCGCTGCCGTTGAAGCGGCACAGCGTGCCGCCGACGCGGGTCGGGCACGCGTCAGCGCCGCTGGTGCGCTCCCGCGCGATCCGCGCGCGGCACTCGCGGGCGCGACGGGTGTGCTGCTCGTCTCGCTCGACGCCACCTCGCCCGCCACCATCAACGGCGCCTTCGCTTCGCGGAACGCGCTCCAACCGAACGCCGAGCCGGCATCGCTCATCACTGGCGCGGCGATCTCGCGCGCGGTCGCGCTCCGCCTCTTCGGGAAGGCGATCGACTCGCTCGCCGTCGGCGCGACTGGCGCCGCTGTCCGCGCCGCGTGGGCGCCCGCGTGGACGCCGAGCGCGTACCCAGCGCGCAACGTCATCGCGATCCTTCCAGGCTCCGATCCGACGCGCGCCGCCGAGTACGTGTTGGTCGGTGCGCACAACGATCACGTCGGAACGCAGGCGACCGCGGTCGATCATGATTCGCTGCGCGCGGTGAATTTCGTGACGCGCCGTCAGGGCTCGAACGATCCCACGTGCCGACCGACCGCCGATCAGCAGCGCCGCATCGATTCGCTCATCGCGTTCGCGCGCACCCGCCGCGCCCCCGAGCGTGATTCGATCTTCAACGGCGCCGACGATGACGGCTCCGGGACCGCGGTGCTCCTCGAGATCGCGGAGCAGTTCGCCAAGGAGCGTCCCGCGCGATCGATCATCTTCGTCTCTCATCAAGGAGAGGAGAGCGGTCTGCTCGGCTCGAAGTGGTTCGTCGATCATCCGACGATCCCGCTCACGCAGATCGTCGCGGCGCACAACATGGACATGGTCGGGAAGGGACGCGCCGATCAGGTACGCTTCGGCGGACCGAGCTCCGTGCAGACGCTCGGCGCGCGGCGCTACGCGCGCGAGTTCGGCGATGTGATCGACTCCGTGAACGCCACGCGGAGTGAGGTGATGGCAATCGATCGGAGTTGGGACGTCGTCGCGAATCCGATGAACCGCTTCTGTCGATCGGATCAGGTGAACTACGTGAACAAGGACATCCCGGTCACCTATTTCTCCACGGGCTACTCGCCGGACTATCACATGCTGACCGATGAGCCGCGCTACATCGACTACGACCACTCGGCGAAGTTAGGGCGCTTCGTCCATGATGTGATGTTCGCGATCGCACAGCGCCCCGCACGCTTCACGGTCACGGGGCCCGACCCGACGTACCCGCGCTGCGCGCGCTAGGGGCGCACCGCGCGCGCCTGCAACGCGAGGAAGCGCGGGTCGTTCGCGATCGTCCGAAAGTGGGGGAAGGCGCGTAACTGGACGAACTGCGCGTCGCGGGCGGCGTCGGCGCGCTCGAGCCAACGGATCGCCTGCGCGCCGTCGCCGAGCGCGTCCCAGCTTCGGGCGATGAAGATGCTCGGGACGGGACGCGCGCTGCTGGCGCGCTCCAACTCGGCCAGGAGCGTCCGTGCGCCCGCTTGGTCGCCGGTGCGGGCGAGCACGTAGGCGAGGTAGCCGCGCAGGAGCATCGCGTCGCTCGCGCGCGCCGTCGCGCGCCGGGCGGCTTCGACCGCGTCGGACATCGCACCGGTCTCGGCGAGGGCGACGGCGAGCCACGCGGAGGCGAAGGCGTAGTCGGGCTGGAGCGCGACCACCGCACGGAGCGGCGCGATCGCTTCGGGGTACTCTCCGCTCAGACTGCGCACGATCCCGACACTCATCGCGGTCGGCGGGGAGTATGGGTCAAGGCGTTGCGCATGCTCCGCGGCTCGGAGGGCGTCACGGGAGCGCCCCACCGTCGCGAGGAAGATGCCGTACCAGTAGTACGCGAGCGCCGAGGTGGAGTCGCGCGCGATCGCGCGCCGATGCATCCGTTCGGCGGTCGCGGCATCGCGATCGAAGAAGAAGGCGATGTTCGCGAGCGAGGTTTGTGGCTCGGCGAGTGTCGAATCAAGCGCGTACGCGCGCCCGGCGGCGTCCTTGGCGCGGGCGAACGCTTCCGCCGGTGCTTCGAAGATGTTGAGCGCTTGGATGCACGCGACGTCCGCGAGTCCGGCCCACGCGCGGGCGTAGGTCGAGTCGCGCTCGACGGCCCGCTCGAAGAACACCCGCGCGTCACGCAGGGAGGTGGGGGTGCGTGGTTCCAACGCGAGGCGTCCCCGCAGATAGAGCTGATACGCGGTGACATCGGTCGTCGTCCGGTTCGCGATCGCGGTGCGGCGTCCATCGAGCTCCGCGCCGACGGCACCGACGATGGCGCGCGCGATCTCCTCCTGGAGCGTGAACATATCGTCCACCTTCCGTTCGTAGCTCCGGCTCCAGAGACTGAACCCGTCGCGCACGTTCACGAGTTCGGCCGTCACCTTCACGCGGTCGCCCTCGCGGCGCACGGTCCCCTCGAGGACCGCATCCACCTGCAGCTTCTCACCGAAGCGCCGCGGATCCTCGCGCTCGCCCGCGAGGGCGTAGGAGGAGCTGCGTGCGGCGACGCGCAGGCCGGGGATACTCGCGAGCGCGGCGAGGAGCTCGTCCGTCATCCCGGTGCTGAAGTAGCCCTGGTCCTTCGTGGTGCTGAGGTCGGTGAACGGGCGCACCGCGACCGACCCGATCGCCGCGCTCGCGTGCTCGGCGCGTGGTGTGCCCCAGCGGCGCCACGCGAACGCGGTGCCGGTCGTCAGCACGACGGCGGCGGCGACGGCGAGCGCGATCCCACGGCGTACGCGGAACGCGGGGTGTGCCGCCGACGAGATGTACCGCGGCGGTGCCGGCGTGCGGAGTGCGCGGGTGAGCGCCTCTTCGAAGGCCCGGGCGCTCGCATACCGATCGCGCGGGGCCTTTGCGAGCACCTTCAGCAAAACCTCATCAAGGGCAGGGGTGATCGTCGCGCGCCGGTGCGAAGCTCGCGGCACCGGATCGGTGAAGCGCTTCGCGATCACGGCCTGCGCCGTCTGACCGACGTAGGGCGCTTCGCCCGTGAGCATCTCGAAGAGAATCGTCCCGAGGCTGTAGAGGTCGCTTCGCGCGTCGATGTCATCCGAGCCGGTGGACTGCTCGGGGCTCATGTAGAGGGCGGATCCCACCGCGACGCCGCGGTGCGTGAGCGTCACCGTCCCGGCTTCCTGCAACTTGGCGAGGCCGAAATCCGCGACGACGGCGGTGCCGTTGCTGAGCAGCACGTTCTCGGGCTTGATGTCGCGGTGGATGACGCCGTGTTCGTGGGCGTAGCGGAGCGCCTTCGCGACTTCAAGCGCGATCTGCACCGCGTCGGGGAGTGCCAGCTGCTTGTCGTGATCGATGCGCTGTCGGAGCGAGTCGCCCTCGATGTGCGGCATGACGAACCACCGCAGCCCGTTCTCCTCCCCTGAATCGAGGAGCGGGACGATGTGCGGATGGGTGAGTTTCGCGACCGTCGCGATCTCGCGCTGGAAGCGTTCGGTCAGGTGCGGACCGGACGCCATCGCGGTCAGGACCTTGATCGCGACCTGGCGATGGTACCGAAGATCATCCGCGAGATACACGCGCGCCATCCCGCCACGACCGATCTCGCGCACCACGCGATATCGCCCGGCAAGAACCTCTTCGAGGACCAGCGGTGCCTCGCCGGCGTTCGTCGGGTCACCCATCGGGTCGAAGATGGGCGTGACGACGAATGAGCGCCAGCGACCTCTTTATGGTTGTGCGCCGGGGCGGTAGCGCGTCACGACCTGGGCATCCACGTCCGCGGCGGTGTACGCGACCTTCTTGAGATCGCCCGCGGCGAATCGTGCAGCCTGGTCGCTGTGCCACGGCGACTCGGGCCGCGGGCTCTCACCATATGCGAGCACCGAGTACGCGCGCGGCGTGCTGTCGAACTCCACCGCCAGCACCCATCCATCGCCACTGTTCGCCGCGAGCTTCCCGTCGGGATCGCGTTGGAAGGAGAGGACGCGGAAGCAGCCGAGCGCGCCGCCGCACCCGCCGACCGGGACGTCGACCCTCCCGCGGCGGACGCGATGCACGTCACCCCACGCGACGTCGAACGCACCATAGAGCCGCTTCGTCTCGCCCACCGCCCACCCGAACGCCTCGGCCGCACGCGCGGGCTGTGAGAGTCCCGTGGGCGTGCTGTTGAATTCAGCCGCACTCCACGGGGTCGCGTAGCGGAGGGAATCCGGGAGTCCCTGCGCGTACCGCGTCCACCAGACCTCGAAGAGCGTGCCGCCCCGTGAGGTGGGCGCGCTCGTATTGCCCCATCGCTCCAGCAGGGATAGTGCCGCCGCGACGTCGCCCGTCGGATTCGTTGCGCGCACCGCGCGGATGAGATCGGGCTTCACCCGATCCGCCAACAGCATGCGGTAGTCATGCTTCCGCTCGATCACCTGCTCGAGGGTGAACTTCTCCGTGCCCCCGACGAGGAGTAGGCCGAGCTGGCTGCGGAGCGAGAAGCTCGGCTTCTCGAAGTTCGGATACCGATTCGTGGTGTCGACCGGCTCGCGCACGTTAGTGAAGTGCGGCGAGCTGTTCTCGTTGTGGACGTATCCGCCTCGGGGATTCAGGAACTGGGGGAGCGAGTCGAAGGGGACGTACGAGTTCCACATCTCCGCCGTCCGCGCGACGGGGATCGCGATGGTATCGCCGCCCTCCGCGTGCGGGAGATTCGGGAGCGCGGCATTCCAGACGAGGAAGATGTTCCCCGCACCGTCGGCGTAGGTGAAGTTCGAGGTGCCGCGCGCGTGCAGACGCATCGCGTCCTTCCATTGCGCGAGCGTGGTCGCGTGCATCATGCGGAGGAACTGCTCGCCACTCCGATACTCGCCGTCGTTCGCGGTCTTGAGGATGTAGATACGGCCGTTGGCGCGATGGATGACCGGTCCGTGCGCGGTGGACCAGAATTCGCGCGTCTCGCTGCTGATCGCGCTCCCGTGGCGGAACTCGACGGTGATCAGCTCGCGCGTGAGCGGGAGCGACGCGCCATCGAGCCGATAGTGATCGGCGCGCGTCGGGTCCGCTGCGAGCGAGTAGAACTCATTGAGTCGCTGCGCGTTGTTCGTGGTGGACCAGCCGAGGTGGCGGTTGAAGCCGCCGACGACGGCGAAGGGGCCGCCGATGCGGAAATCGCCGTAGAAGTCAAAGTGCCCCGGCACCGTCATGTGGGCTTCGTAGTAGCCCGCGTTCCACGCGAGGTGCGGATTTCGCAGGAGGATCGCTTTGCCCGACTTCGTGCGACTCGGCGCGAAGGCCCACGCGTTCGATCCCACATTGTCGCGTTGCAACTCGGCCTCGATCCCCTCACCCGGGGGGCCACGTCGCGCCGGCTCCGGGGGGAAGGTCTTGGGGTCGAGCCGCGTGAGGAACCGACGCACGAGCCCCCACGCTGGTTCGCCGATGTCGCCCGCGAGCACGTCGTAGCCGGTGAAGTCGGTGGGCATTCCGGCGGGGTACTCGGCGGGATGGAGCGCGATGTAGCGATCGATCCCCAGCGCGAAGCCGTCGTAGAAATCGCGGGTGTCCGCCATGAGGAGGGGATAGCTCTCGATCGCACGCGAGCGCGCACGGCGGGCGAGGAAATCCGACTCCATGCTGTCGCGGCCGAACACGAGTCCGCGACGTCCTGACGCCGCGAGCACGTTCATCGCGGTGCGGGGGCCGTAGTCCTCGAGTTGGAGCCAAGCGAGCGCGTACCCGGCCGCGCGCAGGTTCTGCGCGCGGATGTGCGGAACGCCGTGAGCGGTGCGCAGGATCTCGACCTGCGATGAGAGGTCGGTCGTCTGCGCGCCAAGCGGGAGCGCGAGGGTGAGGGCGAGGAGGGTGCGACGCATCGACGACACTCGGAAGGAAGAGAACGCGGGGGCACTGACCATAGGCACAACGCTGGGTCGCCGCGCTCCGCTGGGCAAGCGGGTGTGGCCGCGGTCGCGCCGGGCTAGCTTTTCGGTCCCCTCCCTGATGGAGTCGACGATGGCGTGTGCACGGTGGATGGTGTGCGTGGGGCTCGGCGTCGCGGTGTCGGTCGCGCAGGCGCAGACCGGAGAAGCGCTGATCCGAAAGGTCGGCGCGTCGAATGTGATCGCGGCGCCGACGTTCCCGGCGAACCCCGCGCTCGAGTACAAGGTGGCGTGGGATGTGACCGAGGGACCCACCACGCCGGACTCGGTGACGGTCGGCTTCGCGCGGCCGGCGAATTTCCTAGTGATGGCCGATGATTCGAAGGTGCCGCGGAGCAAGGTGAAGCTCGCGATCATCGTGCACGGGACCGCGACGCGCTCGCTGCTCCAGAACGCGGCCTACCGCGCCGCGACGGGCGTGGACAACCCGAACACCGCGTTGCTGCAGGCGCTGCACGATGCCGGGGTGCGTATCATCGTGTGCGGGCAGGCGCTCGTGAATCGCAAGGTGCCACGCGACCAGCTCCTCCCCTTTGTGCAGGTGTCGATCTCAGCCACGCTCGCGCGGGCCACGCTCCACGCTGAGGGGTACGCGACATTCTAGAACGGTGGCCGTCGCACTCCGACACCGAGCCGGCGTACTGGAACGAATACCGATTCACGCGATCTCGCTGACGCTTGTTCTTCGCGCGACGCGTCGGGAGATTCGAGGGGACTCCCACCCCACTCCCGATGCGTCGTGTCGCGTTCGCTCTCGCGCTCCTGATCAGCGCCGTCGCTACGGCGCAGTCCCCCTTCCAGGGGCCGAACCCGTGGCCGGCGATCCGCAAGGAGCGGATCGCGACCCTGCTGCCCGGCGCGATGTCGCGGGCCAGCGTCGATGCGTGGGTGGTGATGCTGCGTGAGAACGCGAACGATCCCCTCGCGTTGCACGTGGGCGGCGAGAACGCGGGCGCGCCCGCGGCGGCCGTCTTCCTCCGCTCCGGCGACCGGGTCCGCTCCGTGATGCTCTCCGGCTTCGGCGAGGCGATCGCGCTTCGCGAGCTCGGCCTGCACGATTCGGTGGTCGTCTATCCGGGCACACTTGAGGATGCGATCGCCGAACGCCTGCGCGGCGCTCGCCCGACCCGCATCGCGATCAACAGCGGTGGCGCGCTCGGTGTCGCCGACGGACTCTCGTACGCGCAGCGCGCGCGCCTCGAAGCGGCGCTCGGCCCCGAGTACGCACCGCGCCTCGTGCCCGCGGCAGCGATGGTCACTGATTGGCTCTCGGTGAAGCTCCCGAGCGAGGTGGAGATCATGCGCCGCGCGGCGCGCCTCACCGCGCAGCTTGAGTTCGAGGCGTACGCGACCGTCGTCGCGGGGCGCAGCCGTGGGACCGACATCGCACGGTTCTTGAAGCGCCGGATGCGTGAGCTGGGCGTGGAAGACGGATG
>JAIETI010000121.1 GCA_019745365.1 Gemmatimonadaceae bacterium | reverse complement strand
GGCGCCGCGCGCCCCGAGCCGGGCGCCCGCTCCGGGCAGCGCGGAACCCGTCCCGATAGTGGCGGTAAACCCGACAGCGTGGCGGTCCTGGTCCGATGGATCCCGCTCGACTCGGTCGGCGAGGCCCTTCTGAAACGCGAGGGGTATCAGTCGGTGCGATATCAAGCCGATCTGGTCGGGTTCGCGGCGCAGGAGCGCATCATGTCGCTCGTCGGAAAGAAGGGCGCCCGCGCCGCCGTGCTCCGCGCGCCGAGTCTCTTGGTCGCGGACACGATCCAATACAGCGATACGACCGCGAACATCGATGCACGCGGGGATACGATCACCCTCCGCGATCCGCAACGCGGTGAGGATCTCGTGGCGCACGACACGCTGCACTATGACGTCGCCGCGCGGCGCGGGACGGCGAAGAACGTCGTCACGGCCGCCACGAGCGGGGAGCGCTGGATCCTCTCGGCGCATCGCGCCGGCTTCTCGGGTGACACCGCGGCAGGGGGCGGCGCGTTCTACGGGCGCGATGGATGGATCACGAGCTGTGCGGACTCCCTGCCGCATTATCACTTCGTGGCGGGGGAGCTGAAGTACGTCAACAAGTCGCTCTTGGTGGCGCGGCCGGCAACGCTCTACATCCAGGGCGTCCCCGTCGCGCGACTCCCGTTCATCTTCCAGGACATCCGCAGCGGGCGCCGGAGCGGGATCCTGACCCCACGCTTCGGATTCGCCGAACTCGTACGCAATAGTCCCACCTATCGGCGAAACGTCGAGAACCTCGGCTACTACTTCGCACTCAACGAGTACCTCGATGCTGCGGTCTCGCTCGATTGGCGGAGCGCGGCCAACGCGACGGAGCAGGACCCCGGCTGGTCGCGCTACAACGCGACGATGCGGTATCGGTGGCGCGATCGCTTCCTCTCGGGGCAACTCTCAGCCTCGCAGAACACGCTGAGCAGCGGCTCGACCAACACCTCGCTCTCGCTCTCGCACCAACAGGATTTCTCGCTGCGCTCAAAGCTCACCGCGAACCTGAACTACGTCACCAACACGACGGTGCAGCGGCAGACCACGCTCAACCCCTTCCAGTCGATCGCGACAATCGCCTCGCAGTTGAACTACCAGCGGGAGATGGGGCCCCTCTCGCTCTCGCTCGGCGGGACACGGCGCCAATACCCCGGGCGGAGGCAGGTCGATCAGGACTTCCCGAGTCTGAACGTCACGAGCAAGCCACTCCGGTGGAAGGAGTGGCTCACCTGGACGCCGGGGCTCCAGTTCGCCTCGTCGTCGAGCAAGCACCTCGATTCGCGCGGGGAGTTCTCCTCGTTCTTCACGAATCGGAACGGCGTGCTCGATTCGCTCACGGTCGATCGGAGTACGCGCAACACGACCGCGTCGATCACGTCGCCGCTCAAGATCGGCGACTTCCAACTCCCGCTCTCGCTCCGATTCGCCGACCGACTCAACGACTTCCCCGAGTCGCGGATCCTGATCGATCCGACCGATACCACGAAGCGCACGACGCGCATCTATCGTCGGACCTTCGTGAGCACGATCGACATCGAGACCTCGATCAACCTCCCGCAGTTCTTGCAGGGGAGTTGGAACGTCTCGCCGACGGTCTCCATGGGGAATGTCGATCCCTCGGGCTTCTTCGTGCGTTCCGAGCGCACCGGTGGGAAGTGGGTCGCGCAGCGGAAGCGCTTCTCGTACGGGCTCAGCTCCGCACCGTCCTTCTTCGCGCTCATCCCCGGAATCGGCCCGGTGCAGCGGTTCCGGCACGCGATCACGCCGACGCTGAGTTACGCGTACTCGCCGGAGGCGACGGTCTCGACGGAGTTCCTCCAAGCCCTCGGGAAGTCGCCGCAGGGTTATCTCGGTTCGTTCGCGCAGAACCGATTCACGCTCGGCCTCGCCACAGCGATCGAGGCGAAGCTCGCGCCGTCGGCGCGCGACACCAGCGGACGCGATGAGGGGCGGAAGATCCGCCTCCTCTCCATGCAGTTCTCGCCGATGACCTGGGATTTCGAGCGCGCGCGCCGCACCAAACGCAGCGGGTTCGCGACGGATCGGTTCAACCTCACCGCGCGGTCGGATCTGCTCCCGGGGCTCGACCTCGGTGCGGATTGGTCGCTGTATCAGGGGAGTCTCCTTTCCGACACGGCGAAGTTCTCGCCCTATCGCGAGACGGTGCGGGCCACGCTGAGTCTGAACGCCCAGTCGGCGCTCGTCCGTGCGATCGGGCGGTTACTCGGCGCTGACGCGAGTGGCGGCACGCGAGATACCGCTGGGATCGGGTCGCAGTCGATCGGCGCGCCCGGCTCACGGCTGGGCGGGACGCAGCAGATCGCCGGCCAGACGATGCGGAATCCCGCGTTCGCGAACCTTCCTGCTGGCCGTGGCTTCGACCTGAATCTCACGTACAGCGGGCAGCGGCAGCGTCCACCCGTGGGCGGGAGCGTGGTCGAGTTCGATGCCACCGCACAGTGTGAGCCGTACCGCATCAATCCGATCCAGTATCAGTTCTGCGTGCAGAGCGCGCTGGCCACCCCGCCGGTGGACAACTCGTTTGCCACGACGACCTCGGGCGGCGCATTCTATCGGGTGCCGGCGCAGTCGTCGGTGCAGACGCGGACCAGCTTCAACCTGACGCGGATGTGGAGCGCCTCGTGGTCCACGAGCTACGATTTCGAGCGTCGCGAGTTCGCCGCGCATATCGTAACGCTGCAACGGGATCTACATGATTGGCGCGCCGTCTTCGCGTTCACGCAGGCCCCGAACGGGAACTTCGCCTTCAGCTTCTTCGTGGCGCTGAAAGCGGAGCCCGACTTGAAGTTCAACTACGACCGTACCGCGATCCGCCAACCGGGGAGCGCGGGGGTCCCACTCTCCGTGCCGTGACCACTCCCCTCCTGTTCGACGGACGCAGTCTTGCGATCACCGACGTGGTCGCCGTCGCGCGTGATCGGCGCCCGGTCGCGCTCGCGGCGAACGCGGCGTCGCTCCTCATGGCTCGGCGCCGCATCGTCGACGACATCGTCGCCCGGAACGCCGTCGTCTACGGTGTCACCACGGGCTTCGGCAAGCTCTCCGATATCGCGATCGCGCCGGACGAGCTCGCCGCGCTGCAAGTGAACCTCGTCCGCTCGCACGCGGCCGGCGTGGGGCCCCACCTCGCTGAAGCCGAGGTGCGCGCGATGATGCTCCTGCGCGCGAATGTGATTGCGAAGGGGTACTCCGGCGCGCGTGCGGCACTGCCGGAGCTCTTGGCGGCGATGCTCAATGCCGGACTCTGGCCGGATGTGCCTGAGCAGGGCTCCGTCGGTGCCTCGGGCGACCTCGCTCCGCTCGCGCATCTCGCGCTCGCTCTCATCGGCGAAGGAGAGCTGAACACACCGACGGGGCGGATGCCCGCCGCCGCGGCGCTCGCCGCGCATGGACTCGTACCGGTCACCCTCGGCCCCAAAGAAGGGATCACGCTGATCAATGGCACGCAGGCGCATACCGCGATCGCCTCGCTCGCCGTGTCCGACGCGCGCACGCTCTGGGAGACGGCGCATGTGGCGGGGGCGATGACGCTCGAGGCGCTGCTCGGCACTCCTGTGGCCTTCGATGCGCGCATCCAAGAGGCGCGCGGGCAGATCGGCCAAGCGACCTCGGCGGCGCGCTTGCGCGCGCTGCTCGCCGACAGCCCCATCCGCGAGTCACATCGCGAGGGCGACCCGCGCGTGCAGGACGCCTACGCGCTGCGGTGCATGCCGCAGGTCCACGGCCCGGTGCTCGATGCGATCGAGTTTGCCGAAGGGTTGATCGGTCGTGAGCTCAACGCCGCCACGGACAACCCGCTCGTGTTCGAGGACGGCACGATGCTGAGTGGCGGCAACTTCCACGGGCAGGCGGTTGCGATGGCGCTCGATGTGCTCGCGATCGCGATGACGAACCTCGCCACGATTGCGGAACGCCGGATCGATCGGCTGGTGCATCCCGATCTCAACGAGGGGCTCCCGGCCTTCCTGTCACCGAAGGCGGGTGTCAACTCGGGATTCATGATGGCGCAGGTCACCGCCGCGTCGCTCGCGAGCGAATGTAAGGTGTTGTCGCATCCGGCGAGTGTGGACACGATCCCGACCGACGGGAGCAAGGAGGACGTCGTCCCGATGGCGATGGGTGCCGCGTGGAAGCTCCGTCGTATCGTCGGGAATGTGCAACACATCCTCGGCATCGAGTTGATGTGTGCGGCGCAGGGGCTCGATTATCGTCGGCCGCTGCGCTCCAGCGCACCCATCGAACGTGCGCACGCCGCCGTGCGATCACGCGTCGCCCCCCTCGGCACCGATCGCGTACTCAGTCCGGATATCCAAGCCCTCGGCCGCGCGGTCGGGGAGGGAGTGTTCGTCCCATGACCCCCACATCGGTCTCGCGCGTGGTGCGCGCACCGCGCGGCTCCACGCTCAGCTGCAAAGGGTGGGGGCAGGAAGCCGCGCTCCGCATGTTGATGAACAACCTCGATCCTGAGGTCGCCGAGCGCCCCGAGGATCTTGTCGTCTATGGCGGCACCGGGAAGGCCGCGCGCGACTGGCCGAGTTTCGACGCGATCGTGGCGAGCCTCCGCGCGCTCGAGGATGACGAGACGCTGCTCGTGCAGAGCGGGAAACCGGTCGCGGTGTTCCGCACGCACGTCCATGCCCCGCGCGTGTTGATCGCCAACAGCAACCTCGTCGGGCGATTCGCCACGTGGGATCACTTCCGCGAGCTCGAGCGACAGGGACTCATGATGTACGGCCAGATGACGGCGGGGTCGTGGATCTACATCGGCTCGCAGGGGATCGTGCAGGGGACGTACGAGACCTTCGGCGCGGTTGCCCGCGCGCACTTCGGGGGATCGCTCGCGGGGCGCCTCGTGCTCACCGCTGGGCTCGGCGGGATGGGGGGCGCGCAGCCGCTCGCGGCCAACATGAACGATGCGGTCTGCCTCGGGGTCGATGTGGACGCCACGCGGATCGCGAAGCGCATCGAGACGCGCTACTGCGACCGGATGACGCACGATCTCGACGAGGCGCTCGCGTGGGCGCGCGAGGCGCAGGCGACCAAGACGCGGCTCTCCATCGGTCTCGTGGGGAATGCCGCCGAGCTGCTGCCGGAGTTGGTGCGTCGTGGCATCACCCCCGACGTGGTGACCGACCAGACGAGCGCGCACGACATGCTCCACGGCTACGTGCCGGCCGGGATGACGCTCGCAGAAGCGGCGGCGCTCCGGGCGAGCGACCCGAAGAAGTACGTCGCGCAGAGCACGGCGAGCGCGGTCGCGCACGTGCGGGCGATGCGCACGATGCAGGATCGCGGCGCGATCGCGTTCGACTATGGCAACAACATCCGGACCGTTGCGCTCGATGCCGGGGTGACGGACGCGTTCCGCATCCCGGGGTTCGTCCCCGAGTACGTGCGTCCGCTCTTCTGCGAGGGAAAGGGACCGTTCCGCTGGGCGGCGCTCTCCGGCGATCCCGCCGACATCGCGCGCACCGACGATCTCGTGCTCGAACTCTTCCCTGACGATGCACACCTGCGCCGGTGGATCACGATGGCGCGTGAGCGGATTGCCTTCCAAGGGCTTCCCGCGCGCATCTGCTGGCTGGGGCAGGGCGACCGTGCGCGCTTCGCCGTCGCGATGAACGACCTGGTCGCGAGCGGCGAGCTCTCGGCGCCGATCGTCATCGGCCGCGATCACCTCGATACCGGCTCCGTGGCATCGCCCTTCCGCGAGACCGAGGCGATGAAGGACGGCACCGATGCGGTGGCGGATTGGGCGATCCTCAACGCGCTGTTGAATGTCGCGAGCGGCGCGACCTGGGTGAGCTTCCATCACGGTGGTGGCGTCGGGATCGGGAACTCGCTCCACGCGGGGCAGGTGATCGTCGCCGACGGCACGAGCGCCATGCGCGCGCGACTGCAGCGCGTCCTGACGAACGATCCCGGCATCGGCGTCGCGCGCCATGCGGACGCGGGGTACGAGATTGCGCAGCGGACGGCCCGGGCGCAGGGGATCCACCTCCCGATGCAGCCGTAGGCGGGCCCCGCACGTCCCACGGTTAGATTGCGCGGCGATGCTCTCGCCGCGCTTCCGCCTCTGGCACATGATCCCGTTCGCCGCGAAGTACGCGTGGTTGCGCGTGCGCCGGCGCCCCGTCGTCGTGCACTTCGAGGTCACGATGCGGTGCAATGCGTCGTGCGGCTTCTGCGACTACTGGAAGACGCCCGCCGAGGCGAAGGCGACGGAGCTGGCGTCGTTCGCCGATGCCGCGCGGCGCTTCGATCCGATGCTGATCACCTTCACCGGTGGCGAGCCGTTGCTGCGGCGCGACCTCCCCGCGCTCGTGCGCGAGGTCGCGCAGGCGGCGCCGCTCACGTACCGCACGATCATCACGCACGGTGGGATGCTCACCGAGGCGCGGGCGCGGGAGCTGTGGGAGGCGGGACTCCATCAGATCAACATCTCGCTCGACTATCTCGACGAGAGGCACGATCAGGCGCGCGGCATCCCGGGCCTGAGTGCCCGCATCCTCGCGCTCGCCCCGACGCTGGTGAAGCACGGACTGAACATCCGCTTCAACACGGTCATCAAGGACGACAACCTCGACGACGTGCTCCCGCTTGTGCATCGCGCGGCATCGCTCGGCGTGGGGGTGAACCTCTCGGTGTACACCGACTTCAAGAACGGGAATCGCGCGCACCTCATCCGCGGCGAACAGCTCGCCAAGCTCGACGCGCTCGTCGCCGGGCTGCTCGCCTTCAAGGCCCAGCGCCGCGGCGTGCTCTCCAACTCCGACTGGTACATCCGCCAGATCCCGCGCTGGGTGCGCGGCGAGATGACCGAGCCCTGCCGGTCCGGGGAGACCACGGTGCACATCGGGCCGACCGGGAACGTACGGCGCTGTCCCGATTTTCCTGAGGATGCACACTGGCGCGAGTGGCAGGGGTACGCCCCCATCAACTGCGATCGGTGCTACTATGCCTGCCGCGGCGAGGCGCAGGCGCCGCTGGAAGTGAACCGTCTGCGTGACCTCATCGCCTGAGGGCGTACCCGTGACGACGCTCTTCACGAACATCGGTTCACTCGTCACCTGTGCCGGTGCTCCGCACGCGCGCCGCGGCGACGAACTTGGCGATGCCGGGCTCCGGAGCGGTGTCGGCATCGCCGTCGCGGACGGACGCATCACCGCCATCGACGCGGACGCGACGTTGCAACGCGCGTACCCGCAGGCAACCGGGATCGACTGCGGCGGCCGGCTGGTCACTCCAGGCTTCGTCGACTCGCACACGCACGCGATCTTCGGCAAGCCACGTCATGAGGAGCAGGAGCTCCGCGCCGCCGGGGTCGGCTACATGGAGATCGCCGCCCGCGGCGGGGGGATCCACAGTTCGGTGCGCGACCTCCGCACGCGGACGGAGGACGATCTCTTCGCGCTCGCACTCCCGCGTCTCCGCCGCCTCGCGGCACACGGCACGACGACCGTCGAAGTGAAGAGTGGCTACGGACTCTCGCTTGAGGACGAGCTCAAGTCGCTGCGGGTGATCCGACGCCTGCAGGACGCGCTCCCGCTCCGCCTCATCCCCACCTTCTTGGGTGCACATGAGATCCCGCTCGAGTATCGCGCTGCTCCACGCACGCGCGAGGAGTACCTCGCGCTCCTGATCGACGTCATGCTCCCCGCCGTGGCGCGCGAGGGGCTCGCGCGGTTCGCGGACATCTTCTGTGAGCCCGGGGTGTACACCGTCGACGAGTCCCGGCGGGTGCTCACCGCAGCGCGCGCGCACGGGCTCGCGCTCAAGCTGCACGCCGACGAACTCGAACCCGCAGGTGCGGCCGAGCTCGCGGCGGAGATCGGCGCCACGAGCGCCGACCACCTCGCTGCGATCTCCGAGGCCGGGGTACGTGCGCTCGCTGCGTCCGAGACGGTCGCGACGCTCCTCCCCGGGACGATGCTCTTCCTTGGCAAGGGAAAGCAGGCCCCCGCGCGCGCCCTGATCGATGCGGGCGCCGCCATCGCACTGGCCTCCGACTTCAACCCGGGGACCTCGCCCACGGTGAACTTCCCGCTCATGCTCACGCTCGCGGTGAGCCAGCTCCGGCTGAACGCGAGCGAGGCGTTGGTGGCCGCGACGGTCAACGGCGCGGCCGCCGTCGGCGGGGCGGGGGAGTTCGGGCAGCTCGCGCACGGCTTCAGCGCCGACCTCGCGCTCTGGGACGCCGAGGATCATCGCGAACTCCCGTACTGGTACGGGGACCACCGCTGCATCGCCACCTGGGTCCGTGGTTCGCCTTGTCACGGTGCGGTCGCGGCGGGTACCTTTCCCTCTCCCGCCGGGGACCCGCTCTAAGGTAGGGCGCGTCCCGGCTCGTCGTCTTTTCCCGCCCCGATGGCTGACGTCGCCAAGCTGAAGAAGAAGGCCGCCGAGTTCGAGGCGTCCAAGAAGCTCGACAAAGCGATCGCGACCTACCGCGAGATCCTCGACGCGTGGGACGCGGGCGAGGACGATGGCATCGATATCGCGCTCTACAATCGCGTCGGTGACCTCCTCCAGAAGTCGGGCGATTCGCCCGGCGCCGTCACGCTCTACGAGCGCGCGGTCGATCTGTACGCGGAGGGCGGGTTCTTCAACAATGCGATCGCGCTCTGCAGCAAGATCCTGCGGCAGTCGCCGGGACGCGCCTCGATCTACTACAAGCTCGGGAAGATCTCTGCCGCCAAGGGGTTCACGAGCGACGCGAAGAAGAACTTCCTCGAGTACGCCGAGCGGATGCAGAAGGCGGGGAACGCCAACGAAGCCTTCCGCGCGCTCGGCGAGTTCGCGGACCTCGTCCCCGATCAGGACGACGTGCGCGCGATGCTCGCCGATCAGCTCCTGAAGGCGGATCGGAAGGGTGAGGCGCTCGAGCAGTTGGCGGTCCTGCACGCCCACCTCGCCGCTGCTGGTCAGAGCGACGAGGCCGCGGCGATTCGGAACCGCATCCACGAGCTCGACCCGACGGTCGAGCTGACGGCGGCCCGGCTCTCGCGCGAGACGAAGGCGGCCGATCTGGTCTTCCTCGACCTCGACGCGCCGGCCGCGCGTGCCTCGCGGCTGACCAAGGGGATCCCGCTCCTCGAGGAGCCGGTGTCGGCCCCGCGTGTCGCGCGGACGCTCACGCCGACGCCGCCTGCGCCCCCGGCCGCGCCGCCGCCCACACCGCCGTCAGGGCTCGAGCTGATCGATCTCGACGCGCCGGGCGAAGAGTCCTCGCCGGTGCCGGAGCACGCGCTGGAAGGAATGGGATCGAGCGCGATGGACGGCGCGAGCGAGCCCGTGGATGCTGCGATCGGCGCGATCGATGGGTTGGAGATCACGCACGTCGGTGAGGCGGCGCAGACCGAGACGAGCGGCGCCCTGCTCGGACTCGAACCTACCAGCTTCGGCACCTTCGACGCGCCCGAGGCCGCGCCGCTCTCGGCGAGCGAGTTCGCGGAGCTCGATCTCTCCACGGTCGAGGAAGCGTCGACGCCGCGGGCGTCGACGACGCGCGATCTGGCACTGGGCGGCGATCTTCCGCTCCTCGATCTCGACATGGGCGCCGATGGGCACGACGACGAACCGCCCTCAGGCGGCGACCTCGATCTCATCCTCCCCGATCTCGACGACGCGCCGGTACCGGCCGCCGCGATCAGCGACGCACCGATCGAAGCGCCGGCGCTCGACGCGCTCGAGGAGACGATCGAACTCGACCCCGAACCCGCGATCCCGCTCGAGGTGATCGCTGCGGATGAGTCGCCGACGGATTTCAACGAACTCACCGATGTCGGCGAGGCGCCGCCGCCGCGTCGCGTGACCTCGTCGATCCCCGCGCTCGCGGACGACGTGCCCACGCTGAAGGCGCGCGTCACAAAGGAGCAGACCAACTGGGCGCTCCGCCGGACGCTCGCCGAAGCGATGCTCGACGACGGCGATCGCGCGGGCGGCCTCGCCGAACTCGAACAGGCGCTCATCGGCTTCGAACGCGCGGGCGACCTCGACAGCGCGCGTTCTGTCGCCGATGAGATCATCCGGCTCGACCCCTCATCGGTCCGCCACCTGCAGAAGCGGGTCGAGTTCGCCTTCCGGGCGAACGATCAGGCTGGCCTCGCTCAGGCGTATATCGATCTCGCCGACGCGCTCTTCCGCGACGGACAGGCGGAGAAGGCGCGGGCGGTCTATCGCCGCGTGCTCGAGATCAATCCCGACGACATCCGCGCGCAAGCCGCCCTCAGCGCGTTCATCGACGAACCGCCCTCGGCCCCACGCCCGGCCACGCCGGTGAAGGGCACGCCGTCCAAGCGCTACACCACCGAGGTGAAGGCGGTCGTCGAACCGCCGACCCCGGCGCCGCAGGACGAGGACGGCTACGTCTCCCTCGGCGATTGGCTCCGCGAGGACGACGAACCGAAGTCCACGCGCATGGTGGTCGACGAACAAGAGCCGACCGGCGACGAACAGGCGGACTTCCAGGACATGTTGCGGAAGTTCAAGCAGGGCGTCGCCGACAACGTCGAGGACGAGGATCATGAGGCGCACTACGACCTCGGCGTCGCGTATAAGGAGATGGGACTGCTTGACGAAGCGATCGCGGAGTTCCAGCGTGCGCTCCGTGGGACGGACCATCGCGTGCGGACGTTCGAGGCGCTCGGACAGTGCTTCCTCGAGAAGCAGCAACTCCCGGTGGCCGCGACCATTCTGCAGCGTGCGCTCGCGGAACCCGGCGTGAAGGACGAGCAGCTCGTGGGCGTCCTCTATCTGCTCGGCTACCTCGCCGAAGCGCAGGGCGATGCGGCGCAGGCCAAGGCACACTACGAGCGGGTCTTCGCGGTCGACATCCAGTTCCGTGATGTCGGTGAACGGTTGAACGCCCTCGCACAGGCGGCCCGATGAGCGTCCCCGCGCGCGTACAGGCGCCGCCAGCTCCCGCGCTGCTCGAGATCCAGGCGCCGATCCGCGAACGCCTCGATCAGGTGGCCCCGGAGATGTGGCGCATCGTGCGCGCGGACGCGCCGATCGTCGAGGCGGTGAACGCACACCTGATGGGGATGAAGGGGAAGATGTTCCGCCCCACGCTCCTCCTGCTCGCGAGCGCGCTCGAGGGGGCGCCCGAGGAGCGCGCGGTGCCGCTCGCGGCGGCTGGCGAACTCGTGCATCTCGCCAGCGTCGTGCACGACGACTCGGTCGATCACTCCGCGCTCCGTCGCGGGATGCCGACCATCAATGCGCTCTTCTCGCATCAGGTCGCGGTCATCGGCGGCGATTTCCTCTATTCCCGTGCGCTCGCGGAGTTGGTACGGCTCGGCGACCTTGAGCCGCTGCGTGTGCTCACCGCGGCGTCGAACGAGATGACGCTCGGCGAGCTGCGTCAGCTCGCGACGTATGACGCGCTCGAGTTCACGGAGCAGGACTACTGGACGCTGATCCGCTGCAAGACGGCGTCGCTGCTGGGCGCGATGTGCGAGATCGGCGCGCTCGCGGGGGCGCCGCGGTGGCGCGCGGCGATGGCCCGCTACGGCGAGCGCCTCGGCATGGCGTTCCAGGTGGCGGACGATCTCCTCGATTACACGGCGGATGCGTCGCAGCTCGGCAAGCCGAGCGGCAATGATCTGCGCGAGCACAAGGTGACGCTCCCGCTGATCTGTGCCCTCCCGAAGCTCTCGCGCGTCGAACGGGCGAGGGTGGAGGCGTTGTTCGCCGACCCGACACCGGGCGACGCGCATATCGCCGATGTGGTGGCGATCGTGGATGGGTGCGGTGGGCTCGAGGCCGCGCGACTGAAAGGAGCGGAGTTCGCCGAGGAGGCGGAGGCCGCGTTGACCGGGATCCCAGCGTCGAGCGCGCGTGATGCGTTGACCGATGCGATCGCTTACGTAATCGAACGGCGGTTCTGATGGCACCGAAGGGTTCCTCGAAGCATCGGCCCGGCTTTCACGCCGCGGTCCTCACCGTCGGTTTCGTGGTGGGCGGGTTCCTCACGCAGATCGCGCGGAAGTTTCTTCCCGCGGGGGCAGTCAAGGAGGTCCTGACGACGGGGGTGACCCCGTCCATCGGACCGCTACAGTTGGACTTGGTGATTCTGAAGGTGCAGCTGGGACCGATCGCGCTCGACGTCGCCGTGCTCTGCGTCGTCGGGGTCCTGGTGGCGTACCTGATCGCGCGTTCGCTCTTCTAGGAGGTCACGATGTTCGGGATGGGACCGATGGAGATGTTCCTCGCAGCCGTCGTCGTGCTGCTGCTCTTCGGGGCGAAGCGGATCCCTGAGATCGCCGGTTCGTTCGGCAAGGGGATCAAGGAGTTCAAGCGGAACATGAGCGATGCGCAGCGTGAGATCGCCGCGCCGAGCGAGCCGGCGGCCTCGCTGCCGACGGCCGCCGACCGCGCCCGCGAAGACGAAGCCCGCGAGCCGAAGCGCCTCGGCTGAGCGGGACTCGCACCGAATGCAAAACGGGGCCGCTGAAAAGCGGCCCCGTTTTGTTGTAGTTCCTGTCCTTCCTGTAGTTGCTGTCGTTCCTACTACAACGCTGTGCGACGCTGCGACGCCAGCACCGCCTTCCGGCGGTCGTCGATCTTCGCCGTCTCGCGCAGCCCGCTCAGGAACCCTCGCATCTTCGCCTCACGCAGCCCCTGCAAGAGCGTGCTGCGCTGCTGCGACTTCTGCGTCTCCCACGCCGCGCGATCCGCGGCGACGCGCTTGTCGACGCGCAGGACATAGATCGCATCGCGCGTGCGGATCGGGGCGCTGACGGCCCCCACCGGAAGCGTGAACGCCGCGCCGATCGCTTCGCTCATCGCCGTGAGACCGGAGGTATACCCCGTGCGCACGAACATCCCCGTCTTCTCCACGCCACGACCGGCCGCGGCCACGACGCTCTCCAGTCCGCCCGTGGAGGCGCTCTTCGCGATCTTCGCGGCCTCGGGGAGGAGCAGGTCGAGCGCCTTGTCGACCGCGAGACGCGAGCGGATCTCGTCCTTCACACGCTCGAGCGGCTGCTTCCCGCCCGGGGTGAGCGAATCCAAACGCACCAGGTAGTACGCCTGCTCGTCGTCGAAGAGGTCGCTCGACTCGCCGATCTTCGCACCGGTGAAGGCCCACGACGAAACGCTCGGGATCGGGCGGTTCAACCACCGCGCGGACTCCCCCTCACGCACCGGGATCTGCGACACGAGGAGCTTCAACTCCTTCGCCGCGCTGTCGAACTTGGCCGGCTCTTCCGCCGCCGACGCGAGCGAGGCGAGGCGGTCCGCCTGCTTGTCGGTGGCGGCCGCGCTTGAGTCCACCTGTTGGATGCGCACCAAGAGATGGCGCAGGTCGAGCGTGTCGCCCTTCTTCTCGGTCACCTTGATGATGTGGTAGCCGAAGTCCGTGAGCACGGGCTGCGAGACCTCGTTCACGGCGAGCTTGTACGCGGCGTCCTCGAAGGCCTTCACGAAGCGCCCCTTCCCGCCACGGCCGAGCGCGCCGCCATCACGACCCGAGACGGTGTCCGCGGACTCCCGCTTGGCGACGTCGTCGAACTTGGCGCCCTTCACGATCTCGTCGCGGAGCGCACGCGCCTTGGTGAGCGCGGCGGCGCTGTCCGATGCGAGCGGCGTGCGCGGGATCGTCACCAAGGAGACGACCGCCGTGCCCGGACGATCGAACGCCTTGGGGTGCGCAGCATAGTACGCGGCGATCTCGGCATCGCTCACCGCCTTTTCGCCCTCGAGGCGCTTCTCGCTCGCACGCCACGCGAGGTACGAGACCTGCGCCGAATCGTGCGTGTCCTGCCACACGCTCCACAGGCGTGCGTCGGAGATGTACACATCCGCCGTCACCTGCTGGAAGAGCTTTTGGCGCGGGATCTCGGTGCGATAGAACCCCTCGAGCTGCGCGAGCAGACCGTTCGTGCGCGCCGCCGGGCTCTGGAGGAAGCGCCGATACTTGGCCGGATCGAACCGTCCGTCCGTCTGCAGCTCGGGTGCGCTCTGGAACTGCGGGGGCGGGGAGTACTGCGCCGCCTCTACGATCTCCGCATCCGTGACGCGGATCCCCCGCTTCTCGTATTCCTGACGGAGGAGGATGTCGTCCACCAGTTGCTGGTAGGCTTGCTCGTCCACCTGCTGTCGCTCGTCCAGCGTCAGGCCGCGCCCAAGGCGCTGCTCCTGCTGCTGCGCGAGCGACTGCCCGGCGTTCAACCAATTGACGTAGAGGATCTCCGTCCCATTCACCTTCGCCACCGCAGTGGTGGTGGTCACCGGGGCCTGGCCGACGAGACCCGAGGTCTCATAGAGCAGGAACCCGCCGACGAAGGCGATGACGATGATGATCCAGATGTACTTCGCGGCGCTCCGCATCTGTTGCAGCACGGGGCGTCTCCTCGCTGATGTTATGGTAGCAGGGCGTAGTCCGGCAGAACCTCAAAGTTTACCGAGCGGAGTGAGCTAAAATCAAGTGACACCGACACTTCTGGTTGACGCTCTCGCGCAGCGCCCTGTATCTTCCCCATCCCGTGGCACTCGGCCGCGGACCCCTTCCCGGGATCCGAGATGAGTCCTGCCGGCGCCAACGCCCGCATCGACGAACTGAAGAAGCGCTACGAGGAGAACCCCCGCCGGTTCTTCGCGCCGCTCGCGAACGAGTATCGCAAGAGCGGCGACCTCGCCGCCGCGATCGATCTCTGTCGCATGCATCTCGAAGAGCAGCCCCAGCACATGTCCGGACATATCGTCTATGGACAGGCGCTCTACGAGAACGGAGAGTACGACGCCGCGCGGACGACCTTCGAGACCGCGCTCGCGCTCGATCCTGAGAACCTCATCGCGCTCCGCCACCTCGGCGACATCGCGCGTCGCAACGACGACCGCGCGCAAGCGACCAGTTGGTATTCGCGCGTCCTCGAGGCCGACCCGCGCAACGAGGAGATCCTCGCGATCATCGCCGAGCTCGCGGGTCCGAAGGAGGAGGCCGCGCCACCGCCCGTGATCGCGGTGGGCGTCGGACGCGCTTCCACCTCGGTCGCCCCGCCCGATTACGCCGCGATGGACGTCCCGCCCATCGAGCCGATCCGGGAGGTCGCCGCGCACGCCCCGACGCCGGTCATGAACGACGCCGTGGTGGAACCGCCGAGTGCCGCGCGTCCGTCCATCGGCCTCATGGATCTCTCGCTCGACCTCGACGCCTTCGATGCCGGCAGCGCACTCGGCGCCACGCCGACCCCCGAGCCCGCCACGGCGGACATCGGGTCGCAGATCGATGCGAGCGCGTTCAGCGGCTTCGGCGATGTCGCGCTGTCTGAGCCCACCACGGAGAGCTTCGCCGAGCCGAGCACCTTCGGCGACGTCCCGGTGGCGGGAGAGCCGACCACCTTCGGCGACGTGCCGCTCCTCGACGAGGGGATGACCTTCGACGCACCGCCCGAGCTCTCGGCACCGTCGTCGGCAGGATTCGATCTCCCCATGCTCGATGTCGATACGCCGACGGCACCCATGCTCGGCGCGACGCCCGAGGACGACACCGCCCTCGCGCCACCGCCACTCGAGTTCGAAGAGGGACTCGGTGCGCCAGAACTCCCCGCGGATGCCGCGACCTTCGCGACCGCGGCGAGCGAGACGGATGTGCCGGAGTTGATGGTCGAACCAGAGATGGAACCGCCCGCCGCCGTGCTCCCGCCGGTGGTGGAGCCGCCGTCGATCGGTCGGGCGTCGGTCACGATGCAGATCCCGGCGCTCGTCGGACTCCCCGTGGTCGGCGACCATGCGATCCCCGACGAACCGGAGCCCGAGCCGGCGGCGTCCGCCTCGGGCGAACCGATCGTCACCGTGTCGATGGCCGAGCTGTACGCGGCGCAGGGGCACGTGGAGCGCGCGCGCGACATCTATCGGCATCTCCTGCTCGAGCGTCCCGGCGACGTCGCCCTCACGGCGGCATTGCGCGCGCTGGAGCCCGCACCCGCTCCTGCCGACGACTCGCTCCTTGAGGCGGCGCTCGGCTTCACCGAGCTCGGCGCGGACCTTGGCCCCATGACGCCCCCGCCGCCGATCCCCGCCGCGCGGCACGAGGAGCCCGAGCCGGTCACCGCACCGCAGGGCCCGAGCGCGCGCGAGATCTTCGCCGCGATCGCGATGCGCGATCTCGCGGGTGGTGCGAGCGTGCCGGTGGTGGAGCCGACGCACGAGCCGCCCAGCCAGATCATCGAGTTCACGAGTGGCGGTGCGCCGACCTTCATCGAGCCGTCCACCACGCCGGGACCTCTCGTGCCCGCCGTCGATGTCAGCGTGGGCGGACCGCTCGACACGCTCTTCGCGGGCCGCGGCGTGAGCACCGACGACGAGTCGGCGGCGCGTCTGCTCGCGATGATCACGGTCGAGGGGGCGGGGATCGAGCCCGTCGCTCCGACTGGGCGGCCTACGCAGCCCGCCGCGGGCGAGCTCTCGCTCTCGAGCGTGTTCGGCGAGTCGCGCGCCAACGAGCGCGTGGCGCGTCAGTCGCAGAAGCTGCGCTTCGATCAGTTCTTTTCCGCCGACGCGCCCGCGAGTGCGCCGACGAACGCGCCCGCGCCGCCACCCGCGGACGCCGGTGGGGACGACGCCCAGTTCAATGATTGGCTCTCGGGGCTGAAGGGGACGTGAGGGTCCTCCTCCTCAACGGCCCCAACCTGAACCTCCTCGGCACCCGCGAACCGGCGCTCTACGGCGCGACGACGCTCGCCGATGTGGAGGCGCGGTGCGGAAACGTCGCGGCAGAGTTGGGCGCCACGCTCACCTGTGCGCAGCACAACGACGAGGGTGGACTCGTCAGCGCCGTGCATACCGCGCGCGCCACGCAGGACGCACTGATCGTCAACGCGGGGGCGTTCGGCCACACGAGTCTCGCGCTCCGTGATGCGCTCGCGGCGGTCGCGCTCCCGTTCATCGAGGTCCACGTGACGAACGTGTACGCGCGCGAGCCGATGCGCCGACACTCGATGCTGGCACCGCTCGCGCGGGGGGTGATCGTCGGGCTCGGCACCGACGGGTATGAGTGGGCGCTGCGCGCGCTCGCGCGCGCGGGGCGATGAGCGATCCGCGTGAGCTACGCCTCGCGCGCGTGCGCGAGGGGATCGCGGCACTCCATCTCGATGGCCTGCTCGTCACCTCACTGCCGAACATCCGCTACCTGACCGGGTTCTCCGGGTCGAACGCGCTCGCCGTCGTCACCTCGCACGAACTGCTGCTCCTCACGGACTTCCGCTACGCGGCCCAGGTCAAAGCGGAGGTCGGTGCCTTCGCGGAAGTCCGCGTCGAGGCCGCGTCGCTCTGGGGGCGGCTCTGGCAGTGGCTCGCCCGTCCGGGGCTGCATCGCCTCGGCTTCGAGAGCGCGCACCTCACGCACGCGGACACCCAGCGGTTCGTGGACGCGGGGCGCGACTGGCGATGGGAGCCGACGGTCGAGGTGGTGGAGTCGTTGCGCGCTCAGAAGGATGCGACCGAGGTCGCGCGCATCCAGCACGCCGTGCGGATCGCCGAGGCCGCGCTCCAGGCCACGCTCGGCGAGATCGGGGTGGGGATGACCGAACTCGAGGTCGCGGGGCGGCTGGAGCGCCATCTACGAGAGGCGGGGAGCACCTGGTTCCCCTTCGAGACGATCGTGGCGAGCGGTGCGCGCGCGGCGCTCCCGCACGCGCGCGCATCGGCGAAGCCACTCGCGCGCGGAGAACTCCTGCTGATCGACTTCGGCGCGATCCACGACGGCTACTGCAGCGACATCACGCGCACGGTGTGCGTGGGGCCGGCGGGCGAACGCGAACGCGAAGTTCACGCGATCGTGCGGGGGGCGACGGAGGGCGCTTCGGCGCATGTTCGGGCCGGGATGCGCGGACGGGATGCCGACGCGCTCGCGCGGGACTACATTGACCGACTCGGTTTCGGTGCCCAGTTCGGACATTCACTGGGCCACGGGATCGGGCTCGAGATCCACGAAGCGCCGCGATTGGCCAAGACGGCTGAGGCGCTCCTCCCCACCGAGGCGGTGGTGACCGTGGAACCCGGGATCTATATCGAAGGGTGGGGCGGGGTGCGCATCGAGGACGATGTCCATCTCACCTCCGAGGGCGCCGCGGTCCTCACCTCGTTCACGCGAGAGCTGCTCGAGCTCTGATCTCCGTCGCGCGTCCTTTCCTCTTTTGTCCTTCCGCCCCTAGGCGCCATGATCGATCTCCGCTACGTCAAGAAACTCCTCGAGCTCCTCGACGAATCCACGGTGGACTCGCTGGAGATCTCGTCAGACAAAGGGATGAAGATCCGCTTGAGCAAGACGCCCGCGTCGCGCGGCGTCATGCAGTACGCCCCGCCCATGGCGATGCCGAGCATGGCGGCGCCCGCCCCGAGCGCCCCCGCGAGCGCACCCGCGGCGCCCGCCGCGGCACCGGCGCC
>JAIETI010000052.1 GCA_019745365.1 Gemmatimonadaceae bacterium | reverse complement strand
GAGAGGATCGTTCCGCCCGTTCAGGAGTCAACCGACATGGACCCGCAGACCACTCTCGACGCTGGGCGTGGCACGGCGCCGCCGCTCGACGCGCGGCTCGATGCCGTCTGGCGTGTGTCCGACGACCAGGTCTCCGCCGATCTCTCCGGCGAGGTCGTGATCCTGGGGATGCGCGAGGGCGCTTACTTCGGTGTGGATGCCGTGGCCGCGCGCATCTGGCAGCTGCTCCAGACCCCGACCGCGCTGCGCACGGTCCGCGATGTGATCGTCGCCGAGTACGAGGTCGATGCGGACACGGCGGCCCGCGATCTCGACGCGTTCGTGGCGCAGCTCGCGGCCCGAGGGCTGGTCACGCGGATCGATGCGGCGACTCCGTAACTTCGTCGCGCTGGACGCCGGTGCGCGCGCGCTCGCGTGGCGGGCACTGCTCTGGACCGCGCTCCTGCGCGTGGCGGTCGCGGTGGTGCGCTTCGCGCGGCTCCGGCGCTGGGCCGAGGCGACCACGCCGCGACCGGGCGCGAACTACGATGCGCGCGCGGTGCGACGAGCGGTGCTGCGGGCGCAGCGACTCCTCCCTGGGACGCGCTGTTTGGTGGCAGCGCTCGTCGCCGAACGATTGCTCCGACAGGGAGCACTCCCCGCGCGGGTCACGATCGGCGTCGCGAAGGCGGGCCCCACGCTCGACGCGCACGCCTGGGTGGAGAGCGGTGACGTGACCGTCTGCGGCGACGACGTGCCGCGGGCACACTATCGCGCACTGGCCACCTTCGACGCCGGCACGCGATGAGCTACACCCTCGTGGAGTACGCGGCGATGATCGCCGACCCGGTGCGCACGCGGGCCTACGCCGACGCGATGCGGGCGACGATCCGGCCGGGTGACGTGGTCCTCGACATCGGGACTGGGTTCGGCTTTTTCGCTGTGCTCGCGGCCCAGCTGGGTGCGCGGCAGGTGTTCGCGGTCGAACCCGACGATGCGGTGTCGCTCGGACCGGCGCTGGCCCGCGAGAACGGCGTCGCCGATCGCGTGACGTTCCTTCAAGGCGATTCGCGCCAGCTCACGCTCCCCGAGCGCGCCACGGTGCTCGTCGAGGATGTGCGCGGGGTGATGCCGTTGTATGGAGATCGGATCGCGATCCTCGCTGACGCGCGCGCCCGGTTGCTCACGGCGGACGCACGCCGCGTTGCGATCCGTGACACGTTGTGGGCCGCGCCCGCGCGCGCGAGTGCACTCACACAGCAGCTCGACACCGCGATCCTCAGTGGCACCGAGGGGGTCGCGATGCGCAGCACGCTCGGGACGCGGCTGGCGGATTCGTGGCGCCGCGCGCGCAACGCGCCGGAGGATCTCTGCTTGCCGCCGGCCGCGCTCGGCGCCTTGGAGTTGGGGACGATCACGTCGCCGCATCACGACGGGACCGCACAGTGGCGCGATGTCGCGTCGTTCACCGCCGACGGATTCGTCATCTGGTTCGAGGCGGAGCTCGCGGGAGGCCCGCGTTTTTCGTCCGCGCCCGGACCGGCGCAGACGGTGCACGGCGCCCTGTACTGCCCGCTCCGCGAGCCGCTCGCGGTCGCGGCGGGGAGTGCGCTCGACTTCCGGTTCGTCGCGACGCACACGGGCAATGATTACGCCTGGAGTTGGGAGAGCGTCGTGCGTTCCGCCGCAGGTGTTGAGACGCGTTCCCCGCGTCAGAGCACACTCGGCGCGCTCCTCCTCAGTGCCGAGCGGGTACACGCGGCGATGCCGACGGCCGTTCCGACGTTGGGGTGCGAAGGGGCGCGGTGGCGCGCACTCGCGGCTGCCGTCGACGGCACGCGTACCCGGGCGGAGATCGTCGCACGTCTCGTTGGCGATGCCGCGCTCGGGTTCAGCTCTGAGGGCGACGCGCGCGAGTGGATGATCGGGCCGCTGCGGGTGCTCGACGCTGGGCGGCCGCCACGCGTGCTCGATCCGCATCGTTGACTCCTGACGCGCGACCTCGTACGGTAGGAGCATGGGGAAGCGGCACTCGGCCGCACTCCAGTGGAACCGTGTCGATCGGCGATGCCGCTGATCGCACCCACCCGACTCCCGATGACCGCCACTCCGTCCTCCCCGGCCGCTGAGCACGCGCGGCAGCGCTACCGTCCACCGGTCCTCGTGCCACTCGGCGCGATGAGCACTATGACCGCGAAAGTGGGAGCGACCGGGATGTGGGACGGCGTGTTGATCATCGGGATGTCAAGGACAGCCTGACTATGAGTAGCACGAACGTCAACCCGCCGCGCGCGCCGTACGGTGCGCCGACGCTGGTCGTGATCGGCTCGCTGGCCGAGGTCACCGCCACCAACAGTATGACCGGGATGGCCGACGGTGGCGGCGGCGCGATGAACCGGACGGGATGATCGTCGCACCGACCGCGATGCCGCGGTCGATCGAAGCGACACCCGTGCTCGGGTTCGGGGCGTGGCTCGCGAAGGCGGGCGCGGCGTTACCGCGCGGACGTAGCGAGTCCCTCGCGCGCGCACTCGAGCCGGTGCCGGGACCTCGTTGTGTTGTCGCCGACGACTCCCATTCCCTCGCTGTCTACGCGACGGCGCTACCGTCTGTCGCAACGCCTCCGTCGGAGGCCCCGCGCATATTCGGGATGGTGCGACTGCACGCGCGCAGCACACTCGCGCGCGCCGTCGATGGGTCGATCGAACAACCCGACGAGACCCTCGTGCTCGCCGCGTACGCGCGCTGGGGCGTACGATGCGTCGAACGGCTTCAGGGGGAGTTCGCCTTCGTCATCGATGATCACGCGCACGGGCGGGTCATCGCGGCGTGTGACGCGCAAGGTACGCGTCCGCTCTTCTGGGGCGAGACACCGACGGCGTGGGCGTTCGGCAGCGCGCCGAGCGTGGTGGCGGCGCTCCCGGAGTTGGATCGCAGGTTGCGCGAGGAGAGCATCGCGGAGTTTCTCCGGAGCGGGGTGCTCGAGACGCGGACCGCGACCTGGCATCGCTCCGTCCATCGGATCCCGGCTGCGCATGTGCTGGAGGCGAGCGCCGGTGCCGCCGTGTTGCGTCGCTACTGGGATTTCCCCGTGCCGCCGATCCGGCGCGCGGCGTCGGACGCGGCGGTCATCGAGGAGTTCGACGCGCTCCTCCGCGATGCCGTACGCGATCGGATCGGCGACGCCCCGGCGTCGATCCTCCTCAGCGGCGGGCTGGATTCCACGATGCTCGCCGCGACAGCCCGCGCGGTCTCGCCCGCGCCACTCACCGCCCTGACCGTGGCGAGCGAGCGGTGGGCGCCCAGCGAGGATGTGCCTCTCGCCGAGGCGACGGCACGCCACCTCGGGCTGCCATGGATGCGCATCGACATCGAACGGTTCCTTCCGTGCGCCGACCTCGCCGACCGGCGATACGATCCCGCGCCGGTGGACGAGCCGACGCTCGCGGCGTGGCGGGCGATGGCGCAGGCCGCCAGCGAATCAGCGTCGATCGCGCTCTACGGCGAGGACGGCGACACCCTCGCCTTCGGGCCGGGACTTTGGACGCAGCTCCGCACCGAAGGCGTGCGATCGACCGCGTCGCGCTGGCTCGCATACCGCCGTACGGAAGGAGCGCGCCCCTGGATCGGTCTCGAGTGGCGGCGGCGGATGCATCGCCTCCTCGGTGGTGACCGCACGCTGCGCCCACCGTGGCTCCGTGCGTCGGTCCCGTCGGCGCCGCGAGATGTACCCGTGGCGCATCCGACGCGCGCGCGCGCCGTGACTGCGTTCTCGTCACCGATGTGGGATGCCCTCTATGACGCGCTCAGTCCGGCCGTGACGCGGGCGCCGGTCCTCTTCTCGCTCCCGCTGACCGATCCGCGGTTGATGGCGTTCGTCTTCTCGTTGCCGGCGGTGCCCTGGTTGCAACGGAAGCTGCTCTATCGGCGCGCGATGGCGGGGCGCCTGCCGACCGCCGTCCTGGCGCGCCCGAAGACGCCACTCGACGGCATTGACGAGGCGCGCGTCGCCGCGTGGAGAGCACTCGGGGGGGCGCACACGCCCGTCTCACCGGCGCTCGATCGATGGGTGGACCGGGCGCAGCTCGCGGCGGTGTGGCGGTCGGGATCGGTGGACGAGGTCGTCGCATCGTGGCGCGTCCTCCAACTCGATGCGTGGCTGGCGGGGCGCGACTCGTGACGAACGCGCATCGCTATCGCTGCTTCGGGCTCACGCTGTACTGCGCCGAGGCGCTGCCGGGGCTGCGATCGGTGGATGCGGACGGTACGCCCGATCTCGTGCTGGACATCGGCAGGACCGATGTCACGGCGCGCGACTGGTCGGCGGCCGCGCCGTGCTATCGCGGCGATCCGACCGGCGACGGTGCGCCGATCGTCGAAGTGCGGCGGACGGCGTCCGATGGAACGCTGTTCCGCTACACGGAAGGCGCGCAGTTCGCGGTGCGCGCCGATCATGCACAGGTCGCGATGTCGTGGAGCGCCGCGTCGACGCTCGAGGACGCCATGACCTTCTTCGTCGGCCCCGTGCTGAGCTTCATCGTGCGCAAACGCGGGCGGCTCGCGCTGCACGCGAGCGCAGTCGTGCTCGCTGAAGGGGCGGCGGCCTTCGTCGGCCCAGCGGGAGGCGGGAAGTCGACGACGGCCGCCGCCTTCGCGCTCGCGGGGGCCCCCGTGCTCACGGACGATGTCTTGGTGCTCGAGCGCGCCCACGAGCGGTGGTACGCGTCCGCAGCGACGCCCGTGGTACGACTCTGGCCGGAGGCGGAACAGGTACTCCCAGCGTTGACGCGTCGGCTCGCACCGCTCACCCCCACATGGGAGAAGCTGGGGTTCTCGCTCACCGCCAACGCGTTCGCCGATGCTGGGGCCCCGCTCAGAGTGCTCTTTCTGCTCGCGCCCCGTACGGCCGCCGGTCCGCGCGTGACGCGCATGCGCGGCCGCGACGCGCTGCTCGAGCTCGCGACGCACAGCTCGGCGAACTACCTGCTCGACGCGGCGGATCGTGCGCTCGAGTTGCAACAGCTCGCCGACCTCCTCGCACGCGTGCCGCTCTTTCGGCTCGAGGCGAGCCCGAGCCCGGGCACGTTGCCCGCGCTGCGCGCGCTCGTGGCGGCGACGCTGCGCGAGGTCGCCACGGAGCCCGTCACGGAGTGAGATTGTGGGCGATGCCATCGCCGAGCGATCCCCTCCACGATCTCCGCACGATGCTCGATCCGCGCGCGCCGCTGCCGCCTCGGAGTGAGGCGGCGTGGGACGCGCTCTGGGACGGAGCGATCGCCGACGACGTGATCTGGTGGGGCGCACGCGCGATCGCGCGGAGTGACGCGCCGGAGCGCGCCACCGCGGCCGCGACCACGCTCGTACGCGAACAAGCGGCCTCAGCGCTCGCCGGGACCCAGCAGCTCCTCGAGCTCACCCGCGCCCTCGACGCCGCGGGGGTCGCCGCCGTGGCGTACAAGGGCCCCGCGCTCGCCCTCGCCGTGCACGGCGACCTCGGCGCACGACGGTTCGACGACCTCGATCTCCTCATCGCGCCACACGAGGCACCACGTGCGATCGACGCCCTCGAGGCGATCGGCTATCGCGCGCCGCATGGATGGAGCCGCGCCGAGGAGCAGGTCTTCGGTCGATGGGAGGGCGCCTGGCATCGCACGCGAAACTCAGGGGACCGACCGCTCGAACTCCACTGGCGCTGCCAAGCGCCGCGGTACGGTGGGCTGCAACGCACCGAGTCCGTGATCGCGCGTGCCGAGTGGCTCGCGGTCGGCGGAGGACGGGTGCGCGTCCCCGATCCGGTCACCCTCGCGGTGCTCCTCGCGCAGCACGGCGCGAAGCACGAGTGGCGGAGCGTGGGGTGGATCGTGGACTTTCATGCGGCGCTCGCAGGGTCGCGTGTGGAGCACGGGGCCCTCGCGGCCGCGGCCGCACGCAGTGGCACGCGCAGCGTGCTCGGCTATGCACTCGCCGTGCGCTCTGCGGTCCTAGGCGCGGCGGCACCCCCTGAGTTCGCGCGCGATGCCGCACGCTTCACCGCCGAGGCCGCCCGTGTCGTCGAGCGCGTGCGCATCGGGATCGTGCTCCCACCGCCGCCCCGTCGCTGGCCCCCACGCTGGCTCGGCGGCCGCACCGCGCAGCTCCGCTACCTGTGGTACGCCGCCACGCTTCCCACACCACAGGAGCGCGGCCGAGATGCGTGGCCCGCGGAGCGCCTCAAGTGGGCCCCACTACTCCGAGTGAAAAACGTCCTCACCCGCCGCAGTCAGTAGTTCCTGTCGTTCCTGTAGTTCCTGTCCTTCCTGTTCACACATTGAACCTGAACAACACCACATCGCCGTCCTGCACCACGTACTCTTTGCCTTCGCTCCGCACCGCACCCTTCTCCTTCCCGTCCTTCCAACCGCGGTACTGCACGAAATCGCTGTAGCTCATCGTCTCGGCGCGGATGAAGCCACGCTCGAAGTCAGTGTGGATGACCGCCGCCGCCTTGGGCGCGGTGTCGCCGACGCGGATGGTCCACGCACGGACTTCCTTCTCACCCGCGGTGAAGTAGGTCTGTAGCCCGAGCAGGTGATAGCCGCCGCGGATGAGGCGATCGAGTCCCGCGCTCTCGATCCCGAGCGAACTGAGGAACTCCTTCCGGTCCGCCGGGGCGAGGTCGGCGAGCTCGGCCTCGATCTTCGCGCTGAAGGTGACGACCTCGGCCGGTTCATGGTCCGCCGCGATCGCGGTGCGGAGCGCCTTCACGTGTGGCCCTTCTTCGCCGGAGAGTTCGGCGTCGGTCACATTGGCGGCGTAGAGGATCGGCTTGAGCGTGAGCAGCTGCAGCGGCTGCAGGAGCGCGCGCTCCTCGGTGTTCAGTTCGACATGCCAGAGCGCGCGTCCTTCACTGAGTGCGCCGAGCGCCTTCTCGAGCGTCGCCGCCTCACCGGCGGCCACTTTGTCGCCGGTCTTGGCGGCGCGCTTCGCTTTGTCGAGGCGCTTCTCGACCGAGCCAAGGTCGGCGAGCGCGAGCTCGAACTCGATCGTGGCGCGGTCGCGAACGGGATCGACGGTGCCATCGACGTGCGTCACGTCGGGGTCGTCGAAGCAGCGCACCACGTGGACGATCGCCTCCGTCTCGCGGATGTTCGAGAGGAAGGCGTTGCCGCGCCCTTCGCCCTTCGACGCGCCGCGCACGAGTCCGGCGATATCGACGAACTGCACCGCAGCAGGGACGGTGCGCTGCGGCTGGACGATCTCCGCGAGCGCGTCGAGGCGCGGGTCGGGGACGTTCACCACACCGACATTCGGGTCGATGGTGCAGAACGGGTAGTTCGCCGCCTCGGCCTTGGCCGAGGTGAGCGCGTTGAAGAGCGAACTCTTGCCGACGTTGGGAAGACCGACGATGCCGAGAGAGAGCACGAGAGAGCGGAGCAGAGGGCGATCGCGCGGCCGCAGTCAGCGCGCGAGGCGCACGCAGGCGTGCGCACTGAAATGTAGCGGGGCAGAGTACCGGGGTGATGATGATCCGCAGCGCGGGGCGCATCTTCGACACGTGTTCCTCGCCGCACGCGGACCGCCGGGCACCGCTCCCCTTCGACCACGCGCCCTGTGCGCCCTCGAGTGTGACGCCCTGCTTCGCGTGGCCGACGCGGGAACACTGATGGTCGGGTCCGTGTCCCCGATCCCTGTCACGTCAGGGGTCGGGGCGCGGCACGGCTGTGCTATGCGTCGGGCGTGGCGTCGTCGCTGCTGGGGCGCGCCCGCTGAGAGAGCAGCCGTTGCACCGCAGCGTCGCCGCCACGCACCCACGTGTCGCAGAGCTCCGCCATCGCCGGGAAGGTCGCGCGCGTGATCTCCGCCTCGTCGCGGCCAAAGCGATCGAGGACGAAATCGGAGAGATCACCAATGCGGCGCTCATCCTCGGGGCGGATCCCGATGCGGAGGCGCGCGTAGTCAGCGGTCTTCATCTCGTGCTGCACGCTCTTCAACCCGTTGTGTCCACCGGGTGATCCCTTGGCGCGGTAGCGCGAGCTGCCGAGCGGGAGGGCGACCTCGTCGAGCACGATGAGGAGATCCGTCTGCGCCGACCAGAACGGCCGACGCAGATAGGGGCGGAGCGCCTCGCCCGAGAGATTCATGAAGGTGAGCGGTTTGACGAGGCGCACCGGCGTGTTGCCGATCCGACCGGCGCACACCGAGGCGACCCCGTCCTTTCGCCACCCCTCGAAACGCCAAACGTCGGCTAGGTGGTCGATGAACCACCAGCCGACGTTGTGACGGGTCTCGGCGTACTCCTTGCCAGGATTGCCGAGTCCGACGATGACCTTCACGGGTTGGCTTACTTCGCCTCTTCGGCTTCGTCAGCCTTCGCCTTGCGGATGAGCTCCGGCTCAGCGACCGCGCCCGCTTCCGGCGCAGCCGTGACTTCAGCCGCCTTTGGCGCCGCGCATACGCAGATCGTCGCCTTCGCGTCATCGAGCACCTCGACGCCAGCCGGGAGCTTCAGCTCGCCGACGTGGATCGAGTGACCGATCGTGAGCGTGGTGACATCGACGTCGATGTGGTTCAGGATCTCGGCCGGATCGACGCGGATCTCGAGCTTGTGCATGACCTGATCGAGGATGCCGCCGCCCTCGCGGACGCCCGTCGCCGTCCCCACGAGGATGACCGGGATGCTGACGGTCACCTTCTCACCCGCCACGAGCTCCTGGAAGTCCACGTGGAGGATCTGCTTCTTGAACGGGTGGCGCTGGATCTCGCGGATCAGCGTCTTGGCCGTCGTGCCGCCGGCGATGGCGAGCTCGATGACGGTGCTGGTGTAGGCGACGCGGTCGAGCAGACGCTCAAGCTCACGCGCGGTGAGGGCGAGCGACTGCGGCTCGCGGCCGTGGCCGTAGATGACCGCGGGGATCTGGCCAGCGGCGCGCAGCTTGCGCGCGACGCCCTTGCCGGCCGTGCCGCGGGTGGTAGCGGAGAGAGAAGCGGTTGCCATCGGTGAAGCTCCTAGTGATTCGCGGTGTGCTATGTGGGTGCCCGGTCATTCGCCGGCCCAGCCTCACACCCCATGGTCCAACAAGTCTTTCCTGTCTTTCCTGTAGTTCCTGTCTTTCCTGTCCTTCCTACTCAAACAGACTGCTCACACTCTGATCGCTGTGCGTGAACCGGATCGCCTTGCTCAACAACTCCGACGTCGACAGCACGTGGAGCGAGGGGAAGCGCCGCTCTTCGGGAATCGCGATCGTGTCCATGACCGTCACCTCGTTGATCGGCGCCTCGCTGAGCCGCTGTTTGGCTGGGCCGCTCAGCAGGGCGTGCGTGGCGCACACGTAGATGTCGCGCGCCCCCAGCCCCTTCAACGCGCGCGCCGCTTCGCTCACGGTGCCCGCGGTGTCGATCATGTCGTCGGCCAGGAGACAATCCCGTCCTTCGACCTCACCGACGACATTCACCACTTCCGCCACGTTGGCCGCCGGACGACGCTTGTCGATGATCGCCAAGGAGGCATCGAGTCGCTTCGCGAACCCGCGCGCCATCTTGGCCGATCCCACATCCGGTGCCACCACAACGAGGTCTTGCAGGTTCTTCTTCCGGTAGTGCGCTGTCAGCACCGGAGCCGCGTAGAGGTGATCGACGGGGATGTCGAAGAACCCTTGTAGCTGGTGCTGATGGAAATCGACGCCGAGGATGCGGTCCGCTCCGGCCGTCTGGAGCAGATTCGCCATCAGCTTGGCACCGATCGCCACGCGCGGCTGGTCCTTTCGGTCCTGCCGCGCGTACCCGAAGTAGGGGATCACGCAGGTGATCCGCGCCGCCGACGCGCGTCGTGCCGCGTCGATCAGGAGCAGGATCTCCATCACGTTCTCCGCCGGCGGATTCGTCGACTGGACGATGAACACGTCCGCACCGCGGACATTCTCATCGATCCGAACGAACACCTCTCCGTCCGCGAAGCGACTGGTGGTCGCTCGGCACAACGGGATCTCCAGGTGCTTCGCGATCCCTTCCGCGAGCGCTGGATTCGAGGTTCCAGTGAGTACCCGGAAACCGTGCAGAGGTACGGCGAGTCCGTCCATCGGGGTTAGCCTTGTAAGTTACGTCAGGAGTGGCACTTAGTCAACTAAGGGACCCGCATTGCCCCTGGTGGATTCGAACCACCATTCTCGGATCCAAAGACCGATGTCCTGCCATTGGACGAAGGGGCACCACAACCTGAGAAAGTTAGTCGGGTGAGGGCGAGGCGTCGAGGTCAGCCGTTAGTCGGTGATCTGCACCGGCGCGGCACGCTCGGCCGTCCGGCAGGCGACGACGCGGACTCCGATGGGGATCGAAGTGGGCGGCGCGCCGAGCACGAACACGGTCGAGCCCGACCCACTCATCATCGCGAGTGGACCGCTGGCCGCGCGCAGGGCGGCGAGTGCCGGCAGCGCATCGAAGACCGGCGGTTCGAGATCGTTCTCGAGGAGGCGCTCCATCTGCGGCCAGCTCGCCAGTGCCAGGGCATCCAACGGCGCGCGGGGCGCCGCTGCCACGCGGCCCCGCGACTGGGCGAGCCATCCATACGCGTCGGCGGTCGCGACGCCGAAGGGGGGCACCAGCAACGAAATCGAACGCGAAGGGAGCGCTGGCAAGGGGGTGAGGCGGTCGCCGCGTCCGTGGCCGAGCGCGAGCGCGGCGTCGCTCGTCAGAAAGGCGACGTCAGCGCCGAGGGGGGCACCGATCGCGATCAGCCGATCAGATGAGACCGGATTCGGAGAGCGCGCGTTCAGCGCGCGAAGCACCGCGCCCGCATCGGCACTTCCCCCGCCGAGTCCGCCACCGATGGGAATGCGCTTGGCGATGGTGATCGCCCACCCGTTGGGAAAACCCGTCGCGTCGCGATAGGCCGCCGCAGCGCGCCACGCGAGGTTGCGCTCGACGGGTCCGACATCCGGTGCCTCGCCATCGCCCACCCACTGCACGTCGAGCGTGCTCGCTCCGTTCGTCTCGGCGACGGTGACGTCATCCGCGAGCGTGATCCGTTGGAACACCGTTTCCAGCGTGTGATAGCCATCCGGCGCCCGCCCGAGCACGCGGAGCACGAGGTTCACCTTCGCCTCGGCGGCGACGTGCGCGACGCGCATCACGGTGCGGGGTCGGCGGCGGCCGCGGCCTCCGCGCTCGCGAGGTCACCGAGGCGCACGCCGAGGCGCGCGAAGTACCAGGCGCCGATCACGGTGATGGGGATGAACGAGAGGATGTGGAACCCGAGCGCCCACACGACGGCGCGCGTGGCGTCGATGCCGTAGATGGGGAGCGCGACCTTCGCGATCGTCTCGAAGATGCCGAAGAAGCCGGGGCTCGACGGGATCGATACGCCGATCGCGATCAGCCCCTGCACGAGCAGTGCTGCGGAGGCGGGCGCGTCGATCCCCACCGCGCGGAAGCCGAGCCAGAACGCGAACGCGTTCATGAGCCAGTGCGCGAGCGCCCACGCGAAGACCTCGAGAAAGCGCAGCGGCGAGCGGAGCACCGCGAGGCCGCCCGCGAGCGCGTGCACGAGGGCGCCGACGCGCGCTTCGAAACGCGGGAGTACGCGCCGAGTGACCGCACGCGCGACGCGCTCGAACCGCTCGGGAAAGCGCGCGACGACGTAGAGCGCCACGAACGCACCGACGACGAGGACGAGCCCCGCGGTCGCGGTGTCGCGGATGGGGCGCCCGGCGATCGTCACCCCGGCGGGGAACTGCGGGTCGTACATCGCGAGCACCAACAGGAGTACGACGCACCCTGCATCGAAGACGCGATCGACGGCGAGCGAGGCGAGCCCGGTCGAGAAACGCACCTCGCGCTGTTCGCGCGTGAGCGCGAATACGCGCGCGAGTTCACCCGCACGGGCGGGCACCACGTTGTTCACCATCATCCCGATCGCGGTGGCGCGCCAGAGCGAACCGAGCGGGAGCTTGGGGTGCGTCGGATCGAGGATCACGCGCCAACGCAGCGCGCGGAGCGGGAAGATCAGCTGGCTCGCGACGGTGCAGAGTGCCCAGAGCGTGAGATCGCTGCCGCGCAGTTCGCGCGCGACCTCGGTAAGATCGACACCGGACAGCGCATACCAGAGGAGGAGCGCGCTGACGCCGAAGCCGAGCGCCGCGCGGCCACCGAAGCGCACCGCCTACTCCGCAGCCGCGAGGGCGAGCAGGTCGTACAGCTCGGCGAGCGCGTCGGGGTCGGGGGTGCTGCCGGCGGCGCGGAGCGCGGCACCAAGTTCGGCGGCGCGCTCGAGGGCGTCGCGTCCGGAGTAGAGGAGCTCCTCGATCGGGACGACCTCGTCGTTGACGACCTCGACCGGCTCGCTGAGCGGCGTCGATTCGAGATCGGCGAGTCCAGCCAATCCGGTGGAGAGGAGCGCGTGCAGTGATTCGCCCGCAGGACCGCTCGGCGCGCTCGGCGCGCTTGGCGCGCTTGGCGCGCTTGGCGCGTCGGGGGCGAGCGATTCGATCGGGACGATCGGGGTGGTGGCGGGCACGGCGGTCGGTGCGCTGACACGGGGAGCGTGGCGCAAGGCTTGGATGCGCGCCGCCGCGTCCGGCGCGCCAGAGGCGAGGAACATCGCCGCCTGATCGAGCAGGTCCAGTGCGCTGCCGTCGAGCGTCGCTGCCTCCCCGCCGAACGCAGTGAGCACACCCGCGATGTCGCGCTCTCCGAAGCTCTCCGCCGCACGCGACATCGCGCGCGTGGCGGTGCGGAGCTCACGGCCGAGGCGTTCGCGCGCGGCCGGATCGGCGGCGGCGCGAGCATCACTCACGAGTCGACGGAGATGCTCGGCTTGGCTCACGACCTCAAGACGGAACCGCTGCGCCGGGGTCGTCGGCGGATTGGGAGCACGGAAGAGCTCGTTCGCGCCACCATCGGTGGGAAAGAGGGCGCTGATCGGGACGATCTGGTCGCCGTCTCCCTGCGCCGCCGCGAGCACCGCCGCCGCCGCCGAGAACGCATGCACTTCCGGTGTATCGGCGGCGGGCACATCGCCGCGCGCCATCGCCTCGGCCGACTGCTGCAGGACGGCCGCCGCCGCGCCGAAGAGCACCGTGAGCTCTCGGGCCGGGCTCGCCGCTCCGAGCTCGAGCGGCTTCACGCCGCTGTCGAGGGCGTCGAGCACCTCGGAGAGCGGCGGTCGATCGCGGAGTAGGGCGATCCCACGGAGGGCGCGGATGCGCCGCATCGTCGCGTCGAGCGTCGAGCCCGTCGAACCCGTTCGGCCCCAGTCCGCGAGCTCGATGCCGATGTCGCGCGCTTCCGTGACGAGGAAGCTCGTGCGCACGCCCGATGAGGTCGCCGCGGAGCTCGCGGTGAGTGTGATCGGCGCGAGCGCGGTGAGCTCCGCGGTGCGGGCCGCCGCCTTCGCCTGCTCCGGGGCGCCCCAGTTGCGTGCCCCATGGATGAGGATCTTCAGGTCGTCGACGGCGGCGATCACCGCACCGCGCGCGGCCACATCCCAGCTGAGCGAGCCGGCGCGGAGCGCGCGCGCGACGCGTTCCAGTCCGGCGGCGACGTCGGCGACGCCGCTGATCTTCGCCATCGTCGCACTCCCGCGGAGGGTGCGTGCGGCGCGGGCGAACGGTTCGAGATCAGGCGCGCCACCGCTCGCGCGGGAGACGAGTCCGTCGAGCTGCTCTACCTGCTCGCTGGCTTCAAGGACGAAGAAATCGAGGAATCCGGACACGGGCGGGGTCGAAGGGGGTCGATCCTATAGACGCGGCACTCGGCCGGAAAGCTACGCCGTCGGCGGCGCGGGCGGACGGGGGGCGGCTACCGGCCGATCCCCGCTCGAGCGTCCGTCATCGCGGCGCGCATACCGCGGACCACGGCGTCGAGGCCGTGAAAGATCGCTTGGCTCACCAGGTGATGGCCGATGTTCAGCTCCTCGATCTCGGGGATCGCGGCAACGGGGCGCACGTTGTCGAGCGTGAGCCCGTGGCCGGCATGTACGGCGAGCCCAAGGCGCGCGGCGTGGGCCGCTCCGGCGTCGAGTGCCGCGAGCGGCGCGGGGTCCGCCGGCGCGTGCGCGTAGCGTCCGGTGTGGAACTCCACCGCGTCGGCGCCGACGGCGACACTCCCGTCGATCATGCGGGAGTCGGCGTCAATGAAGAGCGAGGAGCGGATCCCCGCAGCGCGCAGGTGATTGAGTGCGGCGCGGAGGGCGCTCGGGTCGCGGAGCACATCGAGTCCGCCTTCCGTGGTGATCTCGGTGCGCCGCTCGGGGACGAGCGTCACTTGATGCGGGCGAAGTCGGAGTGCGATGCCGAGCATCTCCTCGGTCGCGGCCATCTCGAGATTGAACGGGGTGCGCACGGCGGCGGCGTGCGCGTCGACGTCGCGGTCCTGGATGTGGCGGCGGTCCTCGCGCAGATGTGCGGTGATCCCATCGGCGCCGGCATCCTCACACACCCGCGCCGCCGCGATGGGGTCCGGCTCCGCACCGCGGCGCGCTTCGCGCAGCGTGGCGACATGATCGATGTTCACATAGAGCCGCTGGTGCGGCGCGACGCGCACTGGCGCGCGGGTTGCTGCCATCTTTCACTCCCGTTAGGTTCGCGCTCGTCCCTTGCTTCGGAGCCGTGCATGCGTCGATCGGTCTTGCTGGCGCTCGTAGTGCTCGGTGCGTGCGGTGGGCTCCGCGCCGGTGGCGACGCGGGCGGCGCCCTCAGTACGCGTGGAGCCGTCGAACAGTTCCTCGCGGCCGCCCGTGCCAAGGACCGCGTCGCCTTCGCCCGCGTCTGGGGGAGTGCGAACGGGTCCGCCGCCACGACGATGGACCGCGTGGAACGCGAGAAGCGCCAAGAAGTGATCCTCTGTGCGCTCGCGCACGACGAATCTCGCATCGGCGCGCCGACACCGGGAGAGGGCGGGCGCACCGTCTTCTCCGTGGAGCTCAAGAACGGCAGTCTCGCGGCGACCGGGAACATCACGGCGATCCCGGGGCCCTCGGGGCGCTACTACGTGGAAAACGTCGAGCTCGAGAAGTTCACGTCGCTCTGCCGCCTGAGCGCGCCGGTGCGCTGAACGGAACCGGGGGGTTCCCCTCCGGATTAGTGTTCAGAGAGTTCGACGAGCACACCGCCGGTACTGCGGGGATGGAGGAACGCGATGCGCTTTCCCTCCGCACCCAGCCGCGGCTGTTCGTCGATCAGGGTGATCCCGGCGTCGCGGCAGCGCTGCAGCGTGCCGTCGAGATCGTCCACGGCGAAACAGACGTGATGGATCCCTGGGCCGCGCTTGGCGATGAACTTCCCGATCGGGGAGTCGGCCACGGCCGGTTCGAGGAGTTCTACCAGCGACTCTCCGACGGCGAGTCCCGCGATGCGGGCGCCGTCGGCGTCATCGAGCGGGACCTCGGGCATGCCGAGGACGTCGCGGTAGAGGGGGCGCAGGGCGTCGAGGGCGGTGACCGCGATCCCGATATGGGCGATGCGGGTCCCGCGAGGAACGGAGTCGGGCACGAACGCGCTCATCCAGGTGAGAGGGGCGCCGAACAATACAGCAGCGGACCGTCGCGTGGCGGCCGCAGGACCGGGGACGATGTCGAATACGATGGCAGTGACGGACGAGACCTTCGCGGCGGAGGTCGAGCAGGCGGCCGGTGTGACGGTGGTGGATTTCTGGGCGACGTGGTGCGGCCCGTGCCGCATGATCGCGCCGATCCTCGACCAGCTGGCTGAGGAGTACGCGGGGAAGCTCCGTATCGTGAAGATGGATGTGGATGCCAACCCGAAGACCTCGCCGCGCTTCAACGTGCGGTCGATCCCGACCCTCCTGTTCTTCAAGGACGGGAAGGTCGTCGATCAGGTGATCGGTGCGGTGCCGAAGACGGCGCTCGCGGCCAAGATGGCGCAGCATATCGCGGCGTAAGCGGTCTGCGTTGCGATGCCCCGCGCCGCGGGGCATCTTCCGCCCGGGAGGCCACATGGCTTCCCGGGCGTTCACTTTCCCCTCGGCGATGGCGACCCCCCGCGACGCGCTGCGCTTCCCGTGCCAACGAGTGCTCCTCGCACGGACACGGCTGGCGTACGTCCACCTGCGCAACCTGCTCACCGACGCGAAGCGCGACCGCGCCGCGCGGGTGTTCGGGTATGTCGGCATCTGGCTCCCCGACGAGTTCCTCCTCCTCTACTTGCAGGAGGGCGAGGTCGTGAATGCCACCGCGACCACCGACGCGCTGCGGTGGCGGGCGATCCCCATCAGCGAGGCACTGGGTCGCGTGCCCGCCGCCGCGGAGTACGGCGAGATCTGCTTCCACGAGGCGGACGACGAGCAGCTCGCGGCGATGCACGCCGATCAGGTGAGTGATACGCCGCAGCCCGCGCCGGACACGCAGTGGGCGGACCCGGCGCACGTGCTCGGCGCGCTCGCGGCGGTGATGCACGACGGTCTCCTGGCCCTCGACGAGGGCGGCGCGCAGCACTACGTGATGCTGCGCATGGGGGCGCCGGTGCGCGGGTTCTTCGTGGATGATGCCGCGGCGACGGCGGAGTTCCGCGTGCGGGACCTCCTCAGCCGACGTGGCGCCGCGCTCCGGCCGCGGCTCTATGGCGTGCCGCGTTCGCTCCCGCAGCAGGCGCCGCCGGCGTTGATCGCGATGTATCGCGAGATGAGCGCCGCGCTCGTGCATCGCCTCACCGCGCTCGGCGTCCCCGAGGCGCCGCTGCTCGCGGAGCAGACGCGCCAGTATCTGGCGCCGCGCTATCCGGTGCTCGAACGCTTCTCCCTCTCCGTGCCGAACCCGCGCGACCCCGTCACCGACGCGCCGACGCTCTCGGCGGCGATGGGCGCGTGGCTGAGCGGCGTGGTGGCGGGGCAGGGCGCTGCGGCCGCGACGATCGTGCGTGACCTCACGCGCGACCGTCGGCATGTGTTGCAGTCGACGGGCTTCTTCGACGCGCTCCCGTGGAAGCTGCAGTGGTGAGCACGGAGGGAGTGCTCGCGCTGGTCAGCACGCCGATCGGCAATCTCGGTGATCTCAGCCCGCGCGCCGTGGCGACGCTCGCGGCCGCCGAGTTGGTGCTCGCGGAGGACACGCGGCATAGTCGGCATCTGTTGGATCACGCAGGGATTCGTGTGCCACTCGAGTCGTTGCACGAGCACAATGAGGCGGCGCGGACGCCGGTGCTCGTGGAGCGCCTGCTCGCCGGGGCACAGATGGCGTTGATCTCCGACGCGGGGACGCCGCTGGTGAGCGATCCGGGCGCGCGGCTGGTGCACGCCGCGATCGAAGCCGGGGTGCGCGTGGTGCCGATCCCCGGGCCGAGTGCCGTGCTCGCCGCGCTGGTGGCGAGCGGACTGCCGTCGGATCGGTTCACCTTCCTCGGCTTCTTGCCGCGCAAGGGGAAGGAGCGACGCGCGCTGATCAATGAGATCGCCGAGAGCCGGCATACGGTGGTGGTGTACGAGGCGCCCGGTCGGGTGGGGGAGACGCTCGGGGAACTCGCGGCGGCGGGGATGGGCGAGCGAGCGGCGGCGGTGGCGCGCGAGCTGACCAAACAGTACGAGGAGGTGCGCCGGGGAACGCTCGCCGAACTCGCTGCGTACTATGGAGCGGATGCCCCCCGTGGAGAGGTGGTTCTCGTGATCAGTGGCGCCGCGCCGCGGGTGTTGGACGAGGCGGCGTTGACCGCGCTCGCCGACGAGTGGCGCGCCGCCGGGCTTCCGGCGCGCGACATCATGCAGCGGCTCACGGAAGGGCATGCGGCGCCGCGCAACCTCGCCTATCGGCTGGCCCACCGATGAAGCTCCGTCGATGCGTGATCGTCGGTGCGGCGCTCGGGATCGCTCTCGTGGCGGGCGCCTGGCATCGTGGAAATGGCCTCGTGATCGGGCGTCTGCAGTACGAGGGAGGCGGCGATTGGTATGCGAATTCGTCGAGCCTGCCGAACCTGATCCGCGCGATCCGCACGCGGACCACCCTCGCCGTGGATGCGCGCGAGCAGCGGATCACGCTGATGGATGAGCGGCTCTGGGAGACGCCCTTCCTGCATCTCACGGGGCATGGCACGGTGACGTTCAGCGATGCGGAAGCGGCGCGCCTCCGGCAGTGGCTCGAGCGCGGTGGGTTCCTGCACGCGGACGACAACTACGGGCTCGACGCGAGCTTCCGCACGGCGATGGCGAAGGTCTTCCCCGATCGGGCGTTCGTCGACGTGCCGCTCGCGCATCCGATCTATCACGCGGTGTACGAGTTCCCGAACGGGATCCCGAAGATCCACGAACACGATGGGAAGCCCGCTCGGGGCTTCGGGATCTTCATCGGCGATCGGCTCGCGGTGTACTACAGCTATGAGAGTGACTTGGGGAACGGCTGGGAGGATGTCGGGACCTATCCGGCGGACCCTCCCGAGCTGCACGAGCAGGCGCTACGGATGGGCGTGAATCTGTTCGCGTACGCCGTGACGAGTCGGCCATGAGCCTGCTCACGCGTTTCGAGCGCGAATACGACGCGGTGCGTCGGTTCGTCTGGTTCCGGCCAGCCGCGTGGGGCGCGAGCGTGCTGCTCGCCGCGCTTGTCGCGGGCGCGGTGTTGCTGGCCGACGGTCGCTGGCTCTCGCTTCCACGCGTGGTGCCGTTCGCGCTCTGGGGCGCACTGATCGGCGGCGCGATCATCGCGTGGCGCCGCGCGCGTGCGCGGGTGGCACACGACGCCGCGCGCGTGGTGCACGCGGCGGCGGTGGAGGAGGAGCTGGGGCTGCGCGAGGCACAGCTGCGCGTGATCCTCGAGCTCCCCGATGCGGGGAGTTGGACCACGCGGGCAGTGGAGCGCGTCGCCGGACGTGTGCCCGCCGCCGACGCGCCGCTCGCGGCGC
>JAIETI010000038.1 GCA_019745365.1 Gemmatimonadaceae bacterium | reverse complement strand
AGCTCGGCGAACAGCTCCGGGTAGAGCGACTGCGCACCGTCAGACAGCGCGCGCTCGGGCGCAGGGTGCACCTCGACGATGATCCCGTCCGCGCCCGCTGCGAGCGCCGCGCGCGCCATCGGCCCTACGCGGTCGCGCACCCCGGTGGCATGACTCGGATCCGCGATGATCGGGAGGTGCGAGAGCTTGTGCACCGTGGGGATCGCATTCAGGTCGAACATGTTGCGGCTGGATGGGTCCCACGTGCGCACGCCGCGCTCACAGAGGATCACATGCGGGTTCCCTTCGGCGAGGATGTACTCCGCCGACAGCAGCAGTTCGCTGATGGTCGCTGCGATCCCGCGCTTGAGGAGGACGGGCTTGCCGAGCTTGCCGACCGCCTTGAGCAACGAGTAGTTCTGCATGTTGCGTGCGCCGATCTGGATGCAGTCCGCGTAGCGCGCGACCTGCTCGGCCCCGCTCTCGTCCATCGCCTCGGTGACGATGGCGAGCCCCGTCTCCTGCTTCGCGAGCGCGAGGAGCTCGAGCCCCCTCACGCCGAGCCCTTGGAACGAGTACGGTGACGAACGTGGCTTGAATGCACCGCCGCGCAACGCGACCGCACCCGCGGCCTTCACTGCGCGGGCCGCGCCGAGGATCTGCTCCTCGCTCTCGACGGAGCAGGGGCCCGCGATGATGGGGGCGTCGCGCCCACCGAAGCGGACGCCCGGCGCGAGTTCGACGATCGTGTCGGCCGACTTCCATTCGCGCGACACCTGCTTGTACGGATTGCTCACGTAGATCACTTCGCTCACGGCCGCCATTGCCTCGATATGCGATCCGTCCACGCGGGCATCGTTCCCGATGAGTCCCACGGTGGTGCGTTGCGCGCCGGGCATCCGGAGCGGCTTGAAGCCCATCTTGGCGATCGCATCACACACCGCGTCGATCTGCGACTCGGTGGCGTCGCGCTGCATCACGACCAGCATCGGTTACGCTCGGGGGAGAAGCGAAGTGCGCGCCTGACAGCCACGTGCGGCCGGCGCGCTGGGGGCAGAGCCCCGACCTGGGAAATATGCGCGCGCGACGGGGGGGATTCTACGGGGTGTCGCCGTCGGCGAGGCGGGGGAGGAGGATCTCGAAACAGGTCCCGGCGCCGAGGGTGCTCCGGACGCTGATCTCGCCGCCGGCATCGCGCACGACCCGCGCGCAGGTCGCGAGCCCGAGCCCGGTGCCATCGTGTTCCCCCTTGGTCGTGAAGAAGGGCTCGAAGACGTTTTCGATGATATCGGCGGGGATGCCTGGGCCCGTATCCACGATCCGGACGCGGACGAACGCTTCACGCCCGCTCGGCTCATCGATATCGATGGTGACGCGGCCCCCGCCGGGCATCGCATCGCGCGCGTTCGCGGCGAGGTTCATGAGCAGCTGTTCGAAGTGGGCGGGGTCCATGCGGACCGTCGCTCGGCTCTCGCCGGTCACGCTGAGGGTGATCTGCGGCCCGAGGAGGCGGCTGATCAACGGCTGCGTGCGCGTGACGGCGTCGCGTACGGGCAATGCGACCGGGACGCTCGGTTCCCCGCGCGCGAAGGCGAGGAGCTGGCGGGTGAGGGCGTGGCCGCTCTCAGTCGCGGTGACGATCTCGCGCAGCTCCTCGCGGTGGTGATGCGCGGCGGCGTCACCCTCCGCGAGCTCCGCCGAGGAGCGGATCACGGCGAGGAGATTGTTCACATCGTGCGCGACCGCGCCCGCGAGCCGCCCGAGACTCTCGGTGCGTGCCGAGCGCGCAGCGGCACGTTCTGCGTCGCGGAGTCGCGCGGCTTGGCTCACGACGAAGCGGCGTTCCTCCTCGAGCGCGACATAGATCGCGGCGACGCCCAGGAGGAGGATCGTGATGACCTGCAGCAGCACCACAGCGACCTGTTGCGGGCCGCTGATCCCTTCGCGGACGGAGCTGACGCGCAACGAGAGGTCGAAGCCCAGTTGGAGGACGCGGACCCCCATCGCGGCCCCGAGCGGGAGCAGGAGCGACCGCGATGCGGGCACACGCCGAGCGGCCGCGAGCACCTGACGGATCGCCGTGAAGTACGCGATCGCGAAGGCGATGCGGGAACTGGAGATCTTCACGATCGTCGCGTCAATGCCGAGCGCGAGTGCGAGCGACATCCCCGCCGCGCCCACCGCACCGGCGACGACGGCCCATCGCGCGGCGCGAGCGAGCGAGGGCGCCGCGTTCCCTTCGCTCCCCGCCGCCGAGCGCGCCGCAAAGCCGTAGGCGTACGCGAGCGCGCCCGCCATCATCATCAGGAAGAGCGAGTCGAGGACGATCGGGAGCTGCGAGCGGTAGGCGGTGGCGTAGAAGTACAGCGCGCCATCGACCGCGACCGCCGCATGGATCATCCACGCAAGCGCGAGCGCGCGCGGGGCCGCCCGCTTCAGACGCCACGCGAGCGCCGCGAGCGCGCCCGCGAGGGTGAAGGCGATCGCGAGGGTGAGCAACCAACTGAATCGCCCCGCGAGTTCGTACGAGTTCGTCGCCATCGATGGAAGGTGGTCCGGTGCGTGCACGTGCGAGACGGTCGCGGGCGCGTCACTCAAGCGTACGCATTCCCCGGTCAGAACGCTTGCCTTGACGGGGGCGTCGCGCGGTGGAGATTCCCTGCAGTGACGACCGACCTCCTCGCACGACTCCGGCAGCTCCTCGGAGCCCAGTTCACCGTGGAGCGTGAGCTCGGCGGGGGCGGGATGTCGCGCGTGTTCCTTGCCACTGAGACGGCCCTCGGTCGGCAAGTCGTGATCAAGCTCCTCACCCCCGAGCTCTCGGCCGGGGTGAACGTCGAGCGGTTCCGCCGCGAGATCCAGCTCGCCGCGCGCTTGCAGCACGCGAACATCGTCCCGGTGCTGACCACCGGTGAGATCGATGGGCTCCCCTACTTCACGATGCCTTTCGTGGCGGGGGAGTCGCTGCGGGCGCGGCTGGCGCGTGGCGGCGTGGGGGTGACCGAGACGCTCTCACTCCTGCGTGATGTGGCGCGCGCGCTCGCCTACGCGCACGCGGGTGGCGTGGTGCACCGCGACATCAAGCCGGAGAACATCCTCCTCTCTGGCGGCGCGGCGGTGGTCGCGGACTTCGGGATCGCGAAGGCGATCAGCGCGGCGCGCTCCAACCCGGGCGCGGCGACCCTAACACAGATCGGCACCTCGATCGGAACGCCGACCTACATGGCGCCTGAACAGGCGGCTGGCGATCAGGGGGCCGACCATCGCGCCGATCTCTACGCGTTCGGCGTGGTGGCCTACGAGTTGCTCGCCGGGCGGCCGCCCTTCAACTACACCACGCCGCAGAAGCAACTCGCGGCGCATCTCGCGGAGAAGCCGCTGCCGATCCTCGAGCGCCGCCCCGACCTCCCCGCGCCGCTCGCCGAGTTGGTGATGCGCTGCTTGGAGAAGGAAGCGGATCACCGCCCGCAGGGCGCGTCGGATGTGGTGCGTCTCCTCGATACGGTGACGAGCAGTGCGTCGCAGCCAGTGGTCCCCGCGGTGTTGCTCGGCGGCCAGCGGATGCTCGGGCGTGCGCTCGCGCTCTGGGCGGCCGCGTTCGTCGTGGTCTCGATCATCGCGCGTGGTGCGACGGTCGGCATCGGGCTCCCCGACTGGGTCTTTCCGGGATCGATGCTGGTGATGGTGTTGGGGCTCCCGGTGATTCTCTTCACCGCGTTCGTGCAGCATCAAGCGCGCAAGATGGTGACGACCACGCCGCAGCTCACCCCGGGGGGAACGCCTGCGCCACAGGGGACGCTCGCGACGATCGCGGTGAAGGCGAGTCCGCACGTCTCGTGGAGACGCACCGCGGTTGGCGGTGCGTGGGCCGTCGGTGTGTTCGTCCTGCTGATCGGCACCTGGATGACGATGCGCGCGTTCGGCATCGGCCCCGCAGCGACCTTGCTCTCCGCCGGCACGATCAACGAGAAGGACCAGCTCATCGTTGCCGAGTTCAAAAGCGCGGGCGACGCGGCGCTTGGCGCGACGGTTACCGATGCGTTCCGCTCGGATCTCGCTCAAACCACCTCGGTGACGGTGCTCTCCGGCGCGGTGGTGCGTGGCGCGCTGCGCCGCATGAGTCGCCCCGAATCGACGACGGTCACGGAAGAGATCGCGCGGCAGATCGCGACGCGCGATGGGATGAAAGCGTATCTCGCGGGCGAGGTCGTGGCGCTCGGGGGTGGTTATGTGATGAGCGCACGGCTCGTGAGCACGATCGCGAACGAGGAGCTCGCGAGCTTCCGCGAGACCGCAACGGACTCGCGCGACATGATCCCCGCGATCGGCCGTCTCTCCAAGCAGATCCGCTCCAAGCTCGGTGACAACCTGCGGCGGGTGCAGGCGTCGCGTTCGCTCGACAAGGTCACCACCCCCTCGCTCGACGCGCTGCAGAAGTACGTGGAGGGGACGCGCGCACTCGAGACTCGGAATGATTGGGAGCGCGGGCGCGTCCTCCTTGAGGAGGCGATCGCACTCGACAGCGGTTTCGCGATGGCGTACCGCAAGTTGGCGATCGAGTACGTGAATCGATTCGGGTCGCCGACGCTCGTCGCCAAGCTCTTGCAGAAGGCGTACGACAATCGGGATCGGCTCACCGAGACCGAGCGCCTGATCATGGAGGGGTCCTACTACATGAGTGGGCCCAAGCCCGATCGCGCCGCGGTGGTCCGGACGTATGAGCAGCTGCTCGAGCGCGACCCGAACAATGTCACGGCGCTCAACAACGTTGCGATCATGTATCGCGATCTCGGCCAGTACGAGAAGGCGGAGGCGAGTGCGAAGCGCGCGATCGCGTTGCAACCCACGGCGGGAGTGTTCTTTAATAACGCCTATCGCAACCAGCTCAACCTCGGCAAGATCGCGGCGGCCGAGAGCACACTGAACGCTGCGGCGGAGGCGCTCCCCGGGAACGCGGGCGTGCTCGGCGAGCGCGCCTCCTTTGAGTGGATGCGCGGCAACGGTGACTCGGTCGTCGCGATCGCGCGACGGATGCAGGCGATGCCCTCGCCACAGGCCCAGCGCGGCGGGAACGCGATCTTCCGCCGGGTGTCCGGGGCACGCGGCGAGCTGGAGGCAGCGCAGCGCTATCGCCTCGCGAATGTACCATTCGCGCGCGCGACGGGGCAGCTCACCTTCGAGTTGCAGATCGCGCTCTGGCGCGGGACGGACGAGCTCTGGTACCTGAACGAGAAGGCGCGCGCGCTCGCGACCGTGGAGGCGGCGCTCAAGCGCACTCCACTCGCGACGCTCCCGGTCGCTGACCGACCGCTCGATCGGCTCGTAGACTTCTACGCACAAGCGGGGTTGCCGGCCAAGGCCAAGCAGTACGCCGCAGAGTGGGAGAAGCACCGCGCCGATGCTCCGGGGCTAGACGATGACATCACGCAGGCGAGGATGAATGGCGTCATCGCGCTGAGCGAGAAGCGCTACGATGATGCCATCCGACAGCTCTCCTCGGTGCCGAACGGCGATTGCACGATCTGCGAGCTCCCGCAGATCGCGCTCGCGCACGACTTGGCCGGGCGCCCCGACTCCGCGATTGCGGTGTACGAGCGTTACCTCGCCGACCGTACCTACTTCCGCGCCGAGCTCGACGCCGTATACCTCGGTCCCACACTCAAGCGCCTCGGCGAGCTCTACGAAGCGAAAGGCGATCGCGCCAAGGCGCTGGAGCGCTACGGGCGCTTTGTGGAGCTGTGGAAGAACGCCGACGCGCCGCTGCAGTCCAAGGTGCGTGAGGTCAAGGCGCGGATGGCGGAGTTGCAGCGCCGGACGGGGTGACCGGGAGGACGCGGAGGATGCGTCCCATCCCGCTGTCGGTGAGCAGATAGAGATAGCCGTCGGGGCCCTCTACTACATCGCGGATTCGTTCGCGCAACTCGCCGAGGTAGCGCTCCTCGCGCACCACGCGCCCATCGCGAAGGCGGAGGCGTACGAGACCACCCGGCGTCATCGAGCCCACGAAGAGGTCGCCGCGCCAGTCGGGGTAACGATCGCCGGTGTAGAAGGTGAGCCCCGAGGGCGCGATCACCGGATCCCAGTAGTACACCGGCTGCTCCATCCCCGCACGCACCGCACCGGAGCCGATGCGCGAGCCGTCGTAGTGACGCCCATAGCCGATCTCGGGCCAGCCATAGTTCTTCCCGGCCTCGGGGTGATTCAGCTCGTCGCCCCCCATCGGGCCATGCTCGACGGTCCAGAGGCGTCCGGTGGCCGGGTCGATCGCGGCGCCCTGCATGTTGCGATGGCCGAGCGACCAGGTCGCGGCGAAGGCACCGGGAGTCTTCGCGAACGGATTATCGGCCGGGATGCGACCGTCGCGATGGATGCGCACCACCTTGCCGAGCCCGCTGCTCAGCTGCTGTGCCTGCGCGCGTTCGCTGAATCGTTCACCCTGCGTGATGAAGAGGGTGGAGTCCGGCGCGACGACGATTCGTGAACCGAAATGAAAGCCATTCGCGATCTTAGGGAGCTGGCGGTAGATGACACTGACCTGCTCGAGCGCGGTCGCGGTCGCGTTCAGCGTCGCACGGACGACGGCGGTGGAGTTGGTCTTCCCGTCGGTCCCGGGTTCAGAGAATGAGAGGTAGAGCACGCGGGTGCGCGCGACGTCGGGGTCGAGCGTGATGTCGAGGAGTCCGCCCTGACCTTCGGCGGCGACCGTGGGGACGCCGCTGAGCGGTGCGGAGAGGGTGCCGTCGCGCGCGACGAGGCGGAGGTGCCCCGGGCGCTCGGTGACGAGCATCCGGCCGTCGGGGAGGAAGGCGAGTCCCCATGGGTGCTCGAGTCCGCTCGCGACGGTCTCGACACGGACCACGCTCGGGGTAGAGGTCGGTTGCGGCGACGCGGCGGCTGGCCCCTGCGCGCGGTCGGCCTGCGCGCAGGCGAGCACCGGGAGGAGCAACATCGTCCAAACAGAGGAAGGGCGCATCTCGTAGTATATAGCGAATGTCCCGCGCCTTCCTCCGTGACGATCCGCCCGACCTCCGGCCGACGCTGAACCACCGCCTCCCGCCGCGGGATGATCCGGGGTTCGAGGCTGCGACCGCGCGCGCGTTGCTCGAAGGGGCGCGGGTGAGCGAGGTGATTGCAGCGGAGGAAGCGACCGGCTTCACCTGGGGCGAACCACGATTAAAGGCGCACGTCGAGGCGATCTTGGAAGAAGCGCGGCACTATCGCGACGATCGGCTCGAGCAGGTGGCGGAGCGCTTCCTCCGGCAGCTCCGCAAGCCATGAACGCGTGGGCGCGATGTGGCGCGTTGCTGCTCGGTGCGGCATCGCTGAGCGCACAGCAACTCCCCGATCGGGAGTTCCGCCCTCCCGTGCCGCGCCCCGCGTTCGCCATCGGTGCGGGACCACGACTCTGTCTCGACGAGGCGCATCACAACTTCCACACGCTCGATGATCGCTTCTGGGCGTTTGGCGATCTCGCGCGGCGAGATGGCTTTCGCGTCGCGCCCTCACGCTCGGTGATCGACGCAACGGCGCTGCAGGGGTGCGATCTCTTCGTGATCTCCAACGCGCAGTGGAGCGCGGTGCCGTGGGATCAGTATCCGACGCCGACGCCCTCCGCGTTCACGGACGCGGAGATCCGCGCGCTCACGAGCTGGGTGACCTCCGGGGGACGGCTCCTCTTGATCGCTGACCACCTGCCACTCGCGGGGGCGGCAAAGGCGCTCGCGGCGGCGTTCGGGGCGCAGTTCACCGACGGCTTCGCCTATCCCGCCGTCGCGCCGGACGCGCCCGAGAAGACGGTCAACGAGCGGCGTAGTGCGCCAACGCTCTTCTGGCGCGACAGCGCGTCGCTCGCCGCGCACCCCATCATCGAGGGGCGCGACACCTCAGAACGGATCACCCGGGTGCGCAGCTTCACGGGGCAGGCCTTTCAGTTCGACGCCCCTGACGCGAGAGCGGTGCTCGTCCTGCCGAGCGACTATGAGTCGCTCGAGCCGCGCATCGCGTGGCAGTTCGATGCGAAGACCCCGCGGCGACCAGTCGGTGGCTGGTTCCAGGGTGCGACGCGTCGTGTGGGCGCCGGGCGCGTGGCCCTCTTCGGTGAGGCGGCGATGTTCAGTGCGCAGGTCGCAGGGCCCACGAAGCGCCCAATGGGGATGAATGCGCCGCTGGCCGAGGAGAACCCACAGTTCGTGCTTAACACCCTGCACTGGCTGAGTGGTGTGATCGACCCCTGAGCGGGTGCGGCTAGAAGCGGACCGACAGACAGCTCAGCCCGCCATCCATTTTCTCGAACTCCTGCATCGCGAGCGGAACGAGCGTGTAGCCGCGCGCACGCAGGGTGTCGTGCAGGATCGGGAATCCCTCAGCCACGAACACCACATCGTTCACGCGGACGCAGTTCGCGGCGTAGTTCTCGCTGGGCGCCACCCGGATCACCTCGAAGTCGTGGAGCGCCGGGTGGGTGGCGAGCGCGTCGATCGCCACCGCCACACGACGGTCGAGTGCAACGAGCCCGCTCTTCAGGTGGAGAATGCCGGGCACATCGCGGATGTCGATTGTGCGTGAGGCGATGCCATACGTGCTGAGCCAGGCCGCGAGCTGCCGAGCCCCCTCGTCGTTCGTGCGATGCGAGATGCCGATTAGCACCAGGGCCTCAGCTTCGCACACATCGCCGGCATCGAGGGTGCCGGGGGCGTTGATCGTGGCGATGTCGCTGAAGTGCGCGGCGATGGGAGCGAGCATCGCCGTGACCTCACCCTCGCGACTCGGCGCGCCGGGGCGCGTGAGGATCGCGCCGCGCCCGGGGAGCACCAGCACGGTGTCCTCGACGAAGGTGGAGTCCGGGTGCGCATCGTCCGCAGGAAGCACCGTGAGGGTGCACCCGTGCTGTTCGAGCGCGCGGCAATAGGCCGCGTGCTGCTCCAGCGCCCGGTCAACGTCCGGTGCGCCGAGCGATGCGGTGGTGAGTCCGTCGGCGAAGGAGCGCGCCGGAGGGCGGACGATGGCGTGGGTGAAGCGGGAGAACATCGCGGCGCGGGTGGGGGAGGGAGGAATAGTAGCGCGGCGGTGTGGCGCCGCGCCCCCCGCCGCGCTACTCTAGCGTCGCTCGACCGACCCCACCCACCCCCGCTCCTATGACGCGCCTCGTCCGCCCACTCTCGCTGCTCGCATGTGCCGCCGCGCTCCTCAGTGCGCAGGCGCCAACCGCCGCATCGACCACACCCCGCGCGGATCAGTTTGCCGGCCTCAGTTGGCGCACGATCGGGCCAGAGGGGAACCGTTTCACCTCGGCGGTGAGCATCCCGGGCGATCCGCTGACCTACTACGTCGGCGCGGCCTCTGGCGGCGTGTGGAAGACCACCGACGGTGGGGTGCATTGGAGCGCGATCTTCGACGGGCAGCCGGTGCAGTCGATCGGTTCGCTCGCGATCGCACCGAGTGATCCGAACATCGTCTGGGTGGGCACGGGGGAAGCACATATCCGGAGCCACATCTCCATCGGACAGGGGATTTACAAGTCTACCGATGCGGGCAAGACGTGGGCGCTCAAGGGACTCGAGAAGACGGGGCGTATCGCGCGCGTCGTCGTGCATCCGACGAATCCCGACGTGGTGCTCGCGTGTGCGCTCGGCACCGCGTACGGGCCGCAGCAGGAGCGCGGTGTGTATCGCAGCACCGACGGCGGCACCACGTGGACGCGCGTGCTCTTCACCGATGAGAACGCAGGGTGCTCCGATCTGGCGATGGATCCGTCGAACCCGCGCATCATGTACGCCGGGATGTGGACCATCGTGATCCACACCTGGGGGCGCTTCTCGGGTGGCCCCGGGAGCGGGCTCTTCAAATCGGTGGATGGTGGCGTGACCTGGACGCGCCTCAGCGGCAACGGGCTCCCCACCAAGCCGGTGGGGAAGGTGGTCGTCGCGATCGCGAAGTCGAATCCGCAGCGCGTGGTCACCATGATCGAGACCGGCGACGGGATTCCGAACAACGGCGAGGAGACGGAGAGCGGGCAGGTCTGGCGCTCCGACGATGCCGGTGCGACGTGGACCCTCGCCACGCGAGACCGGAGCGCCATGGGCCGCGCCCACTACTACTCGCGCTTCGCGGTCAGCCCGGCGGACGAGGACGAGTTGTATTTCCTCACCGCGTCGTACGCAAAGTCGATCGACGGCGCGCGCACGCTGACCACGCTGACCGGGCAGCAGGGCCCCGGCGGCGACCATCACGATATCTGGATCGATCCGACGAATGCGGATCGGATGATCGTTGCGCACGACCAAGGGCTTTCGATCTCGCAGAACCGCGGCCGCACCTGGTACCGGCAGCGGCTACTCAACGCGCAGATCTACCACGTCACGGTCGACAACATGATCCCGTACAACGTGTTCGGGAACAAGCAGGATGAACCCACCTATCGCGGGCCATCGCGTTCGCGGGTCGGTGGTGGACGGAGCGCCGGGATCTCGCGCGGCATGTGGCACTCGGTGGGCGGCGGCGAGAGTGGCTGGGCCACGCCGGATCCGGTCGATCCGAACATCATCTGGTCCACCGCGAGCGGCTCGGGGATGGTCGGCGGGATCGTGGTCCGCTTCGAGGAATCGCGCCGTCAATTCCGCAACGTCGAGGTGTGGCCGCGTCAGGTGCGCGGGGCGGCGAGCGGGAACAAGTACCGTTTCGTGTGGGACGCACCGCTCCACATCTCGCCGCACGATCGCAACACGATCTACACCGGGAGCCAGTATCTGCATCGCACGCAGGACGGCGGACAGAGCTGGCAGGTGATCTCCCCCGATCTTTCCACGAACGACCAGAGCAAGCTCGGCCCCTCCGGCGGGCTCACCGGCGACAACATCGGTGTGGAGTACGGCTCGGTGGTGTATGGGATCGCCGAGTCGCCGAAGGAGAAGGGGATGATCTGGGTCGGGACCAATGACGGTCAGGTGCAGCTCACACGCGATGCGGGGGCGACGTGGACGAACCTGACGAAGAACATCCCGGGGATCCCGATCTGGGGCTCGGTGCGCTCGATCGCCCCCTCGCGCTGGGATGCCGGCACCGCGTGGATCACGGTGGACGCGCACCAGGAGAACGACCGCGCGCCCTACATCTTCCGCACCACGGACTACGGCAAGACGTGGAAGCTGATCGTGAACGGGATCCCGCGCAGCAACGTGTCGTACGCGAAGATCATCATCGAGGATCCCGTGCGGCGCGGCTTGCTGTACGCGGGAACGGAGAACGCGATCTATGCCTCGTGGGATAGCGGCGACAGCTGGGTCCCACTCAATCTGAACCTCCCCGCCGCGCCGGTGTCCGGAATCATCGTCCAGGAGCACTTCAACGACCTCGTGATCTCCACGTACGGGCGCGGCTTCTGGATCCTCGACGACATCACCCCGATCCAGAGCTTCACGCCGGAGATCGCCGCGAGCGCGTCGCATCTTTTCGCGCCGCGTCCGACCTATCGTTTCCGCCCGATCACGGCGCCGAGCACCACGTACGACGATCCGACCGCCGGGCAGGATCCGCCTTACGGTGCCGCGCTCACGTACTACCTCAAGGCGCGGGCCAAGGCTCGACCCACACTCCGCGTCTACGACGCGAAGGGAGCGCTCGTTCGCACGCTGGCCGGGTCGAACGACGTGGGGATGAACCGCGTCTATTGGAATCTCGAAGACGAGGAGAATCCCGAGCTGCGTCTCCTCACGAGCCCGATGTACGCCCCGCATATCGTCGTCGGCCCCAACGGGCGCCCCTCGGACTCTCCGCGCATCTCGCTCCTCATGCCGCCGGGGATGTACACGGTGAAGCTCACCGTCGATGGCGTGGAGCAGTCGCGCCCGCTCGAGGTACGGAAGGACCCGAACTCTGCGGGGACGGTGGCCGAGATCGTCGCGCAGCAGGCGATGATCGCGGCGATCCGGACCGATGTCGAAGCGGGGAACGCGGTCGTTCGGCGCGCCGAATCCGTGCGCGTGCAGGCCGAGGCCCTCGGGCGCACGGTGGGCGACTCCGCGATCACCGCACAGTTGCGTGTGGTCGAGAAGAAGCTCGCTGAGGCTGAGATGGCACTCGTCGATCTCCGCCTGACGGGGCAGGGGCAGGACGGGGTGCGCTTCGACAACGCGCTCCTCTCCAAGCTCGGCTATCTCGCGAACGGCGTGAGCGTCGCAGACTTCAAGCCGACCGATCAGCACACGGAGGTGCAGCGCCTGCTCAACTCCGAGGTCGCAGCGGCGATCGCAACGCTGAACCGGATTCTCGCCGACGAGATCGCGCGGATGAATCCGCAGCTGCAGGGGAAGGGACTGCCGACGCTCCTCGACCGGAACAAGCCGCCGGCGTTGGTGCCGTAACGGCTAGCGGTCGCGGACGACCACCGCGCGGCGGATGCTCTCGTACCCTGCCGCGCGGAAGTGGATGAGATACACCCCCGCGGGGACATCGCGCCCGTCGTCACCGCGCGCGTCCCAGAGGAATGAGGGGTCGCAGCCACCCGCGCCCGCGGGTGGACGCCCGTACCGCCCCGCACTCAGGTTGCCGGCGAGCCCCACGCGCGGGATCAACTGCCGCACGAGATTCCCGCGGAGGTCGCGCACATCGAGTCGCACCTGCGCATCGGTACGCAGGTCGAACCAGATGCAGGTGCTCGGGTTCGTCGCGGTCGGGAAGGGGTTGGGGAAGTTCTGATAGAGGATCGTGGCGCGCGGCGCGTCCGGGGGGAGCACGACGAATGAGGCCGCGCTCGCGACGCGTACCGAATCGAGCGTGCTCCGACTGCGCGCGGTGAGCGTCCAGCGATAACTCGTGTTGGCCTCGAGCTCGATCGGCGGGGTGAACACGGTGTCGCCGAGCGTCGCGGTCAACACCGGGAAGGCGTCGACGCTGCGGATGATCCGCACCTCGAACTCCCACGCACGCAGCGGAGCGTTGATGCGTGGGCTGCGCCAGACGAAGGTCGGCACGCGCGACTCGACCGTGGTGCCGTTCGGGTTGTTCGGAGCGAGGAGCGTGACCCAGGGGAGGAGCGTCCGCGGTCCCGTGATGGCTGAGAGCGTGGAGTCGCCCCGCGCCCCGCGCGCGATCGCGCGCCAGTAGAGCGTCGTGCCCGACGGCAGCAGCCGCTGGAGCGTGATTGTCGCCGTCGTCCCACTCACACTCGTGTCAGCGAGCAGCGCGCTGAAGTCTGACGTTGCGGCCACCTGCATCCGGACCGTCATCGGCAAATCGGCCGCGACGGCGCCGTTCACCGTGACGACAAAAGTCGGGTTCGCCTGATTCACCGGCTCCGCGCCCGGCCCCGCGACGACGACGGTGCGCTGCGCGGAGAGCGGGGCGGTGGCGACGAGCGCCACCGCGAGCCAACGACGAGGACGCGTCACGCGCCCGCGGCGGCCTCCGCCGGCACCGGCTCATCATCCACCGGCTGCCCCTTCATCCGCACGCTCACCAGCGAGCTCACCCCGGGCTCCTGCATGGTGACGCCGTAGACCGCGTCCGCAGCCTCCGTCGTCGTGCGCGGGTTGTGCGTGATGACGATGAACTGCGTGTTCGTCTTGAACTGGTTGAGCATCTTCACGAAGCGTCCCACGTTCGCGTCATCGAGCGGGGCGTCCACTTCGTCGAGCAGACAGAACGGACTCGGCTTGGTGAGGAAGATCCCGAACAGGAGCGAGAGCGCCACCAGCGCGCGCTCGCCGCTCGAGAGGAGGTGGATGCGCTGCGTCTTCTTGCCGCGCGGCGACGCATGGATCTCGATGTCGCAGTCGAGCGGCGCCTCGGGGTTCTCCAATCGGAGGTCACACTCGCCGCCGCCGAAGAGCGTCAGGAAGATCGACCGGAAGTGCTCGCGCACCTCAGCGAAGGTCTTCAAGAACAGCTCGCGTGCGGTGACGTCGATCTCCTTGATCGCCGCCTGCAGCTGGCGCTGGGCGTCGCCGAGGTCTTGCCGCTGGGTCTGCAGGAACTCGAGGCGTTTGGTCTCCTCGTCGTGCTCCTCCACCGCGAGTGGGTTCACCGCGCCGAGCGCGTCGAGCTGCCCACGGAGCTCCTCGCTCTCCGCACGGAGCGCATCCACGTCGGCCTCGACCGGCTGATACTCGTTGAAGAGATCATCCAGCGGACGACGCCACTCCGCTTCGAGGCGTTCCTTGATCGCGGTGCGACGCCCCGCCAACTCGGTGTGCCGCAGTTCGGCGTGGTGCAGGGCATCGGCACTTGCCGTGGCGGCGTGCCGCGCGGCATCGAGCGAGTGCTCGGCGATCGCGAGTGCCTGGTCGGCGGCGGTCACCGCGCCTTCCGCGGTGGCGAGCGCGATATCCGCCTCGCTCTGCGTGGCGTGCCGCGCCGCGAGCTCCTCCTGCCAGATGTTCATCTGCTGCGCGAGCTCGCTGTCGTTCTGCGCGATCATCGCGATCTCCTGCAGCAGCGCCTCGAGTCGCGCCTGGGCACTCGCGCTCTCCAGGCCGAGGCGTTCTTCACGCTCCGCGGCCACCTGCCGTCGCGCCTCCGACTGCGCGTGCGCGACCTGCGCCGCCGCGCGCCGTTCGCGGAACTCATCCTGCTGCCGCTCTGCGCTCACCAACGACTGCCGTGTGGCATCGGCGGCGATATCGGCCTGCACGAGCGCTTCCTGCTGCTCAGCGATCGCGGCCACCGCTGCACGCATCTTCTGGTCGGCCTCGCTTTCGCGCACGGCGAGACGCTCTCCGAGGGCAGTGGCTTCCTGTAGCGTGCGCTGCGCGCGCTGCAGCGCGTTGCCACGCTCGGCCAACTGATGGGTCGCTTCTTGGGCGCGCCGCACCGTGGTCGTGTGCTGTTCCTGCGCGGCCGCCAACGCCTGTTCCGCGCTCGCGACGTCGGCCTGCGCGGCGCCGAGGAACGCCTGAGCCGCCATACGACGGGCGTCCACGCTATCGATCTGTTCGCGGAGCGTGACGATCTCGGCCTTGCGGGTCAGCGGCCCGGAGCTGGACGTCTGGCCGGTGAGCCAAATCGCGCCGCGACCGTCCACGAAGGCGGCGCCGTCGTCCATCGACCGCACCTTGCCGAGCAGCGTCCGGACCCAGCCGCGCACCGGACCATCGGTGCGCACGAGCGAGGCAAGCTCATCGGCACCGCCGTCCACGCCGTCGCTGATCGCGTCGAGCGGAAGAAGAAGGAGTGCGCCCGGGGTGTGCTCGGCGTGCCAACGGCGCACGGCCTCGGCAACCGCACGATCACGGACGATGACCGCGTGCACGTTCGCACCGAGGAAGCGCTCCACGAGCGTGGCGGCGCGTGAGTCGGCGCCGACGAAGTCGGTGAGCGGTCCAAGGACCGCGCCCTCGCCGAACTGATCCCGGTCACGGAGGAGCTTCGCCGCGGCCGGGGCGAGCCCGACGCGCTCGCGCTCCAGCCCTTCGAGCGCCGCATGCTTCCCCTGCAGGGCGGTGTACTCCTCGTCGACGCGGCGGACATCGGCGCGCGCGATCCCTTCGCGCTCGTGGGCCTCGCGTGCGGCGGTCCGCGCAGTATCGAGCCCCGCCTGCGACTGCGTCTGGTCCTGCTGCGCCTGCTCGGCGATCGCCTGCGCTTCAGCCTGCTCGCGCTCCGCGAGACGGAGCTGGTCGCCGAGCTGCTCCAGTTCGCTCGCAACCTGCGCGCGGCGCTGCCCGAGTTCCACGCGCTCGCGGTCGGCCTGATCGCGCTCGAGCTCCTGGCGACGCACGACGTCGCGATGTTCCCGCGCGACGCGGTCCGCTTGCTCGACGGTGCCGCGCGCGGTCGCCACACTCACCCGCGACTGTTCCTCTGCAGCCTGCGCGGCTCGCAGGCGCTCCACGGCATCACGCAGCTCCTCTTCGCAGCGCGTCTCCTCCGCCTTCGCCTGCTCCCACTCGTCGGTGACGCGCGCGCCAAGGGCGGCTCCTTCGGCCCGGTCGTGTTCGGCGCGCTGCCGCCGCGTGAGGGCGTTGCGCTGGCGCTCCTCGGCGACCGCGACCTCGCTCTGCAACTGCAAGACGGCTTCGCGCGCGAGCGACGCGATGCGGGAGCGCTCCGTGCGTTCCGTGTCCGCCGCAGCGCGCGCCGCGTACGCCGCATCACGCGCGACCTCGGCAGCGCTCACCGCGATCTGCGCGCCCGGTGCCTGTTCGCGCAGTTCCACCAAGCGGACATCGAGCGACTCGAGTTCGTCCTTCCACGCGGCCATCTCGCGCGAGGCGAGCGTGAGGTCCACGGCGAAGCGCCGCGTCATCAACTCGGCGTGACGCTCGGAGCGCTTGCGCTGCCGCGCAAGCGACCGCACCTGGGTCTGCACCTCGTTGATGAGGTCGTCGAGGCGCTGCATGTCGGCGGCGGTCTCCTCGAGCCGCCGTTCCGTGGAGCGACGACGATCGCGATAGAGTCCGACCCCCGCGGCCTCCTCGAACAGCTCGCGCCGATCATCGGGGCGATCGGAGAGGAGTGCGTCGATCATCTTGCTCTCGATCACCACGCCGGCGTCCGTGCCGAGGCCGGTGCCGCGCAGGAGATCCATGATGTCGCGCAAGCGGCAGGGCGCGCGGTTCAGCAGGTACTCGCTCTCGCCGCTGCGCGAGAGGCGGCGGGTGATGACGACTTCCTTGAACGCGATCGGGAGCTGGCCGTCCTCGTTCTCGAAGTGGAGCGAGACCTCGGCGACGTTCACGGGGCGGCGGGCGGAAGAGCCCTGGAAGATGACTTCCTCCATCTTCGCGCCACGCATCATGCGCGCGCGCTGCTCGCCAAGGACCCAGCGCACGGCGTCGGAGACGTTCGACTTGCCGCAGCCGTTCGGGCCGACGATCGCGGTGACCCCGGGTTCGAAGGTCAGCGCCGTGTCGTCGGCGAACGACTTGAATCCATTCAGTTCGAGCTTCGAAAGCCGCACGTTAGAACGTTCTCCCGGTCCGGTAAGCCACAGTGGGGGTGCCGCCTGCTGCGCGGATCGCGTCAGCAAGGAGCGCCGCCGCCGCGGACGTCTCGAACGCGCCGGAATAGATCCGCACGCGTCCATCCTCCTGTTCCAGCGCGTACGCGGGGAATCCGCGCCGCTCCCACTCGGTGAGCGACACCCGCGCCGCGTCCCGTCCGTCCACTTCGCCCAGCCACACCGCGAGCGGTGCGCGCACTACGAGTCCTGAGGTCGGCCCGAGACGCTTGGTGCGTCGCAGTTCGCTGAGGAGACTGTCGGCGCTCGCGCGCGTGCGCCACGCCCCGACGATCACCCGATACCATCGTGAGCGATCGCTCCCCAGGAGCACCGGAGCGATCGTCGCGGCGGGGAGCGGACGCCCCCCATCGCGCAGACGGGAATTTGCACCCGCTACGGTGTTCGCCGCCACGATCTCGACCGCGAATTCACTCGCGATCTCGGCGTCGGAGGGGTTGACAGGATCGCGCACGGTGATGGTGTCGACGCGCGGTGCTGGCGCGGGCGCGGTCGCGACTGCCACTGGTGGGCGTGTCGCGGGCGGCGGCGCGGTACGCATGGAGCTCTCCGGCCGGGCGCGCGACGTGAGCCCAGCCCAGCGCACGACGAGCACGACCGCGAGAATCCCCACCACAAACCCGGCCGGGATCGCCCATCGGCGCGCTCCCTTCTGCGCCGTGGGAGCAGTCACCGGCGCGGTGCTCGGAAGCGGCGGCGGTACATCGAGCTCATCGGTTCGCACGACGGCGAGGATCGGACGCGCAGCCGCGTCGCGCGGTGGCACGCCTACCGCCACGCCCCCATCGGTGCGCGAGACGAGGGCGGCGAGCCCAGGCGCATCGCCATGCGCCGCGAGGATCAGGAGCGCACCGGCCTCGCGAAAGCCCGCCGCGAGCTTGCCCCACCGATCGCTCGCGAAGAGCTCGCCGAGCCGCTCCGGTTCACTCCCGCTCGGTAGGAGAAAGACGTTCGGGCCGAGCGCGGGTGCCGCGCGCGCGACGGTGGTGAGCGAGATGCCGTACAGGAACGAGTCGACCACACCGGGCGCGTCGGCATCGCCGGGCGAGACGTGGAGCAGCGTCGGGTGATCGCCGAGCAGATCGGCGATCGCGACACGGCGCGTGGTGCCTTGCTCACCCGCGATCGCGAGCGCGACGGTGGCGACGGCGTCGGGATCCTCGCCGAACACGACCACGGCGGCGCACCGATCGAGCGCCGGCGCCACCCGGCGCGCCGCTTCGCTCCACGTATGGCTCACGGGTCGACGGGCGCGATCACGTAGGGAAAGCCCGACTGGCGTCCCGCGCGGTCGGCATCGGTACGCGTGCGGAAGGGGCCGACCAGCACGCGCCAGAGCTGCGCCTGCTCACCGGTGACGGGGACCACGCGCGCGTCATTCCCCCCGGATCGAAGGAGGTTCGCGAGCGCGCGCGCGCGGGCTTCCGTGGACATCGGCGCGAAGGCCGCGACGAAGCCGCGATCGCGCTCACGCGCCGGCGCGGCGGGAGCCGCAGGCGGTGCCGTCACAGGCGCCCGGGCCGCAGGCGCAGGCTCTGTGGGCGGCGACTCCGGCCCGATCGCCGGAGGCTCGGCCGCACTCGAGTCGCCGATGATCGAGTCCTCCTCGAAACGCACCGGCTCATCGAGCGACGCCGCGCGCGGACGGAAGCCGTTCCATCGCACGAGATACCACAGGTCTTCGGCGCCACCGACGACGCGACGCTGCTCGCCGCGCGTTTCACCATCGACGACGACGAGATCGCCGCCCTGCGCGAGGGCGATGCTCCCGTCCGGGGCGACGAAGGGGAGATCGTCGCGCCAGAGCGTGCGCACCGTGCCGACGAGGCGCGAGGTGCCGATCGCGATGATGCGCGTGGAATCGCCGCGCGCACTCCGCGCGAGGAGATACCGTCCGTCCGCGTCCATACGCAGCGCGCTCGGCTCGTCGGGAAGCTCGACGCGCGTGGCGATGCTCTCGGCGAACCGATCGATCACCGTGATCGCTTTGCGGCCACGCGTCACGACGAGCAGTCGATCGCCGCCGACTTGTCCACCGGGACGTTGGGCGCCCCGCACGACGAGGCATCGACGTAGTGGACGCTGATCGTGTCTCCGTTGGCCACGGAAATCT
>JAIETI010000124.1 GCA_019745365.1 Gemmatimonadaceae bacterium | reverse complement strand
CGTACTTCGGCATCAACACCTTCGGCGGGCGGCAGATGCGCGAGAAGCTCCCCAAGGTGATCTACGCGAAGCTCGTCAGCGCCATCCGACTCGGCCGCAAGCTTGACGCTGACATCGCGCCGACCGTCGCGCAGGTCGTGAAGGAGTGGGCCACCTCGCGCGGCGTCACGCACTTCTGCCACTGGTTCCAGCCGCAGACCGGACTCACCGCCGAGAAGCACGACGCCTTCCTCACCTTCGATGAGGACAAGCGCGCGATCGAGGCGTTCTCGGGTGAACAGCTCATCCAGTCGGAGCCCGACGCATCGTCGTTCCCGTCGGGCGGCCTTCGCGCCACCTGGGAAGCGCGCGGCTACACCGCATGGAACCCCGCATCGCCGGTGTTCATTCTCGAGACCGCCGGCTCGAAGACGCTCTGCATCCCCTCCGTCTTCATCGGCTACAACGGCGAGGCGCTCGACGAGGTCACGCCACTTCTTCGCTCCAGCGACATCCTCTCCACCCGCGCGCTCGAACTCCTCGAGCTCATCGGCGACAAGGGCGCACTCCGCGTGTACACCACACTCGGACCGGAGCAGGAGTACTTCCTGATCGATCGCACGCACTTCGCGATGCGCCCCGATCTCGTCATGGGTGGTCGCACCCTCATCGGCGCGGCCCCGCCGCGCGGACAGCAGCTCGAAGACCACTACTTCGGTGGCATCCCCGAGCGCGTGCAGGCCTGCATCGCTGAAGTCGAGTTCGAGCTCTACAAGCTCGGCGTGCCGATCGTCACGCGGCACAACGAAGTCGCGCCCTGCCAGTTCGAGATGGCGCCGATGTTCGAGGAGACCGATCTCGCCGTCGATCACAACCAGCTCGTGATGTCGGTGCTCAAGGATGTCGCGCTCCGCCACGGCCTCCAGGCGCTCCTGCACGAGAAGCCGTTCGCGGGCATCAACGGCTCGGGCAAGCACTGCAACTGGTCGATGGCGATCACCGCCGACAACGAACTCGACGGCGCGAACCTCCTCAAACCGGGCAAGACGCCGCACCAGAACATCCGCTTCCTCCTCTTCCTCGCCGCCGTACTCAAGGCGGTGCACAAGCATCAGGGGCTCCTCCGCGCCGGCATCGGCATCTCCGGCAACGAGCACCGCTTGGGCGCCAACGAAGCGCCGCCGGCGATCATCTCGGTCTTCATGGGCTCCACGCTCACGAAGGTCATCGAGGACATCGCCGCCGGTCGCGTCGGTGGTGGTTCGGCGCAGCAGGCGATGCTCGCGCTCGGCGTGGCGAAGCTCCCGGAAGTCGAGCGCGATAACACCGACCGCAACCGTACGTCGCCCTTCGCCTTCACCGGCGCGAAGTTCGAGTTCCGCGCGGTGGGGTCGTCGCAGTCGATCGCCTTCCCAGTGATGTTGCTCAACGCCGTGGCCGCCGAAGCGATCGCCGAGATCACCGCCGCGCTGCGCGCGGAGTTGAAGAAGACCAAGAGCCGTGACGACGCCGCGTTCAAGGTGTGCCGCGCGGTGTTCAAGGAGACCGCGATGATCCGTTTCGAGGGGAACGGCTACTCGCAGGACTGGGTGAAGGAGGCCAAGAAGCGTGGACTCCTCAACCTCCGCCGCACGCCTGAGGCGCTCGATCAGCTCAACGCGCCCGCGACGAAGGCGCTCTTCAAGAACACCGGCATCCTCACCGCCGCGGAGTTGGAGTCGCGCTATCACGTGCGCGTTGAGCGCTACGTGAAGGACATGCTCATCGAGCTGAAGACCCTCGCCGAGATGATTGACACGATGGTGCTCCCGGCGAGCTACGCGTACCTCGGCTCGCTCGCGGACAGCGCGGCGAAGGCCAAGAGCGCGGGGATCAAGTCAGTGCCGCAGTTGGCGGCCGCGGAGCGCGTCGGTGCGCTCGTCACCACGCTGCAGAGCGCGACGAGTGCGCTGCACGGTGCGATCGAGAAGGCCGAGCACATGCACGAGGATGGTGCGAAGTGCGCGCGGTTCCTCACGAGCACGGGCGCGGATTCGATGGCGACGGTGCGTGCCGCGTCGGATGCGCTCGAGATCGTGATGGGTGACGAGTACTGGCCGCTGCCGCGTTACCGCGAGATGCTCTTCCCGGTCTGATCGCGACCGCTCGAGAACACGAAGCCCGGTGCCGTTCGCGGCGCCGGGTTTCTGTTATCGTGTCCAAACGGCGATCGCACCGCAACCGGTGGAGTCGGTCAGCTCGGGTGGCGCTTGGGCCGCGGTGTAGATCTCGATTCGCTTGGCACGTTGGAGCCAGAAATCCGTGCTCCCTGGCGGAGGGGGATTCCCCTGATCCCAACCATCTACGAACAGACGTGGAGAGCACCATGCCGCGCCACTGCGCACGCGAATGCCGCCGCCCTCCACCGAGACTCTCGGAGACAGCGAACGAATCGCAGCGACGGTCACAACCGGAAAGGGCTTCAGCTGTTCCTCGGTGATGAACGTCCCGTTGCCGAGTGCCCGACGGTGCTCGAATCGTTCGTGCTCGGGCGTCCGCGCCTCCACGCGCACCGGACGGAGCGCGATCGGCGTCGCCATCGTGACGACTTCGAGCGGGTCGTCCGCACTCGGCTCCCCGACGAAAAGCGTCTCCGGCTGAAACCCGATCGCCTGGATCGCGATGCGGCGCCCAGGCGCGATCCGAAGTCGCCACACACCCTCCGTCGTGCTACGGGTGGCGAGCCCTGAGTCTTCGACAGAGCGCACCAACGCGTTGGCAAGCGGCGAGCCATCTGCGGCGAGCACTCGCCCGCGCACCTCGATCGCCTGCGGCTCCACCCGCGTCGAGATCGCCACGAGCAGGAGAGCAGCGGCGCGGCACCGAAGACCCCACAGACCGTTCATCGTAGCAACAACTCAACACGCTGCGGCAGCGCCGTCAAGACGCGCGCCACGTAAACGACACGCCCCCCGCAGCACTCGCTGCGGGGGGCGTGTCGTATCAAGCAACGAGCGAACTACTTCCCGATCGCGACCCCGTCCGGCCCCTGCCCCGTGCCGAACGTCCGCGCCGCACGACGGCTCGCCATGTCGAACTCGAGGATCGCGTTCGATCCCTGGCACGCCACGTAGAGTTTCTTCCCATCCGCCGAGAACGCCATCCCCACCGGCTGCGCGCCCGCCGGCGTTTCGAGCATCCCGATCTCCTTCCGCGTCGCCGTCTCGATCAAACGGATCTTCCCGCGCTGCGTCAACGCGGCCACCGCAAGCGACCCGTCGCGCGAGAGCTCCACGCGATACGGCCGCTCGCCCTGGTCGAGCGTCGCCACGACCTTCCACGACGCCACGTCGACCACCGAGATCGTGGCGGCCGAGTTGCTCCCAACCCACACTTCCTTACCGTCCGCGGTTACGGCAATCCCTTCCGCCTGCGGCGCCACCTCGAGCGAGCGCGTCGCGCCCGTCGCGAAGTTGATCTCCGTGATCGTGCCAGACCGGATGTTCGACGTGTAGCCCATCTTCCCGTCGCCGCGCACCGCGATCATGTGCGTGCCCGCTTGCGCCGTCGGGATCTCCTTCGTTACCGTCCCCGCGGCCACATCGACGAGCAGCACCGCCTGATTCGCCTCGACGGTCACCGCCGCCGTAGTCCCGCCCGGCAAGAAGGCGATCCCGTGCGGCTGACGATACTTCCCGAGCGAGATCGTCTTCGCGACCGTCGCCTTGGCGATGTCGATCACCGTCAAGCTGTTCCCGGGCGAACCCGCGGTGCCATAGTCCGTGATCACCGCCCACTTCCCATCCGGGCTGATCGCGCTCTCATGCGGACCCACGCCGGTCTTCAACGTCGCGGTGATCTTCCCCGTCGTGAGGTTCACCAGCGTCGCCGTGTTCGCGGCCTTGTTCCCCGCCACGAGCGTGCCCTGTGCACTCAGCGCCAGCGGCGCGAATGCGAGTACGAGTGCCATCGTGCGATGCTGCATCGAACCTCCTCTCAAAGGGGGCCGCTCCGCGACCCGGTCAGTACTTCGCGAGATACTCGCGGAGTTCCCACTCACTCACCTGCGTCACATAGTCGCGCCATTCCTGACGCTTCGCGGCCAAGAAGTGTTCCGTAATGTGCGGGCCGAGCGCGGCGCACACCACCTCATCCTTCTCCAACTCATCGCACGCCTCGTTCAGGTCGCGCGGCAGATCGTCGATCCGCAGCCGTCGCCGCTCGCGATGGCTCATCTCCCAAATGTTCTCGTGCACCGGCTCGCGACTCGACGCCTCCGTCTCGATCCCATCCAGCCCCGCCGCCAGCATCACCGCCAACGCAAGGTACGGGTTCGCACTCGGGTCCGGCGACCGCAGCTCCAGCCGCGTCCCTGTCCCGCGTCGCGCCGGCACCCGGATCAACGGTGAGCGGTTCCGGAGCGACCACGCCACATGCACCGGCGCCTCATACCCCGGCACCAACCGCTTGTACGAGTTCACCAGCGGGTTCGTGATCGCCGACATCCCACGCGCATGCTGCAACAACCCACCGAGATAGTGATGCGCCGTGGTCGACAGCTCATACGCCCCACGCGGATCGTGGAACGCGTTCTCGCCGGCGCGGAAGAGCGACTGGTGCGTGTGCATCCCGCTCCCGTTCTGCCCATAGATCGGCTTGGGCATGAACGACGCATGCATCCCGAACTGCTGCGCCACGTTCCGCACCACGAAGCGAAAGGTCGCGAGGTTGTCCGCCGTCGTCAGCGCGTCCGCATAGCGGAAGTCGATCTCATGCTGCCCGTGCGCGACCTCGTGATGCGCGGCCTCGATCTCAAAACCGATCTGCTCCAGTGCGATCACGATCGCGCGGCGCGCCTCCTCGCCAAGATCGACCGGCGTAAGATCGAAGTAGCTCCCCACATCGTGCGTATCACGCGTCGGCACACCATCCGGCCCGAGCTTGAACAAAAAGAACTCGGCCTCCATCCCGGCATTCATCGTGAACCCCATCGACGCCGCGCGCGCGACCTGCGCCTTCAACACGCCGCGCGGATCGCCCGCGAAGGGGGTCCCGTCGGGCATCGTGATGTCGCAGATCAGTCGCGCCACACGCGCGCCCGGCTCGCCCCATGGGAAGATCTTGAACGTCGAGAGATCGGGCGCGAGCAGCATGTCGCTCTCTTCGACGCGGACGAATCCTTCGATCGACGAGCCGTCGAAGAGGATGTCGCCTTCGAGCGCCTTCTTCACCTGACTCGCCGGGATCTCGACGTTCTTGTTCACGCCCAGGATGTCGGTGAACTGCAGGCGCAGAAAGCGCACCTGATGCTCACGGACCAGCGCGATGATTTCGGAGGGAGTGACGGAGGACACGGCGATGGCAGAGGGGACGACGGAATTCGGCGCGGTCGCGCTCCATAGTATCTTTCCGCGTCATGTCCACCGCTACCTCTTGCCCCGCGTGCGGTACCTCCGCGCGGCACTGCTCGGCCTGCGGCACGGCGCTCGTCGCTGGCGCCGCGGCCCCTTCGCGCCCCCCCGTATGGGTCGTCCCCGTCCTCGTGGGGACCGCGCTCCTCGCTTTCGTCGCCGGCCAAGCGTTCGGCGGGCGCAATGCGGCCCCTGAAGCGGCCGCCCCGCCGCTGACTGCGGCTGGCACCGCCGCGGGAATGCCACCCCGCGCCCCCGACATCTCCTCGCTCTCCCCGCAGGAGCGCGCCGACCGGCTCTTCGATCGCGTGATGCGACTCGCCGCCGAGAACAAGCCGGATAGCGTGCAGCTCTTCGCCCCGATGGCCCAGCAGGCCTTCGCGATGATGGGCACGCTCTCCGCGCATCAACGCTACGACCTCGGCCTCCTCACCCTCGTCGCGGGTGACGCCGCGGGCGCATCCGCCGAAGCCGATACCATCCTAAAGTCCGAGCCGCAGCACCTCCTCGGTCTCGTGCTTGCGGCGCGCTCCGCCGAAGCACGCGGCGACACGAAGGCGCGCGACCGCTTCACGTCAAAACTCGTGGCAGTCGCGGCAGCGGAACGCGCCACCAAGAAGCCGGAGTATCTCGACCACGCACGCGAGATCGACGCCGCGATCGCCGAGGCGAAGTCAGGATCTAAGCCTTAAAAGCAGCACAATAGCGACATTACAAAAACAGCAAAAAGCCATCCAGAGACTTTGGATGGCTTTTCGCACCTCAGAGCGAAGAGCGCGATCGACGCCGACGCTAGATCGATTCGCTAGCGCCGCGAAACACCCTCTGCGAGAGAGTGAGCAATTCGCCTCGTGCGGTCGATACCCAGAGGGTCACACCTCTTCGACCGCACCCGATGACCCAGCCGGCACTCCAATTCATCGAGACCAACGACGACACGCCGCGCCCCAGCGCGCGCGTGACGCGTGCGTTCCGCGCGGTCAGCGATCCCGCCGCGCGTCGCATCCTCGTGGTCGACGACGAGGACGCACTCCGCAACGCGCTCGTCCGCTTCCTCAAATCGCGCGGTTACGAAGTCACCGGCGTCCCCTCCGGTCCCGACGCGCTCATCGCGCTCGAGTCGGAGAAGTTCGTCCTCATGCTCTGCGACGTGCGCATGCCGGAGATGACCGGCGTGCAACTCGTGCCCCGCGCCCTCGAGCTCGACCCCGACCTCGCGGTCGTGATGCTCACCGCCGTCAACGATGCCCCCACCGCCACCGAAGCCCTCGGCTCCGGCGCGATGGACTACTTGATGAAGCCGATCGAGCTCGACGCCCTGCAAGCGGCGGTCGATCGCCTCCTGCATCGCCGCGAACTCACCATCGAGCAGCGCAACGTCGAACGCGTCATCCGGGAAGAAGTCGCCGCGCGCACCGAAGAGCTCGAGCGCGACAAGGCCGCACTCCGCCAGATGGCGCTCGACGTCGTTGATACCCTCGTGAACGCGCAGGAAGCCAAGAGTGCGTTCCTCCGCGGCCACTCGCAGCGCGTCGCTGATCTCGCCGCGTCGATCGCCGGGTTCCTCCGCCTCGACGAGGACCTCGTCGAGGACATCCGCCTCGCCGCCCGGCTCCACGACATCGGCAAGATCGGCGTGCGTGAGGAGGTGCTCGACAAGCCGGGCCCACTCACGGACGAGGAACGCGCGCACGTCCGCGGCCATGTGCGTATGGGCGTCGACATCCTGACCCCGCTCACCCACATCGCCCGCATCCTCCCCTACGTGCTGGACCACCACGAGCACTGGGACGGCACCGGCTATCCGCGCGCACTCGCCGGAGCGGACATCAGCATCGGCGGTCGCATCATCGCCGCCGCGGACGCCTACGATGCCCTCACCTCACGTCGCGCCTGGCGCGAGCCGATGACCCCGCGTGAGACGATCGAGTTCCTCGAAACACGCGTCGGGAGTCAGCTCGATCCGGGGATCTTCAGTGCGCTCCAGAGCATCGTCCTCCGTCGGAAATCACTCGTCTTCATCGACGCCATCGACGCCTGATCTTCGCCCCCTCACTTGACGGCGCGGCGGTGTGGCTTTATCAAGCCCCTATCGAGCCACACGCAAGAACAACAAGGAGGGTCTTGGCGATGCTCAGCAGTGACCTAGCGATGGACGATCGGCTCTACTCCGATCGTGACGATGACGACGACGCGGGCTACTCCGGCGGCGGCGGGAGCATGTCCTATGATGACGACGAGGACGAGGACGGCGGGTGGGCGGTCAATAAGGACCAATCCGACTCGCTCTGGGACTCCACCGACGAGTCAGACGACGACGAGGACCGCGAGGAACCCAGCGGTGCCGCCGAGGACGGTGGCGATCTCGACGACGAGGGCGACCTCTTCGGTCAGCCCATCACCCCGGGACGCGTAGGCCGCCCGCCGAAGAACCCGGGGATGCCGCGTCCACCCAAGGTGCCGAAGGCCCCCAAGCCGGAACCCGTCGCAGCCCCTGCCCCCGCTCCAGCGCCGGCCAAGCCGGCACCGGCGCCGAAGGCAGCCGCGAAGCCTGTAGCCAAGCCCGCTGCCAAGCCCGCCGCAAAACCCGCCGCAAAGCCCGCCGCAAAGAAGACCGCAAAGAAGGCTGCGCCCAAGAAGGCCGCCAAGCCCGCGAAGAAGGCTGCCCCCAAGAAGGTCGCCAAAAAGCCGGTGAAAAAGGCCGCGCCCAAGAAGGCCGTCAAGAAGCCCGCGAAGAAGGCGGCGCCGAAGAAGGCCGCGAAGAAGCCCGCCCCGAAAAAGGCGGCCAAGAAGAACGCGAAGGCCAAGCCCAAGAAGTAGCTCCCTCGCTGGCTCGATCCTCGGCGGCGGGACGCGTCACGCGTCCCGCCGCCGTCGCGTTACTGGCGCGATGGTAGCTCGACTGCCCGGGACGAGTTAACTTCGCCACATGGCCGAGTCCCCCGTCGCACTTCTCCGCGCCCACGCGAAGCACGCTCCGTGGAACGCACGAGGGCTCGCCGCGCATGCCACCGCGCTCGTCGATGCCGCGGGGATGCGTCCCACGAACGCCTCGGCGCGCGCCGCGCTCAGCGCCCGCGCCGTCCGCTTCTACGTCGCCAACGGACTCCTCGACCATCCGCAGGGGAAAGGCACCGCCGCGACCTATCACTATCGGCACCTCCTCCAACTCCTCGCGATCAAGACGCGTCAACGCGAGGGGCAGACGCTCGAGACGATCAAGAGCGAGCTCAGCGAACTCACCGGCGAACTCCTCGAACGGCGCGTCGCACAGTCGCTCGCGCCCGCGCTCACCGCCGCGGCCGACAAGGTCGCCGCGCGCGACGAAGAGTCGGCGGCCCCCTGGCTCCGCATCGCCGTCGCCGACGGGATCGAGCTCCACGTGCGCAACGATGTCGCCGCCGCGCGCGACGACGCCCTCACCGCGATGCGCGAAGCGGTCCGCGCCGCGCTCGGCCGCGAGGACATTCGATGATGGCCCGCGCGGACGCCCTCCCCACCGAAGGCGCCGCGCCGGTCCTCGTCATCACGGGTGTCGGCCGCCCCGGGCAACTCGGGATCGCCGTGGCGCAACACTTCGCTGCCGCGGGCGCCCGTCTGGTCATCATCGATCGCGACGCGGCGGTCGTCGAGGCCCGGGGCGCTGAACTGCGCGCAACCGGCGCGCCCGTGATCGCCGCCGCACTCGATCTCACCGATGTCCCAGCCCTCATCGCCGCGACCGACGCATTGCTCGCACCGTACGAGGGCCGCGTGGACGGCCTCATCCACTGCGCCGGCGGCTTCGGCGCCACCGGACCGGTGGCGGAGAGTGAGGCCGAGGCGTGGCATCGTCAGATTGCGATCAATCTCACCGCCGCCTATGGCGCCGCGCGCGCGTTCCTCCCGGCGCTCCGGCGCACGCATGGTGCCGCCGTCTTCTTTGCGAGTGCGGCCGCGCTCCCTGGCGCCTCGGTGCGTGGTGTCGCGGCCTACGCCACAGCGAAGAGCGGCCTCCTCACGCTCGTGCGCGCCATCGCCGCCGAAGAACGCGCCAACGGCGTGCGCGCGAACGCGCTCGCCCCGACCGCGATGCGCACGGCGATGAACACGAGCACCATGAGCGACACCACGAACTACGTCGAACTCGACGAGGTCATCGCGGTCATCCGCTTCCTCCTCTCCTCCGATGCCGCGCGCATCTCAGGCCAAGTCCTCGAACTCGCCTGAGCGCCGTCGGCGCGCCGCGGGACGCACGGTCCTTCTGGATCGGGCGCTCGAAGCGCTCCCTCTCTTTCGCCTGAGTGATTCCGCCGAGGACACCGCGATCGACTACGTCGGTGAGCGCGGCGGCCGGTGGCGCGTGCTCCCCGCGCCCGGGGAGCGGTTGCCGGGGACGTTCGATCAGGACGTGTACGTCGAGCTCTGCCGTCGTTACGCCGAGACGCGCCCCGCCGACGGCGCGCTCACCTTCACGCTCCACGCGTTTCTTCGGGCGATGGGGCGTCGCGTCGATGGCCGCACCTACGAGCAGTTGCGCGCCGCGCTCACGCGACTGCAGCGCACCTCGCTGGAATCGCACGGGGCCTACCTCGACGCGAACGGCGCTCCCGTTGAAGCGACCTTCACGATCCTGAGCACCGTGGCGATCGATCGCCGTCGCGCCACCGACCGCGACCAGTTCGCGCTCTTCGACGCGCTCACGAACAATGAGCCGGGCGATGCGCGGGTCGTGTTGCACCCGCTCATCCGCGGTCACCTGAGCAGCGGGCACACGATCGCGCTCTCCGCGGCGCAGTGGGGGCGGCTCACCTCCCCCGTCGCGCGGCGCCTCTACCGGCTCCTGGAGACCGAGCGCGCCGCCGGGCGGCGTGAATGGCGTCCATCGCTGGAACGGCTGGCCGCGGTGCTGCCGCTCACCCAGCGCTACCCTTCGCACCTCCAGCGGGTGCTCCAACCCGCGCACGAGATGCTCCTGACCTCCGGAATCGCGGCCGTGGCTGGCTTCGAACAGTCCGGACGGCAGTGGCACGCCCACTACGTCCTCGCTCCAGCCACCCTGTAGCACGCCGGCGGAACCTTCGCCGCCCCCCGGGATACCCGCTAGTATTGAAGTCCACCCTTGGCGGTCCTCGACTATGAAGGCGTCTCGCTCCCTCGCAATCGGTGCCATCCTCCTCGTCCCGGTCCTCACCGGGGCGTTCGTCGTCCAGGAGCGCCGCGCGCGCGACGGGGCCCGCCTCTTCGGCCAGGTGCTCGCGATCGTCAGCGACCGCTTCGTCGATTCGGTAGACGTCAACGCGCTCTACGAGAAGGCCGCGCGCGGGATGCTCGCCGAGCTGCGCGACCCGTACTCCGAGCTCTACACCCCGAAGCAGCTCGAGGCGTTCAACACCAACACCGGCGGCTTCTACGGCGGTGTCGGTATGCTGATCGAGGACCAACAGGGACTCATCACTGTCTCGCGCGTCTTTCCGCATACGCCGGCGGAGGAAGCCGGGATCCGCGAGGGTGACCGCATCGTCGGCGTCGACACCTTCAGCACGCGTGGCTGGAAGATGGACCAGGTCTCCGGCAAGCTGAAAGGCACACCCGGCTCGACCGTCACCGCCAAGTTCGCACGCCCAGGCGTCCCCGATCCGATCGTCGCGACCTTCACCCGCCGCGTCATCCGCATCCCGGCGGTCCCATACGCCGTGATGCTCCCCGAGAAGGTCGCGTACATCCCGGTCCAGCAGTTCAGCGAGACGGCGGCGCAGGAACTCGCGACAAACCTCATGCGCCTGAGCAACGAAGGCGCGAAGGCGCTCGTACTCGACCTCCGCGGCAACGGCGGTGGTTACCTCGAGCAGGCGCTTGAGATGGCGAACATGTTCGTCCCCAAGGGACAGACACTCCTGTCGGTGCGTGGCCGACAGGGCCCTGCCGACGTCTACAGCTCGCAGGGCGAACCCATCGCGCCGAAGATCCCGATGGTGATCCTCACCGACGGCTACACCGCCTCGGCCTCCGAGATCGTTGCGGGCGCACTGCAGGATCACGACCGCGCGCTCATCCTCGGCACGACGTCGTTCGGCAAGGGGCTCGTGCAGACCGTCTATCAGCTCGACGGCGGCTACGCGATCAAACTGACGACGGCTAAGTGGTACACGCCGAGTGGGCGCTCTATCCAGAAAGAACGCCGCCTGCTCGATGATGGCTCGTTCGTCGAGGTGCGCCCCGACTCCGTCGAGAGCGATTCGTCGCGCCGCGCGCGGCCGAAGTTCCGCTCCGATTCGGGACGCACCGTGTATGGCGGCGGTGCGATTACTCCCGACGTCATCGTGCAGCTCGACACGATCACCACGCCGGAGCAGCAGTTCGTCCGCAAGCTCGCCAGCAAGCAACAGGACGTGTATCTCGCGCTCTACGACTACGCGTTCTCGATGAAGAACAGCGTGAAGCCCGACTTCACCGTCGATGCGTCGATGCGCGATGCCTTCTTCGCCGCACTGCAGAAGCGCGGCGTCGTGCTCGACCGCGCCGACTATGACGCGGCGCGCCCCTACATCGATCGCATCCTCGCCACCCGCATCGCACGACTGGCCTTCGGCGACTCGATCGCCAAGAAGCGGGAGATCGGCGACGATGCGCAGCTGATGAAGGCGCTCGAGCTCATCAAGAAGGGACGGACCCAGCGCGAGATCTTCGCGGTGGCGTCGCAATACCACCCCGAGAAGCGCGGCAAATGAGCGGTCGGACTCGGTGGAAGCGCGCGATCGGCGCGCTCGCCCTTGGCGCGTCGACCCTCGCGGCGATCGGCGCCGCGCGGACGTCGAGCGCGCGGATCGATGCAGAGCCGGGCGAGAAGCACCTTCGCAACCTCCGCCAACTCACCGACGGCGGCGAGAACGCCGAAGCGTATTGGTCGGCGGACGCGAAGTGGATCACCTTTCAATCCACGCGCGACGGCCGCACCTGCGATCAGCAGTACGTGATGCGCGCCGACGGGCGGGACATGCGCCGTGTCTCCGATGGTCGCGGCAAGACCACCTGCGGCTGGTTCCTCCCGGGGAACAAACGAATCTTCTTCGGCGCCTCCACCGCGCACGACTCGGTGTGCCCCGCGAAGCCCGACCCCTCCAAAGGCTACGTCTGGCCGCTCGACAAGTACGACATCTACACCGTCGGTGTCGATGGACGCGATCAGCGTCGCCTCACGAACTACGACGTGTACACCGCCGAGGGCGTGCTCTCGCCCGACGGCAAGCGGATCGTCCTCACCTCACTGAAGGACGGCGATCTCGACATCTACACCATGAATGTCGACGGCACCGACGTGCGTCGACTGACCTCGACCATCGGCTACGACGGCGGCCCGTGGTGGTCGCCGGATGGCAAGCGGATCATCTATCGCGCGCATCATCCGAAGGACTCACTCGAGGTCCGGCAGTACAAGGAGCTCCTCGCCCAAGGGTTCATCCGGCCGTCGAAGGTCGAGCTGTACGTGATGGACGCCGACGGGAAGAACAACCGGCAGGTGACCGCCCTCGGTGGCGCGAACTTCGGCCCCTCGTGGACGCCCGACGGCAACAAGATCATCTTCGCGTCGAACTACGTCGCGCCACGCAGCGGGAACTTCGAGCTCTATCTGGTGGACGTGAGCAAGACGATGGCGACCACCGCGGATCTCGAGCAGATCACCTTCAGCCCGACCTTCGACGGCTTCCCGATGTTCTCACCCGACGGCAAGCAGCTCATCTGGGCCTCGAACCGACGCGCCGCGAAGCCCGGCGAGACGAACCTCTTCGTCGCTGACTGGGTCCCCTGAACGCGCCAGCGAGTGACGCGCTGCGCTGGCGGATGCTGGCGCTCCTCGGACTCGCCGAGTCGTTGGGGATGTCACTCTGGTTCGTGGGGAGCGCGGCCGCGCCGCAGTTGCGCGTCTCGCTGGCGCTCTCCGATGCCCAGGTCGGGTGGCTCACGACCGCGGTACAACTCGGCTTCGTCGGTGGCACCGCGCTCGTCGCGCTCTTCAACCTCGCCGACCTCATCCCCGCCGCGCGCTTCTTCACCGGCGCGGCGCTCCTCGGAGCGGCGGCGAATCTCCTGCTGCTCACCGCGCCGGACGCGAACACGCTGTTGGTGAGTCGCGCGCTCACCGGCGCCGCGCTCGCGGGCGTCTACCCACCGGCGATGAAGATGGCCGCCACCTGGTTCCGCGAGCAGCGTGGGCTCGCCGTCGGCGTGATCGTGGGCGCTCTGACAGTCGGGAAGGCGGGGCCCTATCTCGCGCACCTCCTTCCCGGACTCTCCGTCGCGACGCTCGTCGGCACGGCGTCGGCATCGGCCGTCCTCGCGGCCGCCCTGATCGGATTCGGCTATCGCGAAGGTCCGTATCCCTTCCCACCGCGCCCCTTCCGACTCGCGCTCGTCGGCGATGTGGTCCGGGATCGACGCTGGCGCCTCGCGCTCGGTGGCTACCTCGGTCACATGACCGAGCTCTACGCCTACTGGACCTGGATCCCCACCTTCGTCGCCGCGAGTCTTGCGGCGGCACCCTACACGGTCACCGCTCCGGTCGGGCGCCGCGCCGCACTGCTCGGCTTCGCGATCATCGCGGTCGGGGGGCTCGGCTGCGTCTGGGGCGGATGGGTCGCCGACAAGATCGGGCGCGAACGGCTCGTCATCCGCGCGCTCGCGATCTCTGGTGCCTGCTGCGCCGGTGTCGGGTTCGCCTTCGGGCGATCGCTCTGGCTCCTCGTACCACTTGCACTCGTGTGGGGCTTCTTCATCATCGCCGACAGCGCCCAGTTCTCGGTGCTCGTCACCGAGAGCGTACCGCCCCACGCCGTCGGCACCGCGCTCTCGGCGCAGCTCTGCCTCGGCTTTCTCCTCACCACGCTCACGATCCAGACCGTCCCGTGGATCGTGACGCATGTCGGATGGCCCCGCGCCTTCACCGCGCTCGCGCTCGGGCCGCTGGCGGGGATCATCGCTATCCGACGACTCGCAACCACTCCGGCGCATGCCTGAGTCGCGCGCGCGCGTCACCGCGCTCCTCACCACGTACCGCCCGCGCTTCGACTATCTCGAGGCCGCACTGCGGAGCGCGCTCGCACAGGAGGAGGTCGCCGTCGAGGTGCTCGTCTCCGACTCCGGCAGCGACGACGCCGTTCGCGACTTCGTCCTCGGTTTCGGGCCACAAGTGCGCTACCGGCGCAACGCCACACCACAGAACGCCGCGGGGAATCACCGGCTCGCGATCGCGGAGGTGCGCTCGCCGTACGTCGCGCTGCTTGGCCACGATGATGCGTGGGAACCCGGTTTCCTCGCCGCGCTCGTCCCGCCGCTCGACGCCGATCCGCACTGCGTGCTCGCCTTCAGCGACCATTGGTTCATCGACCCCGCGGGAAAGCTCGATCACGCGCTCACCGAGCAGATGACCGCGCACTGGGGACGCGCCGCGCGCACGACCGGGGTACAGCACGACATGCTCACACTCCTCGCCGCGCAGACGATGCCGCTCGCGATGGCTGCGGTGCTCCGCACCGAGGTCGCGCAGGCACACCCGATCCCCGACGCGAGCGGACCCGCGTACGATATCTGGCTTGCGTACGCGATGGCGGTGCTCGGCCGCCCGGCGTGGTACGACGCGCGTCGGCTCACGCAGTGGCGCTTTCATCCCGCGGGCGGCACCTCACTCGGTAATCCGGACTGGTATGCCGGGGGTGCGTTCACGTGGGACGCGGTCCTCACCGATGCACGCTGTGCGCCGATCCACGCGATCGCGCGTCAGCGCGGCGCCACCTCGTGGCGGTCGCTCGCGCGCACGCTCATCCGACGCGGCGAACGCCCCGGAGAGGCCCGTGCCGCGCTCACGCGCGCGGCGTCACTCGCTCCGATCCCCGCTGATCGCCTGCTTCGCGCCGCGCTCGCGCTCTCCCCCGTCGCCACGACCGCCGCCGTCCGCCTCTTCGACGCCGCGCGTCGAGTAATTTGAGAGGCCCCTTCACTCGACTCGCGCTATGACCGTCATCCGTCAGGACGATTTCATCCAGAGCATCCACGATGCCCTGCAGCACATCTCGTACTACCACCCGGTCGATTACATCTCCGCGCTCGGTGCGGCCTACGAGCGTGAGGCCTCGCCGGCGGCGAAGGACGCGATCGCGCAGATCCTGACCAACTCGCGCATGTGCGCGGAGGGGCATCGCCCGATCTGCCAGGACACGGGGATCGTCGTCGTATTCCTCAAAGTCGGGATGAACGTGCGATGGGATGCGACGATGACCGTCGAGCAGATGGTGAACGAGGGGGTGCGGCGCGGCTACGCCGATCCTGCGAACGTGCTCCGCGCCTCGATCGTGAGCGATCCCGCTTTCGGCCGGAAGAACACCCGCGACAACACCCCCGCCGTGATCCACACCGAGCTCGTCGCGGGGGATCACGTCGAGGTGAAGATCGCCGCCAAGGGCGGTGGCTCGGAGAACAAGTCGAAGTTCGCGATGCTCAATCCCAGCGACTCGATCGTCGATTGGGTGCTGAAGACCGTACCGACGATGGGGGCGGGCTGGTGCCCGCCCGGGATGCTCGGCATCGGCATCGGGGGCTCGGCAGAGAAGGCGATGGTGCTTGCGAAGGAATCGCTGATGGATGCGATCGACATGAGCGAGCTCAAAGCGCGCGGGCCACAGAACACGATCGAAGAGCTCCGCATCGAGCTTCATGACAAGGTCAATCAGCTCGGCATCGGCGCTCAAGGGCTCGGCGGACTCACGACGGTGCTCGACGTGAAGATCCTCGACTATCCGACGCACGCGGCGTCGAAGCCGATCGCGATGATCCCCAACTGCGCCGCCACGCGACACGTGCACTTCCATCTCGACGGCTCGGGACCGGCGCAGCTTGAGATCCCCCGGCTCGCGGATTGGCCGGCCGTCACCTGGCAGCCGGACCGCAGTGCGCGGCGCGTGAACCTCGACACGCTCACCCGCGAGGAGATCGCCACGTGGAAGGCAGGCGAGCGCCTGCTCCTGAACGGCAAGCTCCTCACGGGACGTGACGCTGCGCACAAGCGCATCGCCGATCTCTTCGCGAAGGGAGAACCGCTGCCGAATGGTGTCGATTTCACCAATCGCATCATCTACTACGTCGGGCCGGTCGATCCGGTGCGCGACGAGGTCGTCGGGCCCGCGGGGCCGACGACGGCGACGCGCATGGACAAGTTCACCGAGCTCATGCTCGAGCGGACCGGGCTGATCGGGATGATCGGAAAGGCGGAACGCGGCCCGACCGGTGTGGAGGCGATCGCGAAGCACCGCGCGGCCTATCTCATGGCTGTCGGCGGCGCGGCCTACCTTGTGTCGAAGGCGATCCGAAAGTCGCGAGTGGTCGGCTTCGAGGATCTCGGGATGGAGGCGATCTACGAGTTCGAGGTCGAGGAAATGCCCGTAACCGTCGCGGTCGATTCAACCGGTGCGAACGTTCACGCGACGGGTCCGGCTGAGTGGAAAGAGAAAATCGGACGGGGTCTTCCGATTTTGACCTGAAAAGGGCGACAAATTGCTAGACAGCGTTAGGACTGCCACTTGGATTCGGCGCTTGGGCGGTTAGCTTTCGGACAGTACGCTGTCTCTCCCCCGAGACGGCTCACAGAGGGTGTCATGCGAAAGCCACGTCCCAACTCGTACAACCCTGCCCAGGCGCTGCATCTCATCGCAAGCGACCGGAACGGGACCCCGCTGAGTTGTCCGTCGTGCTCGGGTCCGATCGAGCGCGACCCGGGCAATCACCCGCCGCCGCCGCGTTCGCAAGTGACGCTGCGCTGCACCGACTGCGGGCGGTTCGCCAAGTACATCGCCGGCGCCGCCTAACCAACCAGCCAGTTTGTCCAGCTGTTGGTGAACTTTGACGACACCTAAAGTGTTGTCATTAGGAGGACATCGGGTTTCGCGTCCCCTATCTCGGGGGTCCGCCGATGTCCGCAATAAAATGTCCAGGTTCTGAAGAGAGGAAGAGGGAAATGGCTCGCATCACCGGTACCGTGAAGTGGTTCAACGACGCAAAGGGGTTCGGGTTCATCTCCCGTGAGGGCGGCCCGGACGTGTTCGTCCACTTCAGCGCCATCTCCGGCAACGGCTTCAAGTCGCTTGTCGAAGGGCAGCTCGTGGAGTTCGAGATCGTCCAGGGGCAGAAGGGCCCCCAGGCGGCCGACGTGTCGAAGGTCGGCGGCTGAGCACACGCTCGCGATCACGATGAGTGAGACGGCCCTCGGGGTGATCCCGAGGGCCGTTTGCATTTCCACTACAGCGTCCGCAGTCCGTCGTCGAGCGTCACGCGCGGCGCCCATCCCGGAAGGAGCGCACCACTCGTCCACGGCGTGAAGGTCTCACGCGCACGGTACGGCCGCGCGCCCCACGCCACCGGCACCGTCTCGGAGCGTACCCGTTCGAAGCGCGCGACCAGTTCGCGCAGCGTACACGGTTCGCTCCCACGCACCGCCCAACGTTCCTCGGTCCCCGCGGCCGCGCTCATTGCACGCGTGGTCGCCACCCGCAACGCCGCGATCGCGTCGGTCACATGCAGCAGATCGACGATCTGCTCGCCTCCCGAGAGCGAGAGCGCTGCACCCGTCGCGACCGCGTTCCGCATCGCCCAAAGGACCTTTTTCCGCGTGTCGCCCGCGCCATACATGTCCGTGAACTCGCACCCCACCGCACGCACACCACGGATCTCCACGTAGTAGCGCACGATCGCCGCGAACGCTTCCTTCGTCGCCGCATACAGCGACACCGGCGAGTAGTCGCGATTCTCGTAATGCTGCCACGCCGTTCCCGCATGCACGATCGCGGTCACCTCTGATGCGGTCATGGCTTCAAGCAAACGCGCCCCGAACGCGATGTTGTCGTGCACGAGCGGCTCCACCTCGTCCGCGCGGTGCTCCGCGACGAAGCGCGTCGCCAGGTGCACCACGCACGGCGCACCACTCGCCGCGAGTTGATCGCGCAAGGTCGGCACATCTCCAGCATCGACCGCGATCGACACCCCCGCGTCGGCGAGCCGAGCGACGGTCGCGGCATCGCTCGACGCGCGCACGAGCGCCGTCACGCGCATCCCCTGCTCGCGGAATGCGATCGCGGCCCGCTGCCCGACGAAACCGGTCGCGCCGGTCACGAACACCGACTCAGTCGACATCGAACACGAAGGGCGATTGATAGTCCGCGAGCGCCGGGAGCGCCGCATCACGCGCGGAGAGCGCGACCGGCCGCTCCGGCCACGCCACCCCGATGCTGTCCCACCGCACGCCGCCATCGGCGTCTGGCTCATACCCCTCGCTGACCAGGTACACCAGCGTCGTCTCCGACGCGAGCGACTGAAAGCCGTGTGCGACCCCCGGTGGCACCAGTAGCGCGGCGCCATGGCGCGCCGTGAGCTCGGCGACATGCGTCTGCCCGTACGTCGGGGACCCCGCGCGCAGATCCACCAGCACATCGAAGGCGACACCGGCCACACACCACACCAACTTCGATTGCGCGGCCGGCGGATGCTGGAGATGCATCCCACGGATCACCCCGCGCTTGGAGCGCGTCCAGAAGCTCTCGCTCCACAGCGGCGTCACCAGCTCCAGCGCGTCGAACGCGGCCGCCGCAAACGGCTTCACGAACGCGCCACGCGCATCCGCATGCACCGGCGCGTGCAGCGCGATCACTCCCGGGATGGCCGTCGACTCAGCACGCATGCGCGAATAGATACGGACCGTGCCAGACGCTGTCGAGGGTGCGAGATTCCCAGCGGAGGTCTCCCTGATGCCCTGTCGTCACTTTCGCGTCCTCGCGCTCCTCGCCACGCTCCTCCCGGCTCTCGGCCACGCGCAGGACTCCGTCTTTCGCATCACCCCGC
>JAIETI010000119.1 GCA_019745365.1 Gemmatimonadaceae bacterium | reverse complement strand
ACCTCCGGCCGCCCGAGCGCCGAAGCCGCTGAGTACGCCGAGGCGGCGGATACTTTCCCCCAAAGCGCAAGAGGGAAGTTCGAAAGACACCAACCGACGAGCGACGGGCCGGACGACGGGGACGTTCTGACATTCGTGTATGGCGGGAGGAAATACGTGACTGCGACAGCCGTGACGGCCTGAGCGGACTGCAGGATGCGATGCGCGCGAAGAGTTGCGCGGGATCCGAATGCACCACCGCCGAAAGGGGGCGGCTGGTCTGGAAGCGCTGGCCGGGGACTACGCGCCGTGCCGAGCGTCGTGATGGAGTATGGGGCGGAGGGCGATTTCGCGCAACCCACCCCCGAGGGACAGTCGATTACCGCTTTCCCTTACTGGTCATCTCACTGGCCATCTTCTTCGCGAGTTGCTGCGTCTGTTGCTTGCGTCCCCACACGAACACTCCGACGAGTGCTCCGATCGACGTGACGAGCGTGGCCAATCCTTCAACCGGCTTTCCGGCCAATAGGAGCGCTACGGCACCGTCGATTGTGATGTAGGCTAGTCCGCCTGCGATGAGGACGCCGAGAATCTGCGCAAGCGTGTTTCCGCTCACTGCGATACTCTCAATTCGCTGGCGATGCGCTGACTGTGTCTCAGCCATCCTGAGAATTCGATTGGCAGCGCCGGGAAGCACCGCGTCGTAGCCCCCGAAGTCTTCGGGGGTCGGAAGCGGTCCGGTGTGAGACGTTCGCGCGACCGCGACGTACGGACGATTGCTCGGGCCGACCGGAGCAACGTCGCGCACTATCGGCTGACCGCCGACAGGCGCCATCTGGTTACGCTGTAACCGCCGCTTCTTTTTGTGCCTTCGACTCATGAATCATCGCCGCCGCAAGGTCGCTTGCAACGGACGCCCAATCACTCGCGAGAGCGCGGGTGTCGGCTTCTTCAGGCGTGTTGCTCACCAAGTAACTGTCTGCGGCAATCGTTCCGCCGAGGTCTAACGCACGCGCCGCTCCCAAGAGGAACGACGGGTTCACAAAGAAGTAGTTGCTATCCATTGATGGTCTCACTTCTCGCATGAGAATCCGACGCGATCGCTTGCTTCGTCGGCGAAACCGCCTACGCTACCAGCTTCGAAAGCTGCACTGCGAGGCTCGCGGTGCGCAAGGTAGCGAACCGTATTGTGTTCCCACCCGTCTGACGCGTAAGTGGCTTCCTCGTAACGTGTTATGAGCTGCTTCTGGCTGAGAATCGATTGCCGGCATCTCGTCCAACTTCAGCAGGCTTCGGACGAAACGGGTCTGGTAGCAGCTGGCGACCCGTGCTGCAGTCAGCCTTCGATCAATTCCCGGACGGGAACGGGATCGAGCGCGCGCGACCGATTGACCGCCAGCCGGCAGAGCCCTACTGCCCGCTGGATCGACTCGGCGTGCTCGGGCGGCAACTCCTCCATCTCGAGGAGCTGCAACTCGGCGAACAGAGCCGCCAAGGCGTTGTTCATATCGTGATATAGTTTTCGGTCCATGGGAAGCCCGATCATCGGCCTTGGAGCCGAAGTGACAGCCATCGTCGATGAGTATCGGCACACGGCTGACGTTCCTCGACTCCTCGAGCGATTGGACCTCGTCGCGGCGCGCGCGACGAGTGCGGAGGAGCTCATGCTCGCGGTCAAGCCGTACCTCGAGATGCACGAGGTGGCGGGCCCGATCTACGAGCGGGTGATCGAACGCGATCCGAACAACGCGCAGGCATTGGTGATCCTCGCGAACGCGTATTGGCTCACGGGTCGCGGTGGCGATGTGGTCGGCGATCTCGCCTCGCGAGCACTGGCGATCGACCCAGCCAATCGTGGTGCTTGGCATCTGTGGGCACTCAGTGAGGGCGTCCCGCGTACGCGCTTGCAGCGGTGGCAGCAGGTGGTCGCACGCTTTCCGGACGACGACCTCGCCAAGGCGACGATGGCGGACAACGCTGCGGGGATCGGTGCGAGTGAGGACGATCCGGCCGCGATGCAGCTCGCACTCGACACCTTCAAGGAACTCCGGGCCCGTGCCACGCGTCCGGAACAACGGAACGCGCTCGACGAAGCGATCACCGCGCTCAGTAAGCGGCGATAGCCGCTACGGCTTCTCCGGCGTACCGCTCACGCGCGCCGGGTCGCCGTCGGAGATGTAGCGCGTGCGTTCGAGGCGGTCGAGCAAGAGCGGCAACTGGTCGCCGAACACCTGCTGCCGCGCGATCGAGTAGCGGTCGAAGCGTGCGTCGTGCGGGCTGCGCGCCGGATTCCCGGACACCTCGAGAATAGCGTCGAAGCGATAGCGCACCTCGCGACCGGTCTTCGGGTCGCGCCAGACCCCCGCTCGCGCGAGTGCACGATTCTTCGGCCAGAGACCGAGTGGGAGCGCGAAAGTACGCACGCGATACCCCGGCACCGCGGAGTCGATCGCCATCACTCCGCGCGCGATCTGCTCCTGCACCTTCGCGTCACTGTACTTGTTGAGCTTCGCGTGCCAGAGCGTGTGATCGCAGAGCTCGAACCCGCGCTTGGAGAGTTCCTGCAACTTGAGATAGCGCCACGCGGTCTCCTGCCCGTCGATCCCCTTGTCGCCGAAGAACGCGTGCCCGTGGTCAGCGCTCGGCAGCAGACAGAAGGTCGCCTTGGGGCCCCAATCCGGATGCGTACGCGCGAAATCGAGCCAGATGCCGAGCGCGCTCGTGGGGTCGATCTCGAGCGTTCCGTTGAGCTTCACATAGCGGAACTGCCCGGGGGACGCGTCGTCGAAGGTGAACACGACGGGCGACTTTCCTGCGGGGAGATCGATCTTCTTATCGACGAGCTCCGCGACAGTGATCGGCCGATAGCCGCGCGCGTAGAGGAGTTCGAGGTCGCGGCGAAAGCTCGCACGCGAGCGCGCCCATCGCGCGTCGCGGTCGCCGACAAGGTGGTATTCGAGCACCGGCACGCGCCCGTACTCGTTCGGCGTCTGCGCCGCGAGCGTGGACATCGCGGACAGGAGGAGGATCAGAGTGTTTCGCACGCGCGCAAACTATCATGGCGCGCGTACGATGTTCACCCCAGCAGCCCCACCGCGCCGGGCGCGGAGAACTCGGGGAATAGCCGCTCCGGGTGCTGGGCGCCGAGGTGGCGGGTAGTCACCTCGCGGAACACGCTGCGGAAGTCGGTGGTGAGAGCGAGGTCGCGCCCCTCGTACAACTGTTCGCGCACGAGCCCCGGCCAGCGTCCGTGCACTTTTCCGCCGTGCACTTGACCGCCGATCACGAACATCGCGCCCGCATGCCCGTGGTCGGTGCCGCCGCTCCCGTTCTGCCGCACCATCCGCCCGAACTCGCTCATCGTCAGGATCACGACATCGTCCATGCGATCGCCGAGGTCGGCGGTGAGTGCGGCGATCCCCTTAGCGAGTTCGTCCAGGCGATTGGCGAGTTGTCCCGTGGATGCGCCCTGGTTCACATGCGTGTCCCACCCGCCGATATCGGCGAAGGCGACCTCGAGCCCCACGTCGGCCTTGATCAACTGCGCGATCTGTCGGAGCCGCGTGCCGAACTGCGTAGTGGGATAGGCCGCGCCGTTCCGCGGCGCGTAGCGCTGCGGGTTGGCCGCGCGCAGCATCTTCACCGCGTCGAACATCTCGTTGCCGGCGCCATGCACGAGATCGGCCGACCCGGTGCGATAAAGCGCTTCGAGTCGATCCGCCTGCGAGCCGCCCGCGCGCACGGTGAACTCGTCGAGTGAGCTCATCGCGACCACGGCGGCGTTCCCCTGCAGGATGCGTGGCGTCTGCGGCGTCATCGAGACCGCGCGGAACGGCGTCGGCGTGCACTGCTCGCAGGTCCCCTGCGTGGCCAGATACCGATTGAGCCATCCGTCGGTGGTGCCTTTATCGTCCGGCGTGCCGCTCTCCATGTAGTCCTGCGCGTCGAAGTGCGAGCGCGTCGCACTCGGACTCCCCACCGCATGGATCGGCGCGAGCATCCCCCGGTCCCAGAGCGGCTTGAGTGGCGCGAGTGCGGGGTGCAGGCCGAAGAAGCCGTCGAGATCGAGCGCCCCCGCGGTGCCATTCGTACGCGCGGCACTCGCGATTGCGATCGCCGGACGCGCCTCGTAGTAGTTCCGTCCCTCACCGAAGGGGACCAACATGCTGAGCCCATCGGCGGCGCCGCGCTGAAAGAGGCAGATCAACACCTTCCCCTTCGGCGCCCGCGCGAGTTCCGAGGCGAACACCGTCCGCCGCAAGAAACTCGGCGAGAGTCCCATGGTGAGGAGCGCGAGCGCGCCGTTCTTCACGAAGATGCGACGATCCATGGGGACGCTCCTATCGACGTTGGAACTCAGGACTACCGAGCGCGAGCCCGATCACCTGGGCGACGCCCGTGAGCGGCGGCAGCTGCCCGAAGGCGCGATAGCGCAGCGGCCCTCGCTCTCCCACCTTGGCGCTCCGCTCCCGCATCGGCGCATCGAACATCGTCGCATCAGGGTCGGGCACCATCGCCGACGCCATCGCGCCAGTGCTATCCATCGCGGCGGGTGAGGAGAGCAGGGGATTCTCGCCGCTCACGAGTACGCGTCGCGTCTCTGCCGACACCGCGCCGCCCAAGAAGAGCGCGACGACGCCATCGACTTGCCGGTCGCGCGGGGCGTTCTGCAACGAGGCCACCGCCGGGAGTGCGGCGAGTCGCACCCCGGGGACGCGCCCCGCGGCGAGAGCGTTTCCGAAGTTGATGCGGTTCAGGATCGCGCCGGTGTTCATCCACTCCGCGCCGGTCTCGGGCCACCCGTTCGGCGCCTGATGCCCGTACACGGGCTGCCCGAGCGTCGCGACGATCTGCGCCGTCGCGGGCGTCGGATCCATCGCCGCATCGGTCGCGCGGAGTGCGGAGACGACGACCTCGAAGGGGCTCTTCACCTTGCTCCGGTACGCATCATGCGCGAAGAACTCGTCGCTGGTGACGATCACCCGCATCACCTCGCGCAGGTCGCCATCCGTACGCGTGAACGCCTCGGCCGCGCGCGCTACCAGTGCAGGCGGCGGTACGTCGCTCACGAATCGCCGCACCAGTTTGGTCGCGATGTGGCGGGCGGTGGCGGGGTGCCGCGCGACGATGTCGAGCAGCTCCTCGCCATCCTCGATCCCACGTCCCGCGCGAAGTGCGTGTCCGAGAACGGTCTTCGCCCCCGCATCATGGATGAGGGGGATGAACTGAAAGCCGCCCCCCTGCCGCGCGCCGCGGAAGCTCCAGCCGGTGAGCGCGCGCGCGGCGTCGATCACGTCGGCCTGGGTGTATCCACCATCAACACCGAGTGTATGGAGTTCGAGCAGTTCGCGGCCGTAGTTCTCATTGAGCCCGCGGAAGCGTTGGCGCCCGGCAGGAAGCTGACCACGGAACTGTTGCGCGCGCCCTCCTCCCGCCACCGGCGTGAGCCGCGGCCGGTTGGAGTCCACCGCGCTCTCCCAGTTGTCGAGATAGAAGAGCATCGCCGGGCTTTTCGCGACGGCGCCGAGCAGCGTGCGGAACTTGCCGAGTGCGTTGGGGCGGATCGCCTGATCCTCGTACTCGGCGAGGAAGTACACTTGCGGGCCGCCCTTGCCGGCGAAGACGGTGAAGTGATTGAGCCAGAAGTCGGTCATCACCTCTTGGAGTTGCCGCTCGCTGGCCACCGCGCGGGCCACACGGGAGCTCTGCACATCGCCGATGATCTCGCGGTAGGCGCGCGCGGCTTGGCCGAGCTTGAGCGAATCCGCCTTCGTGAGCTGCCCCCGGTCGCGTCCCGGGGCGAGTTGGGCGAGGAGCTGCGCCGGACGCGGAAAGCGGGACTCCAGCTCGGCCGCGCTGAGCGTGTGGACGTCGTACTGCTTCACAAACGATTCGACCCGGGCATCGGCGATCCGCTCGGGAGCGAGCTGTGCGGCGATCCAGCGATCGACGCCCATCGCCCGCACGCGATCGACGTCACCGGGCCGTGCACCGAAGGCGAGGCGGTTGAGCGCGTGCTGCACCTGCTGGTCGGCGGTCTGTTCACGACGGGTATCGCTCGCGGCGGCCGTCGCACTCGGCTGCACACGAGGCGCGACGCTCCCGCCGCAGGCGGCGAGCAGGATGAGCAGGTAACGGAACCGTGACGACCGCATCGGGATTCCTCAGTGGAGTCTGCGTGTCCGACGCTGAGAGCGTGGCGGCGTTAACTGCCGACGCATGCGGAAGCAGTTGCCGCAATGTGCGCGGAGTGCGGCACCGCGCACGCCGAAGAAACGTGAGCTGTGACATCTGGCGAAGGGGCCGTGTAAGGCGTGCCAGAGTGATGGAACTCCTTCGCCCAGATGCACGTAGGTCTCGGTACAGGATTTGCACTGAATTCCACCAACAGTCTGGACGAGGTGGGCGATGGACGTGTTGGTGATGGTAGAGGAGACGCCGGAACATTCCCCGGTCTTGGCCCATGTGAACTCGGTGCCTTCGCCGATCATGATGGACCGCCCCTCACGCGAAGTCGTGACGCTCTACGGCGTGCCGACCTCCGAATCGCTCGCGCTCGCCTTGGCCGCGGCCATCGAGAGCCGTCGGATGAAGGAGCCGACCTCCAACGAAGTCCGTCACCTCGGTGTGTGGCCGGGGCGCGGGGCGGTGGGTGACGCCGCTTGGCGCGACGACTCGACCGGCCAGCTCATCACGCGTGACCTGGAGATCCCCTTCTCGGTGCTCGCCGAGGGGGCGGAGCGGTTGCTCGCGGAGTGCGGCTCGGCGATCCGCCGGCTGATCGGTGGCTTGCTCATGACCGACTGGCCCGAGGGGACGCGCCGCGCAGTGCGTTTCTCGCTCACCCCGGGGCTCGCCTTTGCGGGCACCGGCGGCTCGGTGGAGGCGCTCTTGGCCACGCAGCGCGAAGCGGACGGGCTCGGCTTCGAGACCGACGACGACTGAGCGTTCGAAACGCGCACCGCTGAACGGCGACCCTGATCGGTCGCCGTTCTCGTTTTCCGGGCTGGTTCCCTCACACGAGCGTCGGGGGAGGCCTCCTTGACGCGAGGCGCGCCGAGAGCGACGCTGGTGGCCCAATCGAAATGACCCCAATTCAGGGGCGGAGGGCCGTATGCGGGACTACCGAGGCGAGGCGATCCGGAACGTGGCGGTGGTAGGGCATGGTGCGAGCGGGAAGACCACTCTGGTCGACGCGCTCGCTTTCGTTTCTGGCGCCTCGAAGCGACACGGCTCCATCAAGGACGGGACGACGCTCACCGACACCGCCGCCGAGGAGATCGAGCGGAAGCACTCGATCTCGCTGGGGTGTGCGTACGCGGAGTGGAAGGACTCGAAGATCAACCTGATCGACACCCCAGGGTTCGCGGATTTCGCCGGCGACGCGATCGCGGGGCTTGCCGCGGCCGATGGCGCGCTGGTGACCGTGGGCGCGAGCACCGGGGTCGAGGTCGGCACCGAGCGGATGTTCCGCGAGGCGATCGCGCGGCACGACCCGGTGCTCTTCGTGGTCGCGATGATGGACAAGGAGCACGCCGATTTCGATGCGGCGTACGCGTCGATCCGCGCCAAGCTGACGGCGAAGGTGGTGCCGGTGGAGATCCCGATCGGCGCCGGCGCGAACTTCACCGGGGTGATCAACCTCTTCACGCGTCGGGCGCACCTGTTCAAGGCGGGCACCAAGGCCGGTGAGTACGAGGAGACGGCGATCCCCGCGGGCGAGCAGGCGCGCTTCGAGCGCTATCACGCGGAGATGGTGGAGGCGATCGCCGCCACGGACGATGCGCTGCTTGAGCGATTCTTCGGCGGGGAGGAGATCCCCGGCGAGGAGGAGATGCGCGCGATGAAGGAGGCGATGAAGCGGCAAGAACTCTTCCCGCTCATGTGCTGCTCGTCGCAGCTGACGTGGGGCGTGCGCACGGTGCTCGATCTCCTCACGGCGCTCATGCCGAATGCGGTGGAGATGGAGGAGTTGCACGCCTTCAAGGGCGCGGAGGGAACGCGCACCGTCGAGATCCATCCGCGCGACGAGCTCCCCTTCTGTGCGCAGGTGTTCAAGACCACCGCCGAGCCGCACGTGGGCGACGTGTCGTACTTTCGGGTGTATCAGGGGAGCGTGGTGAACGGGGCCGAGGTGTTCAACGCCACGCGCGACGGCGCCGAGAAGATGTCACATCTCTCGATCGCTCAAGGGCGGGATCGGACCGAGGTGCCGATGCTCCATCCCGGCGACATCGGGTGCGTGGCGAAGTTGCGCAACACGCACACGAACGACACGCTGAGCACGCGCGAACATCCTGTGCGTCTCCCCGAGATCGCTTTCCCCGCGCCGGTGGTGACCTTCGCGATCAAGGCGGCTGCACGCAGCGATGAAGAGAAGTTGCAGCAGGGGATGCATCGTCTGCACGATGAGGACCCGACCTTCGAGACGCACTACAATGCCGAGACGCACGAGACCATCGTGGCGGGGCTCGGGGAGCGGCACTTGGAGGTGCAGCTCGCGCGGCTCACGCGGCAGTTCGGGGTGAAGGCCGAGCTCTCGGCACCACGGATCGCGTATCGCGAGACGCTCACCGGGCGTGGCGAGGGGCAGGGGCGCCACAAGAAGCAGTCGGGTGGGCGCGGACAGTTCGGCGACTGCTGGGTGCGGTTGCGGCCCGGGGCGCGCGGCTCAGGGTATCAGTTCGTCGACGAGATCGTCGGCGGCGTTATCCCGCGGCAGTATATCCCCGCGGTGGACAAGGGCGTGCACGAAGCGAGTGCGCGCGGCGTGCTCGCCGGCTACCCGTTGGTGGATTTCATCTGCGAGTGCTTCGACGGCTCGAGTCACTCGGTGGACTCGAACGAGGCTTCGTTCAAGATGGCGGGGATCCTCGCCTTCAAGACGGTAGCGCCGAGCTGCAAGCCGGTGCTGTTGGAGCCACTCGACCAGGTGGAGGTCGTGACGCCCGACGAATACCTCGGCGATGTCATGGGCGACTTGAGTGCGCGGCGCGGGCACATCCTCGGGAGCGAGCCGTCGGAGGACGGGGTGGGGACGCGCGTGCGCGCGATCGTGCCGCAGGGCGAGCTACACCTGTACGCGACGAAGCTGCAATCGCTCGCGCATGGGCGGGCGCACTTCAGCCATCGCTTCCACGGCTACGAGCACATGCCGCATGATGCGGCCGTGCGCGTGGTGGCGGAGGCGGCGAAGGTGCGCGAGGCGGAGTAGGGGAGGAGCGACCGAGCCCCAGCGGGATCGCTGGGGCTCGGAGGAGTCGATCGACCTACTTCGCGATGCGACGGGGGCGGGGACGTTTCAGTGGCGCGATGGTTCCTGATCCGAAGTAGGTGCCGGTACAGCCGGTGATCTGTGCTGGCCGACGCACCGTGGCATTCGCGCCGTTGAAGCCGCCGGTAGTGATGGGCAGCCAGACCATCTCCTCGTCGGCGCACACGGCGGGTGTGTCGCTACCGTTCACCTTGCGCGTGGACATCGTTGCGAGCGCCATGACGAGCTCGCGACCGTCCTCGCTCATCGCCATCCAGTTGACGGTGCGGTTGCGCATGAGATCTGCTGCTGGCGGCGAAAGCGGAACGGGCGGTGCGTTACTGATCGTGTCCACGCGATAGAAGTCAACGCCATCGCTCGAGTCGACCTGCGTGATCAGGGCGCATAGGAGCGGTGTGCCGTCCGGCTCGTCGCGCGGCGACTCCGATGGTTCGCATGCTCGTGGGGCTGCCGCCGTAGCGATCCTGCGCGTGCGATTGATCGCGACGACGGCAGATGCACCGCTCCCGGCGATCACTGAGACGGCGTCGAGTCCGCCGAAGGGATTGATCGCGCGGCCCTCGAAGCCGATGCGGGGGCGGGCGCAACTCATGTCGGCGATGCGGTACCGATCGCAGAGTGCCAGCGGCGCACCGACGAAGTCCACGCGGATCTCCGCTTGGCGGATCGGTGCGTAGTCCACCGTCTCGAAGGACTGGCGCACCATCGCGAAAGTAGAGTCAATGAGCGCCGACGTTCCGACACCGGAAACGATGGTGCGGTCGTGGTTGAAGCCGAAAAGCCCGTTCCCTGCAGTGCCCGCGTCACCACGTTGCAACGGTGTTGCTTCGCGGAAGAGCGTCCAACCCCCTCCAGTCATCGGCCAGCGATACTCGAACTCGTCAAGGAAATGGCGAAGCCGACGTCCTCCGTGAAGCGCATTCAGTGTGATCAGGTCGAAGTCGCTGAATGCTTGGTCAGAGACGATCGGCTCCGGTGGACCCGCCCCGCGCTCGGCGAAGACCGTCCGACCGTCCTTGTAGACGCGATTTCCACAGAGCGGTGCTCCCCAACGAGTGGCCGCATGGCGCAATACCTCGTAGGCGTCCAACACGGGCTTCCCGTCGATTCGCTCGGGAGCTCGCTTGCTTCCCTCGATTAAGAGCGCCTTGATCGTTGCGGTCTGTGCGGGTGAAGTCCCGAGTGTCAACCGCGGATCGAATGCGAGCAACAGTCCTGCGGTTCCCGCGACGAGGGGCGCGGCGAACGAGGTGCCGGACGCATCATCGCTCAGGTTCCCGAACCCATCGAGCGAGCCTACTCGCACCGCTGGAGCAAAAATCTCAACCGCCGAGCCCGTATTCGATCGCTCCCACTTCTCCGTTCGTTCTGCGGCACCGCCGACGACAAGCACCTGAGATGGGAAGGAATCGAGGATGGCCGGTGCTCCGTTCAATCGTGCTTCCTGCGCGTTGTTACCCGCAGCAACAAGGACGAGTGGATATCGCCCCCGGCGTGCGAGTATTCGCATTGCACTCGAATAGATGTAGAGAAATCGCGCGCGCTCCTTCTCTCGCAGCGCGGGAGAGTCCTGGTCGAGAAAGGTGGGCACGCGCGAGATATTGATGATGTCCGAGTCAAGGCCGAGTCGGACGAAATTCTGTACTTCGACCAGAGCTTGATTCGACGCCATGGGATCGATTTCTCTGGTCGAGTCGCGCTGATAGTCGACATTCGCAGCAATCCAGCTGCCGCGCGCGCTCCAGAGCATGCCCGACATGCCGCGTCCGTTGTCAGCGATTGCACCAATGATCGATGCAATGCGAAGGCCGTGACTGTAGTAGACGTTGCTGCTCGTCGTGGCTGTTCGGGGTCCAATCCTTCGTGCAAAGGTGCTCCCCAAGTCCTCGATGTCACCGAATCTGATGTCGAAGATGCCAACACGGACCGTCGAATCGCCGACCGAGCATCCCCACGCAAGGGGGGCTCGGATCAAGTTGAGGGCATGGGTATACCGGTCTCCGACGATGACCTCACCCGCTCTGCTGAGCTTCGTTGACCACAACGGCGAATTGTCGATGGGAATCCGATAGGAGGCAGCCTGCGGCATGTTCCGCCACTGTGGCACCGCCGCTTCAACGGCGGGGTGCCGCATTGCAGCGTCCACTAGGCGCGTCACGGCGGAGTCCGTGGAGGCGCCCCGGACGCGAAAGACGTGCTCGACAAAGCCGACCGTCGCGTCGCCGATGCGCGCTCCGAGGAGCTCTCCGCGCAGGACAGAGTCACGAACAAACGCCTTCATCAGCGTCGAGGCGGATGGTTTGAAGACCACGACGACGAGTTCCGCAACTATCTGCGCTCCGCTCGGCTCGTCTGTGTTCAGGGCAATACCCGGCAGCGAGCGTATCAGGTCTTCAGACACCGCTGGCACGCTATCCGGAAACGGCTGCGGAGCACAGACCGTCCCGCCGTTCGCCTTCGTCTGAATCAGCGCCGCGCCAAAGAAGAGTCGCGTGGTACCCTTCACTCGCGTCTCAAAGACGGTCTCAGAGTAGGGTTGACCGGCGGTGCGCGCGGGGAGATCGAGGCGACCGCTGTCTGACGTCTTGTACACATCCCACTTCACGTTTGCCACGACGTCGTTCCAACTGCGCACCCGGAACCGATTTCCGCAGAGATAGGTCAGCTTGATCGAGTCTGGCGCAACGAGTTCACGCGTCGCCGGCGCGAAACCGAGCACTTCGGAGAGTGGTCGATCCGTGCAGGCGGCGACTCCGCCGCAGATCAGCGCGATACCGAGTAGCATGCGTCGCATCTCCTCTCGTCCCCCATAGTGTAGTGCCCACATCGCGAAGTCGCACGATGCGAACTTGCAGCGAAAAAGGGGGGGGGTACGCAAGTCGTGCCCTAGGGCATGCCTTGCGCGGGCAACTCGACTCAGAACTCGATCTGCGTCCCGAGTTCGACCACGCGCCCTGCCGGGAGCGAGAAGAACTCCGCGGCGTTGCGCGCGTTGCGCGCCATCACGGCGAAGAGCTTCTTCCGGAAGTAGGGCATGGTGATGAGACTGTCGGCCGGCGTCTCCCGCTTCGGGATGAGGAGCTCGCGCCCGAGGTAGTAGCTCGTCTCCATCGTGCGCGCGACGAGCCCATGCTCGTGCCGCAGCTGCGTGATGAGTTCCGGCACCGACGGCGTCTGATTGAAGCCGTAGTGCGCGATCACCTTCAGGAATCCGTGGTCGAGGCGTTCCACCAACACGAAGCGGTCCTGGTGCGCCACCTCGGGGATCCCTTCGCTGCGGATCGAGAGGAGCACGACGTGCTGGTGTAGCACCTTGTTGTGCTTGAGGTGATGCAGGAGCACCACCGGCACGCCGAACGACTCGCTCGTGAGGAACACCGCGGTCCCCTGCACGCGCGGGATGGACGACGAGTTGAGCGACTCGAGGAACTGCGAGAGCGGCATCGAGAGGCGTTGCAACCGGTCGCGCAGGATATCGCGACCGCGCTTCCACGTGGTCATCATCATGAAGAGCACGGCCGCGAGGGCGAGCGGCACCCATCCGCCATGCTGGATCTTGATCACGTTCGCGCCGAAGAAGGCGAGATCGACGATGAGGAAGAGCGTCGTGAGCGTGATGACCTGCCACCGCGGCCAGTTCCATCGGTTGGCCATGATGACCGCGTAGAGGATCGTTGTGATCGCCATCGTCCCCGTGACGGCGATCCCGTACGCGGCGCCGAGGTTCGCGACTTCCTTGAAGCCGAGCACCACAAGGACGCAGCCCACCGCGAGGGCGATGTTCACTTCGGGGATGTAGATCTGCCCCGCTTCGTGCTTCGACGTGTGCGCGATCGTCACGCGCGGCGAGTAGCCGAGCTGCACACACTGCTGCGTGAGCGAGAACGCCCCGCTGATGAGTGCCTGCGAGGCGATGATCGCGGCCGCGGTGGCGATCCCGATGAGCGGATAGAGCATCGCCCGTGGTGCGAGCAGGTAGAACGGGTTCACCGCCGCGCTCGGATCGCGCAGCAGGAGCGATCCTTGACCGAAGTAGTTCAGCAGGAGTGCCGGGAAGACGAACCAGAACCAAGCGAGCCGAATCGGCTTGCGGCCGAAGTGCCCCATGTCCGCATACAGCGCTTCCGCACCCGTCACGGCGAGGATCACCGCACCCAGAAGGACGAAGCCGTGGATCCCGTGTCCGGTGATGAACGCGAACGCGTACATAGGGTTCACCGCGGAGAGGATGTGTGCATCGCGCGCGATCTCGCGAATGCCGAGCGCGGCGATGGTGGTGAACCAGATGACCATCGTGGGGCCGAAGAACGCACCGACGCGATGCGTGCCGTGGCGCTGCACCGCAAAGAGTGCGACGATGATCACGATCGTCACGGGGACGACGAACTCGGAGAATCGTGGGGAGACGATCTTGAGCCCTTCCATCGCGCCGAGCACCGAGATCGCGGGGGTGATGATCCCGTCCCCGTAGAGGAGTGCGGCGCCGATGAGTCCGAGGGCGATGAGCGCGGCGCGTCCGCGCGGGCTGCTCGTCTCGGTCTTGCGGAGGATCAGCGCGAGCATCGCGAGGATGCCGCCCTCGCCGTTGTTGTCGGCGCGCAGGATGAACGAGACGTACTTGAAGCTCACGACGAGGATGAGCGACCAGAGGATCAGCGAGAGGACGCCGTACACCGTGGCGGCATCGGCGGTGAGACCGTACTCCGGCTTGAAGCACTCTTGGAGGGCGTAGAGCGGCGAGGTGCCGATGTCGCCGTAGACGACGCCGAGCGCGGTGAGCGTGAGGACCGCGAGGCGCGCGCCGTGAGGATTCTGGGGCGCGTGATGCGAGGTGCGCGGAATCGGAATCGCGGCGGTGACCCCGGGAAAGGGGGTCGGCGCGTTCGGAGGGGAGCCGCTAGGAGACCCGGCGGGGTCGGCTGGCATCGATTGGGTCGGGCATCGCGCCCGTGGGTGGCGGAACGAAGACGGGTCGCGACAGGAGTCGCGACCCGCTTCTAATGTAGTCGCCGCCCGGGAGGGCGGTAGGGAAGCCGCCGCTACCGCTTGGCTGCGAGGTCGTCGATCTCCTTGGCGGCCTTGGCCAAGATCGTCGCCACATCGCGCAGAAACCCGTCGTTCCCCATGCGCGGGGTCACGTGCCCGTAGGTGCTCTTGGCGACGTCCTTGAAGGCGCGATTCACCTCACGCATGGCGTCGCCGAAGAAGCCCGCGCCGAGCGAGGCGAGTCGCTCGAAGAGGTCGTCCGCGTGCGTGGTGTGCTCGTCGAGATGGGCACGCCCGGCGTCGGTGATAGCGTAGATGCGCTTTCCGCTCTCGTCGGCGGTCGAGCTCGCGAACCCCATCTCCTCAAGGAGCTGGAGCGTGGGATACACCGAGCCGGCGCTCGGCGAATACGCGCCGCCCGACTGCTCCTCGATCGCCTTGATGACCTCGTAGCCATGGCGCGGCTTCTCGGCGAGGAGGCGGAGGATGACGTACTTGAGCTCCCCCTGATCGAAGAACCGCCCCCCGCGGAACGGTCCGCCGCGCCAACCGCCGGCAGACTTCCAGGCGAAGGAGGCGAAGTCAGAATCCCACCCCATACGCCCACGTCCCGCCGAAAAGCAGTCGTTCCCCATCCGCCACTGGCGTCTCATGATGTATCCTCCGATACGTCTAACGATATATCGGACGTTAGTGCACGGCAAGTCCGGGCGGACGGTCGAAGGGGCGGCACCCGGTTTGAAAGCCGCCCCTCGTAGTTCCTATAGTTCCAGTCTCTGCTGTGCTTCCTACCTCATCTGTCCCACCATCACGCCCACAACACGCTGCGGTGACGCCGCCTCTACCCGCATCCTCATCTCCAACCGCCCCTCGGTCGCGCTCTCGACTATGAACACGATCTCATCGCCCGCGGCCGCGATCACCTCGATCAGGCGCAACTTGCCGTTGCGTTCGCGCATCGGTGCGCCCCGCGCTGCGCGTTCCGCCGGCGTCGCGTCATTGGGGACCATCTGCTCAGCGATGAAGCGTTCCATCGCGGCGGTACCGGCGTTCGAGGCTTCGAGGAATGCGGCCGCGCGCCGTCCGATCGGTGAGTCGGGGAAGACGGTGCTCGCGCTTCCGGCTCCCGCCGCTGACGCGCTGGGCCCTCTCGGCATTCCCGGACCAGGTTCATCGCGCGCCATCCGCAGCCGCATCCCGGTGATCGCGCCGACCAGGAGCGGCATCGCCTCGTTCGCGGCCTCATCGATGTTCGCCAGCACAACGAGATCGAGGCCACGATCAGGGAATGACTTGAAGTCCGTGGAGACGCCCGGTGCGCCGCCGTTGTGGCCGACCTCCCGCCATCCCCCGAACACCCCCTCGCCGAACCCGTACGCGTACTTGAGGCCGCCCATATCCACCTTCCCCGCCGTGAACTCGGCCACGCGCGCCGCCGGGACCAACCGTCCGCTCCACAACGCGCGCGAGAAGGCGACCATGTCCTGTGCCGACGCGTATGCTCCGCCGGCGGGGCTCGACGAGCGCTCGACCAGCTCCGCATTCGACATCGCGCTGCTCGCGCCTGGCGGCGTGGCGTAGCCCACCGCCACGGCCGCGTCGGTGATCGGGAGCGTGAGGAACGCCGCGGTGCGCATCTGCGCGCGCGCGAGCACCGATGTCCGCATATAGTCGAAGTAGTTCTGCCCCGACACGCGCTCGACGATCATGCCGAGCACCGCGAAGCCGGCGTTGCTGTACTGAAAGCGCGCCCCCGGGCTGAAGGCGAGCGGATCGTCCACGAAAAAGCGCTGCAGGTCAGCCGCGCGCGCGAGCGGGACGCGATCGCGGAGGTACCCGCGCTGGAAGTAGCTCCCGAGCCCCGACGTGTGCGTGAGCAGGTGCCGGACCAGCACGGAGTCGCGGAGCGCCGCATTGGGAAGGTCGGGGAGATAGCGACCGACGGGCGCGTTCACATCGACCTTCCCCTCTTCCACCAACTGCGCGATCGCGATCGCGGTCCACATCTTGTTCATCGACCCGAGGTTGAATCGCGTCTCGACGCGGTTCGGGATCCCCTTGGCGCGGTCTGCCATCCCGTACGCCTTCTCATAGATGCTGCGCCCGTCGCAGGCGACGAGTACGACGCCCGAGAAGCGGCCGTCGGCAGCGAGCCGGTCGAGCGCTGGGGTGACCTGTGTCGACAGCTTGGTGGCGATCGAATCGGGGCAGGCTGCGGCCAAGGGCGGCGCGGCGAGTGCTGCGGCGAGCGTAAGTGCGAATGAGCGATACATGAGACTCGAAGAGGAGTTGAGTGCGAGTGAGATTCGCGTACGGGAAGGACACCGCGTATCGCGAAACGTGAGTGCGCGGCGCGGACTCACATCTCCCCGGCGAGCGGTGTCTCCTAGATTGACCTGAGGAGCAGGAGCGCACCCTTGATGTGGAGCGGATGTCGACGGACTCGTCGGATGCAGCCCTCGTGACAGCCACACTCGCCGGCCAGGCGTCGGCGTTCGAGACGTTGGTGCGCCGGTATCGGCGCGTCGCGCTCTTGCGTGCGCGTGCCATCACGGAGGACGCCGACGCGGCCGAGGACGTCGTCCAGGATGCCTTCATGGGGGTGGTTGTGCTCCTGCCGCTGCTGGGCGACCGGGGTCAGTTCGGCCCGTGGTTGCTGACCGCGGTGCGGCATCATGCGCTCAATGCCACGCGCGCCCGGCATCGCCGACGTCTCGTGCCACTCGACGATTCCATCCCGCTCGCCGGTGGTGGTGCCGTGGATACGTCGATTGAGTCGGAGGAGGCACGTTCCAGGATCGCTGGGGCGCTCGCCCAGCTCTCGACCCGGCAGCGCGAGATCTTCCTCCTCGCCGAGGTCGAGGAGCTGTCGCACGAGGAGATCGCGCGTCTCGTCGGTACCACCGTGCTCTCGTCGCGTCGCTATCTCGCCGATGCTCGCGCTCGACTGCGCTCGCTACTTTCTGTTGAGGAGGACCGTTGATGTCCACGTCGAACACGCCGATCGATCTCTCCGCCTTCGATCCGGACCGTGATCCTGACGCTGAGGCACGGATGATCGGGAACATCCTCGCCGGGCGGCGCGTCCACTACCCGCTCTCACGGTCGCGGCTCGGTGCGAGCGTGCTGCTCGATGTATGGGCGCTCGATCGGCGTGCGGTGCTCGCCGTGCTCGCTGCTGCAGCGTCGATCACGATCGTGGTGGAGCGCGTCGCCCTGGGCACTCCGCGTGCACCGGTCACGGTCGCGGAGGCGATCGGTGTGCCGCCGATGTACCTCGCGCGCGGAGCCGCCCGATGAGCCGCGTCCCGGATGCGCGTGGGGTCTCGCGCGCGCAGTGGTGGGGAGCGGCCGCGCTGATCGGCGCGTTCTCGCTTGGCGCTGCGCTCTCGTGGTGGATGCTCCGCGAGCGCACCGGCGGCGTGGAGTTCCGCGTCACCGCCACGGACGCGATGCCGGCCGAACTCGAGCGCCTCGGGCTCTCGCCATCACAGCGAGACTCCGTGCAGGGAGCGCTGCGTCGTGGGCGCGATCGCGTGCTCCAGGTGGCCGATCGCCTCGCCCCCGCAATGGAAGCGGCGATCGACTCGACCGATCAGGAGTTGCGGCAGCTCCTGACGCCAGAACAGCGCGTCCGCTTCGATGCGGAACGCGCTGTTCGACCGGCGATGCGACGGACGATCAAGAAGGACTCGTGACGGCCGCGCTACTCGTAGCGTAGCGACACGATCGGATCCAACCCCGCCGCGCGCCGCGCCGGATACACCCCGAACACCACGCCCACGCCCGCCGAGAAGAGGAAGGCGAGCGTCACCGCGTTCGTGCCGATCGTGGTGGTCCACCCCATCACCTTGGTGAACGCGAGCGCACCGCCGGCACCGACCGCGATCCCGATCGCGCCGCCGAGCACGCAGAGCACCACGGACTCGATGAGGAACTGGATCAAGATGTTCATCTTGGTCGCCCCGAGCGCCTTGCGGATGCCGATCTCGCGCGTCCGCTCGGTGACCGAGACGAGCATGATGTTCATGATGCCGATCCCGCCGACCATCAGCGACACCGCGGCGATTCCCGCGAGCAGGAACGAGAACACCTGCGTCGTCTCGCCGAGCGTGCTGAGGAAGTCGGACTGGTTGCGGATCGAGAAGTCATCGTCGCGGCCGGCGCGGAGCCGGTGCTCGCGACGGAGGATCTTCTGGATCTCGGCCATCGTGTCGGGGATCTTCTCCTCGTTCGGCGCGAGCACCGAGATCGAGCGGATCCGATCGCTCCCGATCACGCGGAAGCGTGCCGTGGTGAGCGGGATCAGCACCTGATCGTCCGGGTTCGCGAACGGGCTCGCTTGCCCCTTCGACTTGAAGACGCCGATCACCTCGAACTGGATCCCGCGGATGCGGATCGATTCGCCGATCAGCGCTTCGGGCGTCTGGAGGCCGAGGTTCTGCAACACCTGCGGTCCGACGACGGCGACGCGCTGCCGCGTGAGGTCCTCGGAGTTCGTGAAGAAACGCCCCGCCTCCATCTCGTACTTCCGCACCTCCGCGTAGTTCGAGGTGGTGCCGACGATCGAGGTGTTCGCGTTCTTGTTGAGATAGACGACCTGATTCTGCGCCGACATCTCGGGTTGCACGGCGAGGAAGAGTGTGCCGCGTTCCTCGAGCGCCTTCGCGTCGTCCATCGTGAGCTTTGCGCGCGTGTCGCCGCGCGCGATCCCGCCGCCGAACATCTGCCCTGGCGTCACCGTGAGGAGTGTGGTGCCGAGTGCGGAGATGCGGTCCTTCACCGCCTTCTGTGCACCGGTGCCGAGCGCGACGACGGCGATGACCGCGGCGACGCCGATCACGATGCCGAGCATGGTGAGCAGCGAGCGCAACTTGTTGGCGCGGAGGGCGCCGAGTGCGAGGAGTGCGGAGGCCCGACGGTCGTTGTCGGAGTGGATGACGAACCGCCTGGTGAACTCAACACGGTTGCTCGACGACTGGCGAATAGGGG
>JAIETI010000063.1 GCA_019745365.1 Gemmatimonadaceae bacterium | reverse complement strand
AGCGTGTCCCGTCGGGCGAACTGTCGACGGTGATATAGCCGCGATGCGCGGCCACGGCGCGTTGGGCCACGGCGAGCCCGAGCCCACTGCCACCGGGCTTGGTCGTCGCGAAGGGCTCGAAGAGGCGCTCCCGCACCGACTCGGCGATGCCGCTCCCGGTGTCGGTGATGACGATCGCGAAGCCGCCGCCGTCGAGCGCGACGCCGCGCGGCGCGACCGCACTCGCATCGCGCGTCTCGACGCGCACCGTGCCGCCTGCGGCGGAGGCCTGCAGCCCGTTGAGCACGAGATTGAACACGGCCCGGTGCACGAGATCCTCGTCGGCTTCGATCGGCAGCGCGAACGTCGGCACGACGAGCTCGACCTTGGCGCCATCGGGTCGGGTGGGATGCGCCCCTGCGAGCGTCGCGGCCGCGCGCACAACCTGTCCGAGATCGATCGGCGCCCACTGTGCCACACGCACGCGCGCGAAATCGAGGAACTCGGTGAGCAGGCGCGAGAGCCGATCGCTCTCCCGCACGATGAGCCCCCCGAGCGTGCGATCGTCGGCGTCGGCCGTGGCCCGGACCGAGAGCTGCTCGACCGCGCTCCGGATCGATGCGAGCGGGTTCTTGATCTCGTGGGCGAGCGATGCGGCAAGCTCGGCCACCGCTTCGAGGCGTGAGGCGCGGAGGTTCAGCTGCTCGAGCGCTTTCTGATCGGAGATGTCGGCGAAGATCGCCGTGGCCGTCCGCGTGCGGTCATCCGCGCCCGAGCTCGTCGTCGTGATCCCGATGGGAATGGTCCGTCCGTTGCGCCCGACCTCGCCCTCCACGCGGGCCAGATGCACCTGCTCGCGCGCCGCCCGCTCGAGCGCGTCACCGAGCACGGGAACGCGTGCCGCGAGTTCGCCGAGTACGGGGCGGCCCATCCACGCCGAGAGTGAGGTACCGAGGAGGTCGTCGGCCATCCCGTTGGCGTAGAGGAGCGCGCCCTTCGCGTCGATGGTCACGATCCCGCTCCGGATGTTCGCGAGGATGTCCGCCGCGCGGAGGCGCACACTCGCCAACTCGGCCTGCAGCGCCTCGCGGCCGATACCGGCCTCCTGCAACCGCGCCGCGATGTAGCCCGTGCCGAGTGCGACCACGCTGAACACGATGAGCTGCAGCAGGAGTGCGATCGAACGCGGCCCATCGTTGAAGATGATCACGTCGGCGGCGTAGCAGACCGCGCCGAACGCGGTGATGAGGAGCGCACCGCCTAAGGGGAGGAAGAGCGCCGCGGCGGTGTTCACGAGGATGTAGAGCGCCGCGAACTGACTCTGCGGGCCGCCGGTGACGTGCACGACCGCCGTCACCATCAGGACGTCGAAGAGCGCCTGGGTGTACCGGAACGTCTCCGTCAGTGGCTGGCGGTTCAGCTCGGTGTGCACGAAGCTCGCGATGGTGAAGACGAGCGCGAGCGCGAAGCTGAGCGTCGCGACGAGCGTCTTCTCCTTCTCCGCGCTCTGCCACTGGATGACCGCGGCGAGGAAGATCGCCGTCGCGATCGAGATCCGGCTCGTGTAGAGCCAGCGGATCAGTCGATGCGGGTCAAGCGCGAGCCGGATGCGATTGTCGGCCTTCCCGATGAACTCCACCATCTCGCCTCGCCGAGGTGTGGCAGATCGCCACGGTCGAACAGTGGGCGGCGGTCTGGCGGATTGCAAGAACGGCGGACTGGACCGTGCTGCAGCCGGGTGCTATCTAACGATTGATGTCCACCGACGATGTGGTGCGGGTCACCGCGGCGCTCAGCATCCCTCGGCGTGAGTTCCGCGCCCGCGCGACGCGTGCGGGTGGTCCCGGCGGGCAGCATGTGAACACCAGCTCCACGCGCATCGAACTGCTCTGGGACTTCGAGCGGTCGCGCGCCTTGACCGAGGAGCAGCGCGCTCGACTCAGAGAGAAGCTCGCCCCTCGGCTCGACGCGGACGGTGTACTCCGCGTGGTGAGCGCCGAGACGCGGAGCCAGGGGGAGAACCGTCTGCGGGCGGAAGCGCGCCTCGCCGCGCTGGTGCGCGCGGCGCTCAAGGTGCCGCGTACACGCCGGACGACGAAGGTGCCGCGCGGCGCGATCGAGTCGCGGCTCGACACGAAGCGCCGGACCGCGGGGAAGAAGGCGGACCGGCGCTGGAAGAACGAGGACGACTAGGGCGACGCTAGAACGCGATCGCGGTCACGCCGATGCCGAAGGTCATGTAGTCCGCGCGGGTGCGGACCGGGGCGAGGATCGGCCGCTGCTGCGCGTCGAAGGTGATGCTCCCCTCGCGCAGGTAGCGCACTTCGTCGTGCGACTGGCGGCGGACGTGGAGGTCGAGTCGGATCCAATCCGTGATCGGCCAGTAGAGTCCACCGAACACCGCCGGGGCGAAGGTCGCATCGTCGAGATTGGTGGTACTCGCGAAGGCGCCCTGGTTCTGATTTCCCTGCCCTTCTGCCGACGACCGCGTGTAGAAATACGAGTACCCCACCGACGCGCCCACGTACGGACTCACGCGCTTGCCAGGCGCGCCGAGCTGCGCGCCGATGCCACCGGTCACGATGTTGTTCGTGGTCGCCACGTCGACGTTCACGAGGCCGAGCCCGCCCGTCCCGAGCGGCTGGCGGCGGACCTCACGGCCGTAGTTGAGATATCCGAGATCGACGCGGGCAAGCACGGGGCCCGCGACGCGAAAGAGTCCGTGCCCCGCCACACCCCACGCGCCGTCCACCTGCGTCGCGAACTCTCCCCTCGGCGAGGCGAACTGCGCGACCCCACCGAACCACCAGCGCGGGTTGGTCGGCAGGGTGCGTGGAGCGGTCGCATTCTGCGCCGCGAGCATCGTCGGCACGGCGATGAAGAGCAGTTGAAACGCGCGCATCAACTCGGTGGGAAACGGACGGCGCGCCATGCGCCCTCGTTCTACTGATACGCCGGAACGGGACGAAGTGTTTCCTGCACGGCGCGCGCCTTGGACAACGGTTCGACCGCACCGGCGACCTGCTGGATCGCGCGGCGCATCCCGTCGCGGTCGTCATACTCCGCGAAGGAGAGCGTCATCGTCCACGCCATCGGGCCGCCCTCGCTCGCGCGCCGGAGCGCCGGGACCTCTGTGACCGCGCGCGCGAGGCGCGGGCGCACATCCTCCGCGCGAGCGCCAGGGAGGATGAGCAAGAACTCATCCCCACCCCATCGATACAACCGGTCGGCCGGCCGGATCTGTGCGCGCAGCACCCGGCCCGCGTGCCAGAGGATGTCATCGCCGACGATGCGCCCGTGCACCCGATTGATCTGCTCGAGGCCGGCGAGATCGCAGAGCACCGCGGTGCCGTGCGTCGCATGTGCGACGGCGAGCCCCACCCCTTCGCGGAACGCCTGCCGCGTCATGCACCCGGTGAGGAGGTCGTAGAGCGCCTCGCGGCGTACCTGATCGTGCGCCACCGCCAGCTCCGCCCGAGCATCATCGAGCTCGCGCTGCTGTTGCTCCACCGCGAGCGCGACCATCCCCGCCGCCAGCGCCGCGAAGACCGCGGCATCGACGAAGCCGTAGCTCTCGATCCATGACGCCAACGCCTCGCTGTTTCCGCTCGGCGCCATGAGCCGAAGGCCGTAGATCACGAACCACCCCGCACTCGCGAGCGCTTGCAAGCCGAAGAGCGCCGCGAGCGCGTCCGAGCGGCGCGAGCGCCGTCCCGGCGCGAGCGCGGCGAGCGCCGCCGCGCAGAGCGCGCTGAGCACGAACACCACGGGAGCCTGCCAGAAGATCAGCGCGTGCACCGTGGACCCGAGCGAGCCAGAGATCAGGGCATAGGCGCCGGCGGCGGTCGCTGCGCCGACCACGAGTGCGCGCCGCGGCAGGCCGCGCGTGTAGAGTCCGGTCCCGACCGCGAACAGCGCGAAGCCGAGGAGCGTCGCCACCTGCATCACCATCGCGGTGGCACGGATCCCCTCCCCGCCGAGCGCGCCACTCACGACCGTGCGTGGATCGACCATCGCGAGGTAGAGCGCGCGCGCCATCATCCCCGCCGCGAGCGCGACCCACCCTTCCGTCCACGTCGTGAGGTTTGTCCGGCGGCGCCGGATGCGGCGTCCGAGCAAGCTCAGCAGCGCCGCCGCGATGAGCGCGACGGCGAAGGCGGTCGCAGTCCCGAGGAGCGCGACGAGCTGGTGGACGTATTCGAGTGGCATCACCCGGAGTATCGACCGGGAGCGGGCGGGACCGAAGTCCCGCGCGTCGACCCACGCCGACGGCTACCGCACGACCGCGAGCAGGCTCGGCTCACCCACCGCCACGGCGAGCTCGGTCCGCGCCGCAGCGTACTTCGCCTCGAGCCCCGCGAGGCGCACCCGCTCGTCGAGCAGGGCGCGCTCGCGGAGGTTCACGATGAGGAGCGAGCTTTCGCCGTTCTCGAAGCGGCGGAGCTCACCGGCGAGCAGGAGGCGCGACTGCTCCACCGCGATCGCCTGCCCGCGCAACTGTTCGACGAGCGCACTCAACGCGTTCGTCGCGCTGCGCACGTCGAGGGCGATCTCGCGGCGCAGCCGCGCCGCTTCGAACTTCTGACTGGCGAGCCGCTGCCCCGCCTGATCGAACCGCCCCCGTTCCTTCAACAGAAGGAGCGATGACTTGAAGAGCGCCGTGGTCTTGTAGTTCTCCGAGGAATTGTCGAAGGCGATGATCCGATTGCGCCGGTCACCGGACGTGAGGGTACTGACTTCGACGGACGCCGCTGGCAGGAGCTGCTGTCCCACGAACAGGCGTTGCGCCTCGGCTTGGCGCACGCGGCCGTTGATCTTCACCAGCTCCGGGTGCCGTTCTTCGGCCATCGCGAGCCAACGCGGGAGCGCCGTCGAGTCCACCCGCGCGGCGAGGTCGAGCCCTAGGAGTGACGGGACCGCATCGGGGGAAGGATCGACGGGGTCGCCGCGGTCATCCCAGAGATACGCCGACACGGCGAGCCGCGCGACGTACTCCGCCTGTTCGGTATCCAGCCGTGTCACCTCGCGGCGCTGCACCTCGAGACTCGCCTCAATCGTGTCGATCGCCGGTGCGTCGCCCTGCCGCACACGCTCCCGCACGGCACTCAGACGAAAGCTCGCGAGCTGGACGCCCTCGCGCGCGATCGCGCGCCGACGCGCGGCCTCATACCATCGCCCGAAGTCCTTGGTCGCGTCGAGCAGAAGCCTGTTCACGACGCCGCGTCGATCGCCGTCGGCGACGTCCTTGAGCGCCTTCGCTTGCCGGACGGCGTTGCGGCGCTCATCGGTGACGATCCGCTGTCCGATCGGGATCGCCACACCGAGTTGGTAGAGGCCGGTGCTCGGCGTCGCGCGCTCGGGATTGATGATCTGCCCCGCCGCGCGATCGTACCCGAGCTTCACGTCCATGCCGAACGGCGTGGGGACGGTCGCCTTGAACTCGGTCTCGTCGTAGTAGCCGATCCCGTTGAACGACTTCTTGTCCCAGAAGACGGAGAGCTGCGGGTCGAATGAGCCGTAGGCGACACGCAGCTCGGCGTCGGCCTGCGCCGCGAGGAGCCGAGCCTGCTGCACGACGGGATGGAAGCGCTGCACGCGCGCGTAGAACGCGTCGAACGCCAACGGCGTGCCGCTGTCGGCGACAATCGGCGCGGTGGGGCGCGCCGACGGTTGCGCACCGAGCGACGCTGCGGCGAGCACGGCCGAAGCGACGCTCATGAGCCATCGAGGACCGCTCACGTCTTCCCGCCGTCCTTGGCCGATGCGCTCTTCGTCGTGCCCCCCATCCCCGCGTCCGTCGGCGGCTCGACCGTGGGCGGGAAGCCGTTGAGCTGACGCCAGAGTTCGAACCAGACGCGTACCGTGTCGAGCATCGCCCACCCGAAGACGCCCGAACCGACGCGCAACTGCGCGGGCCACGGTTCATCCTGAGGATCCGGGATCACGAGCACGCGATATTTCCCTTCCTTCGAATCGACGAGATCGATGACGGCGACCTCACCGCCGAAGGTGCCGACGGAGACCGAGGGCCACCCCGAGAACTGGAGCGCCGGCCATCCGTCGAACTGCAAGCGGACCTTCCGGCCCTTTCGGAGCAGCGGCACGTCCATCGCCTTCACGTACAGCTCCACCGCGACCTTCGGCGTGGCAGGTTGCACGGTGACGATCGCCTCGCCGTCCTTTACGATCTCACCCACGCCAGCCTTCAGTGCGCGCACGACATAGCCGTCCTGCGGCGCGCGCACCGTGAACAGTTCCGCCCGTCGCGCGAGCGACGAATACGTGTTCCGGAGCTTCGCCACATCGGCGTTCCCTTCACCGACATCGGCGCGAGTGGCCGCGAGCTCCGAACTCGCCTTGGCGATCTTCTCCCCGTACTCGGCCGCGAGCGACCCGAGCTCGATGCGCGCGTTGAGCAGCTCGTTGCGCTTCTCGACCAGGGTCGCGTCGGCCTTCTGGCTCTTGATGCGCGCGGCTTCAAGCTCGGTCAGGGCTTTCAACCCTTCGGTAAAGAGCTTGCGCTGGCGGTCAAGCTGATAGGCGGCGATCCCGGAATCGAGCGCTGCCGCCTGCACCGCGGCTTCGTACTGCACGACCTTGTTGCGCCCCTTCTCTAACGAGAGCCGCAACGCATCCTCGAGCGCACTGATCTGCCGCACGAGCGCGTCCGCTTTCGCCATCTTCGACGTGATCGCCGTCGACTTCCCCTGCACCTGTTCCTGGGTGCGCTGCACCGTACGAGGATCGAGGTAAATGTCCTTGACCTCGGAGAGCCGCACGAGTGGCTGCCCGCGGCGGACGTACTGTCCTTCTTGGACGAACCACTCCTCGATGCGGCCACCGATCACCACGTTCGCGGTCTGCGGGCGGTCCTCCGGGTTGAGCGCCGTCATGCGCCCGGTCCCTTGTACGTTCTGCTGCCACGGGAGGAAGAGCGCGGCGAAACCGACAGCGGCGAGCCCGGCCACCCACCGGAAGAAGGTGCGGTGCGAACTCGGCGCGTTCAACAAGCGCGTGGAGTGCAGCGACGCACGCGCTGCGTGCAGCCCCGCGTCGTCCGGGATCGGGTGCGAGCCGGTGGTGTGCATCAGACGGCCTCCCCGCTCGGCACGACATCACGGACAAAGGGATCACTGCGGAGCGAAGCCCAGTCGCCGACGGCGTGCACATGCCCGTCGCGCAGCACGATCACGCGATCGCACGCCGCCAAGAACTCCGGATCGTGCGACACCGCGACGACCGTCCACGGGCGCGTGCGATCGGTGAGCAGCGCCGTGATCGCCCGCCGAGCGCCATGCTCAAGGAACGCGAAGAAGTCGTCGCACAGCACTAGGCGCGGAGCGCCCGCGATCGCCTGCGCGAGGAGGAGACGGGCGGCGGCGGCGCGCGGGAGGCTGCGGCCACCGTTCGTGAGCGGCGTGGCCGCGCCGTGCGGCAGCGACTGCACCCACTCCTCGAGCCCCACGTCGCGGAGCGCGCGTTGCACCACCAGCGCATCCACCGCCACGCGGCCGACCGAGACGTTCTGCTCCACCGTGCCGTCGAACAGATCCGTGCTGGAGAGGTATTGCCCGCTGCTTGCACGCGAGCCCGCCGGATCGAGGTCCCGCACCGTGATCCCGTCCCACGCGAGCGTGCCGCTGTACGCGGGGAGGAGCCCGGCGATGACCTGCAGGAGCGTCGATTTCCCGCTCCCCTCGTTTCCCGTGATCGCGACGCGCTCACCCGGCTGGATCGCCACCGAGCACCCATGCAGTGTGCGCCCCGAACCCGGATACTGATACGTGAGATCGCGCACGTCGATCGCGACTCCCTGCCGCGCGCCCGCCGCCAGCGTCAATCCACCCGTCCGCTCAAGGGGCAGATCGCGCACGTGCCCCAGCTTCTCGACCGCCGTGAGGATGTCGTACACATCGCTGAGCGAGAGGATCAGCTTCTCGATCCCCGCGAGGACGATCACGATCACGATCTCCGACGCGACGAACTGGCCGAGCGAGATCTGCCGATTGATCACGAGCACACTGCCGAGGATCAGGAGCCCCGCGGTGATGATCGTCTTGAACACGACCATGCTGAGCGCCTGCTGCACGAGCACCTTGAAGTGCTTGCCGCGGTACTTGAGGTAGCCGCCGACGTGCGCGTCCATCCCTTCGAGCGCCAACGTCGAACTCGGGGCAAACTTGAAGGCGGTGATCGCGCGCGCGGTCTCCTCGAGCCAATGCACCGCGCGGTACTTGTACTTCGACTCGAGCATGCTCGTCTCGAGCCCCTTCGGTCCGGACCAACGGAAGATCCCGTACAGCCCCGCACCGAGGAGGATCCCAAACAGGGTGAAGTACGGGTGATAGAAGGTGAGGAGGATCAATCCGAAGAGAATCGAGAGCACTGCGGCCGTCGTCTCGGTGAGGAGCTTGCCGAGACTCTTCTGGATCGTGAGGATCTCGAAGAAGCGGTTCATCTGCTCCGGGAGATTCACATCGAGCACGCGTTCCAGCGCGAGCCGTGGCACGCGAAATGAGAACTCGAGCGCTAGGCGCGCGAAGACGCGCTGCTGGATCGTCTCGACCACACTGAGCTGGAGGATCTGGAGCACCCCCGTCGCGAGCGTGCCGACGACCACGAACGCGATCAGGATCACGACGGGCTGCAGGATCAAGCCGCCAGAGACGAGCCCGATGATCGCTTGGACGCCCAGCGGCAGGGTGAGGCCGAAGACCCCGACGAGCACCGCGTAGAGCCAGACGAGACTGACGTGCTGCTTCTCCTCGAGCACGAGATCGAGAAGACGACGGCCGGGGTTCGCGGGCGTCCCCGTGTGGGCCGCGGGGCGTGCCACGCTCGTCGGCGCGAGCACCGCGATCAACTCGCCATCCCATCCCAGAGCGCTTGCCATCTCGCCGCGCTCCGCGACCACGCTGCGTTCCTCGCCACGGCCGAGGATCGTGGCCGCGACGCGGGTGCGATCGGCCGCGCTCAGGAGCGCGACGACCGGACGTTCCCCATGCGTCCCGACGAGGACGAGCGGCAATTGATCGTCGGCCAGCGACTCGTCGAGCTCCCCCCGGCGATGACTGCGGCGAAGACAGACGAGCTGCAGCCTCCCGGCGAGATCGACGATCGACTCGACGAGCGCCGCAGGGGTGGTCTCATCGAGGGTCAGTCGCGCGGCTTCCGCGCGGAAGGCCCCGATATCCGCGTCGAGGTGCAGCGACTCGGCGAGTCGTTCTACGGCGCGGCGAGCAAGCGAATCAGACATCCGTCTCGGAATGGAGAAAAGCGTTCGTCACAATCTCGCTGAAGAACGCCTTTTCGCTACTGTTGAGTTCCAATCAGCACTTCGCTGTGGCTTTCGGCTGTCTAGCTATTGGTCCAAATTGGCTGTCCGGTGCTGGTCCGAACTACGCAGCGACGCGGGGCACCCTACTTCTTGATGAGCGCATTGATCGCGTCGGGGAGCGCGAAGACGGTCGCAGGCACCGCGTCGAATTCCACCGCGGTGAACGTGTTCACCACGTCGAACTGCGGGAGTCGCTGGACCCGCTTTGTCGCGATCTTGATGCCGCCGAAGTCCTTGTAGTCGCTGAGGATCGAGGTGACCGACGTCTTCCCCATCGGCGTGTCGGATTCAACCGTCATCCCCGCCTCAAGTCCGGTTTCGACATCGAAATACACCGTCGCCTGGATCGAGTCGGGTCGCGTCAAGAGCACCTTGTAGACCTTCCGTCCTTCGAAATCGACCACCGCCTGCGTCTCGATCGACTTGAACTTCGACGCATCCTTCACATCGGAGAAGAAGTCCGCTGCCAGCGCCGCCGCATCGCGATCCTTCCCCTCGAGGAGCAGCGCGCCACGCTGCGGGTCGATCGCCCAAGCGGTGGTGCCATCGAACCCGTTCTGCACGCTCCCCATCGCGCCGAGCTGCATATCGGTGTAGCTCAGGGCGGGCTTCGCGCGGTACACGTGCATCGCCCCTTCGAGTCCCATCGCGGCGATCCCGAACGTCCCGACGAGGTGGATGGAGCTGTGCTTCTCCCACGCCGCGCGCCCACCCGCGGCCGCGTTGTGCTTGGCGACGAGATCGGCGCCCTTGGGGAGGTCCTGCGCGAGGAGCGCGGCCGGGAGGAGCGCGGCGGTGATCAGGGTACGGACGGAGTGCATCGGGGATGGCTCAGAGGAGGGGGGGTACCGACGGTGCTAGTAGGCTCGCTACTCGGTTGTCGAATGTCCAGCGCTGGACTCCGCGCCGCGAGAGGTCGATACCCGATCGATATGGACGTGTTCCTCGCCCGCCGACCGATCTTCGACGCGCAAGAGCGCCTCGTCGCCTTCGAACTCGCGCACCACCACGCCGCCCCCGAAGCGGCGGAGGATGCACGCGCGCTCGTCCAGCAGCTCCTGCAGATCGGCGTGGGCGAGGTGACCGACGGCCGCCCGGCGTGGATCCACGCCTCGCGCGCACTGCTCCTTGATGATGCCATCCGACTGCTGCCAAAGGAGCAGGTCGTGCTCGCTCTCCCCGCCGACCTCGCCGTCGACGACGCGCTCGGGCGTTCCTTCGCGGGGCTCTACCGCGCCGGGTGGCAGCTCGCGCTCGACGACTTCCATGTGGGCGCGCCGGCAAGCGTCCTCCTCGCGGGGTGCCGCGCGGTCCATATCGACGTCGCCGCGCGCGACGCGACCGCGGTGCACGCGGCGATCGCGGTCGGACGTGCGCGGGGCGTCTCCGTGGTCACACGCAACGTGGGCGACCGCGGGCAGCGCGAGCGCTTCGTGAAGCTCGGTGCCTCGTTCTTCACCGGCTACCGCGCGGCACAACCCGAGACGATCGTGCGCCGCGTGCTCGCGCCCGACCAGCTCGAGGTGCTCCAGCTCCTGCAGGCGCTGCGTGATCCCGACCGCAGCGACGCCGACATCGAACGCGCCTTCCAGCGCGACGTGGCGCTCGGCTACAAGCTGCTCAAGATCGTGAACTCCGCGTCGCTCGGGACCAGCGGCGTCTGGTCGATCGGCCACGCGCTCCGACTGATGGGACGCGACGCGCTCTACCGATGGATCGCCTTCCTCTGGATGAGCGGCGATGGCGGTGGCGTGCGCGAAGAGCTCGCGCGCAGTTCGCTCGTGCGCGGGCATCTCTGCGAACTCCTCGCGGGCGAGGCCGGCGTGCCACGTGCGGCACCCTCGCTCTTCCTCGTCGGCTTCTTCTCGTTGCTTGATGTGATCACCGGCACGCCGATGCCGGCGCTGCTCGATCGTTTGGAGCTCGCGCCCGACGTGCACGCGGCACTTCGCGATCGCGCCGAGTGGTTCGGCGCGGTGCTCGAAACTGTCGAGGCGTACGAATGTGGCGACTGGCCGCGCGCGATGACGACCGCTGTCCAGGCCGACATCGACCTCGGCACACTCGGTCGGCGCTACGTGGAGTCGTTGGCGTGGGCCAGGGCGCAGCTCAGCACGGGCGCGGCGCGCGCCGCCTAAGCACGATCAGGGAGCGCCGAGCCCGGCTTCGATCGCGAGGCGGACGCGCTCTTGTTGGCGCTCGGAGCCGTCGATCAGCACCGCGGCCATGTTGTTCTGCTGGACGAAGAGCCGAGCGATCCCGAACGGTGAGGCGGTGCCTGTCGGCGCGGCCGTGAGCGTATCGACCGTGGCGAGCGCGCGCTTCCGTGCCGACGAGTCAGCGTAGATCCAGACGAAGAGCGTCGCGTGCCCCACGCGATAGGCCGCGGGCGCCACCTTGAACCAGGGCGCGCGCGGCGGCGCGGTGCTGTCGGCGATCGGTGCGAGGCCGGCGCGGACGAGCCGCTCGATGAGTTGCGGCGCGTCCCAGCGTCCGGTGCGCGTGACGGCGGCCGCCGCGCGCGCGATCGAGTCGCTCGCATCGAGCGCGACCGCGGCCGCGGAGCGCGCCGGGGGCGGTGGTGGATCGCCGGCGCACCCCGCGACGGCACAGACACAGAGCGTTAGGATTCGTCGCATGGCTCGCCCTGATGATAGCGAAGATGGCGCGGATGTGCGCCTCGCGACCACAAGAGGGTGTTCATCGCCGTCGGCGTAGGAGTGCTTGTGAAGCCGCTTGAGCGACGTCGGGAGACTCGTCCTTGGCCAGATGGCGCACCCAACTGATAGGAGTACCCGAGTTCAACGCGAGCGCCCGTCGCACCGCTGGATCAGGGTGTTGAGCCAGAGAAGTACACAGTGCAATCGTGTCGGCGTTCTCGAAGCTCTCGACGTTTCCGGCGACCGATTCGGCGATGTCGGGGTCTGACTCGGCCAAGGCGAGGATCATTTCCTCCGGTGCGCCTCGGCGAAACGCAGGGTGAGACGAGAGTGCGAGCCGCACCGCAGTCGAGGAATCGTCGGCGAGGGTTTCGACGGCGTCGAAGGGTAGCCCGTCATGCGAGAGCGCCGAACGGCGCACCGCCGAGGACGGATGTTTCAGCGCGACGAGGTAGAGATCGGCGAGTACATCGAGATCGTTCAGGTGGTGACCGACGATCGCCTCGAGGTGATGCGAACCGAGCGGATACCGCTGCTCCTGCCCTTCGACGCGCATGGAGATCACAAGTTCGACAGCTGAGCCCATCGTAACGCTCCCGAGAATGGTGTCTCCTCAAGGATGCCAGCGGGGTCTGACAGTCCTAGCCGGGTCGGCTGCGACCTCCTGTGGATCGCACGGCGTTCACCCGACTGTCAGTGCGCCGCGAGAGACTCCGACATCCGGACATCGAGGCTCACGGGCCCCTTGCCCCCTGAACACGCATCTCAACCGAGGGATGGGTATGCCGAAGTACCAGACATTCAGCGTGACGTTCGAGTACACCGATGGCTCGGAGGAGCAACGCAAGGCGAATCGCGTCGTCGTGACAGTGTACGGCGACTCGGAGTTCGCCGTGCGCGCTGAGATTCAGCGGCAGTATCCAGCATTCCAGAATGTGAGCGTTCTGGAGATCGAACGGCGCTAACTCGAACGCCGCTTGGCGGCCCTAGGACGTGGTCGAGCGATGGCCTTGAATCGACATGCTACTTCGTCCCTGATACGCGTCGGCTCGATCACGAGCGCATCGGGACCATACGCCATGACGTGGCGCAGCGCCCACGCGTCGTCGCGAAGTGGGTGCTCGACCACGACACTTCCGTCTTCTTGTTCGAGCACGTCGAAGTCCTCGCGGATCCACGGAGCGACCTTGCGGGAGTACCGCACACGGAGGCGCTCCGTCGCTCCCTTCACGATGGCGCGCCCGCGCTCGAGCGTCGCACGGAGCTCCTCGTCGCCGCGTTTCGCTGATGGGCTTGCGAGCACACGAACACTGACCATCCGGTCCAGCCGGAATATGCGGAGGGCTCGAACGCGCTCGCAGTGGGCTACGAGGTACCACATCCCCCTGACCAGCACGAGTCCGAATGGGTGCACCGTGCGAGCGCTCGCGGACGTTGCGCTGAACGACTGGTACTGAAGCCGAGCCTTCCGCGATGTCTTGAGGGCACCTCGCAGCGCCTGCAGACTCTGGCGCGCGACTTCGGTCATACCCTCCGCGATTGCATGGATAGGTGCATTCGAACTCGACGTGACGGGCGAAGTAGTCAAGCGCGACACGCGCCTTCGCACGCTCTGAGCAACTGCGGCCTCGGCGCGGGGCCACTCGTGTTGGATCAGCGCAAGGCCCAACTCGATGGCGCTACTTTCGCGCGGCGAGAGCGCCATCGGCCGACGAAAGAGAGAGAGGTGAAGTTGCACGGTGCGGTCGTCCAACGAAAGGCGCGAGCCGACGAGGGCCCCCAGCGACTCGTCATCAGTCCTCGAGGCGATCGCGAGGAGGTCACTCCTCAGCCGACGTTCGTCGACCTGCACGCGCGTCGCGAGGTCGCGGAGGCGATGCGGCTGTCCGTCCGAAAGCCATGCCAGAGCAATCAGGACCCGGTTCAGCTGATCGGAGGCGCTGTCGGCGGAGCGCTTGGTCACGACTCCCCTCGGTCCGCAGAAGCGTAGTTGGCGTACGCATCCTTTGCTGCTGCACGCCACGCGGAGACGATTGCGTGGGGAGATATCGGACGCGCGGCTCCAGCGAAGGCGAGCAGCCACCGAACGAACGATTCCGGTCGGCGCACGGCGAAACGCCGCGAGGAGGCGCGACCACTCGTCAGCCGCTCACCGAGCTCAGCGCCTCTCGCCGCGACGGCATCCGAGAAGTCGAATTCGACCACGGAGGAGATCGGGCGGCCGTCACCGAGCTCCCACGCGCGCCGCTCTTCACTCAGATCACGGATATCGAAGTCCGACGGGACGTCGAAATCGGCGCGCTGCGCGTTGCGCACGCTTACCACGGCCCGCGAGATTCGCGAAACGCGAAAGTGCCGCACTGCAGACGCCCGGTTGTCCAGCGCAACGAGGAACCACCGCCCCCGAAGCATGAGCAGCCCGTAAGGCGAGACATCGCGACGCGACACGACTCCGTGCTCGTTAGAGCGGTAGGTAAGCCGCACCGTCTTGTGCCGCTGGAGCGCATCATCGAGCACCGCGAGAATCACGGAGTCGCCAGCCGCGGGCGTAGGGACGATCCACTCCGTCGACTCGGGATCGATGATTGGAAGATCGAACGAGAGCTTCTGTACTGCTGCGACCGCGTCACGAGCTATCGAAGGGTGTCCGAGATCTTGCGCCCTCGCCGCGGCCCGCAAGATCATCTCGTACTCTTCCACCGAGAACGTCACCTCTGGGGGGCGGTTCCCCTCCGCGGACTTGGATGGCGGACGAGCTGTGCCCTCTCTCGCGTCGAATCCGAGTCGCGGCAGGTAGAAGTTCCTCGACGCGAGCCGATAGTGCTTTGTCTCACTTGCGAGCTCGACGGTCTCGATCGGCACCCCCAACTTCCGCAGTTCGTCCTTGTCTCGCTCGAACATCCGCATCCGAGCGCCGAGTTGCTGACCCGGCGCCCTGTAGGCGGGTACGTCCTTCGCGAGTTGCTCAAACGCCACCGGGTATCGGCGCGCCAGCAGCGCTGCGAGCAGGTCGATCCAACGAGTCGCCTTCGCCGCTGTGGACATGGTTGTGAATCTGCGGCCAAGGTGCGTGCGAAGCCACTGTGCCACGGGTGTCCGGTGGCGGCGGGCCGTCGAGCGCCGCGTGTTCTCTGGACTTCAACCTCCCCCGCAGCGCAGCGGTCCCATGGTCCTCCACCAGCTCGATCAAGCCCTCTTGATCGATCGCGCCGTTCCGAAGCAGCGCTTCGGATACCGCTTCGAGAAGGGCGCGGTTCTCCGCGAGCATCGCGTGGACCACAGCATACTCGATGCGAAGGAACTCGCGACTGAGCGCCTCGATGTGTGCATCCGTCGACGCGGTATAGTTGCCACTCTGAGGAAGCGCGACGGCGAGGTTCGACGCAGACCGACCGGGGCTCTCCATTGCCGGCGCGAAACCCCACTGTCCGAACGCACGGCCCGCCAGCATCGTGGCCTGCCGGAGATCCTCACAGGCACCGGTTGTGACGAGTGAGGTCCCGAACACCAACTCCTCCGAAGCTCGACCGGCGAGGTGCATGTGCGCCTGCTGACGCATTCCCGCGTACGACAAGTGATCTCCCGACTCGTGGTGAAAGGTCAACGAGTCAACGACGACTCCCGTCGAGAGCGCCGACGGGACGATCGAAGCGCACTCCGGAGTGTTACGACCATCGGTCCCCACGATTGCCGCAACGACGTGTCCGGCCTCGTGCACCGCCGCGAGGCGACGCTGCTCCGGCGTCTGATCGGCGCGGTGGTACGATTCAGCAAAACCGTGGATCGAGACCTGAAGCACATCGAGGAACTCGAGTCTCCGTCGTTCGCGGTGCGAAAGCCGACGGAGGCGGAGGATCGCCAGAGAGCGGCGACGCTCAGTCGCGAAGTCGCGCGCGAAGAGCATGCCCAGTCTGGTAGCATTCGTCGCCAGCGACGGAGCGCAGTTCTCTCGGCCAAGGGCTGCCACGATCCGCATCCCGAGCGACTCTGGGTCGACCGCGGGAATCCTGAAGTACCGATCGAAGGCGCCTTCGCGCCTGAGCCGCGCATCGAGCGAGGTGAGCTCCTCGATTGACGTCGCGAGGATGAGCGGGCACGCCGGATAGAAGCGCGCGAGCAGCGCCTCGATCGCCGAATGAATTGCCCCCGCCTCGGCCTCGGACACACCATCTCCGCGCTCATCCGATGAGAGCGCCCACACCGCGGGCTCGAGATAGACGATGGCCGGAACGCCAGCTGCGCCGCGCTCGCGCTCGAGGAACTCCGGTACGTCGCTTGCTGACACGCGCATGAAGGCCATGTCGGCTTCGGCAGCCGCCATCGCGAGCAACGTTGTGCAACGTTCCTCATCCTCCGTCAGCAACACGACGGCGCGCCCGATAAGGTCCCAAGGCTCTAGCTCGGGTTGCGCGGCAGCGAATGCCGCGCGAAGGTCGGCTGCCCACGCTCGCAGCGGCTCAGTACCAGGGAAGTCCGACCACCGAGCATTGCGTGCGGGTACGCGTCCACGCGATTCGGCGCGCGATCGGCCAGGCGGGGAGACGCGAGCTTCGGCGGGGGCCGACACGACATGGGAAGGGGAACAGCTCTCTAACACGGGGTGCTCCAGCGTGGGTTGATGAGGCAGTCGGCGGACTGCTCCAAAAAGCACGTATGGGGCACTGACAATGCTCTCGACCTACTCGACGTACCCGGCGCACCCGGTGCACCCGGTGCACCCGGTGCAGCTGCGTCGGCGGGGCCGCGGGCCCGGTTGCACATCCGCGCCAGTAGGCGCACGATTAGGCGTTGACCCTCGCCACGAGCGGCCTCCGTCTCTCTCTAATTCCGCGCGTCGCCGCCACCACAGAAGCTTTGGATGCCGAAACCACCAGCAGGGTCTGGGATGTCGGAGTTTCAGAGAAGAGTGGAGCTTTTACCGCTTGTCGAGCACACGCTCGTCAGAGATTTCTGTCAGTTCGCAGCCGCGTTGAAGGACACCGAGGCGTACTCGCCGACGGGAGAGTACGCGCGCTTTCGCACCTCGGCGAAGCCTGGCGTGCGGCGCGGACGTGTCTTCCTCGAAGTTGGGCTCGAGTTTCTGAATGTGCCTCTCTATAAGGACGGCACATGGAGCCGACGAGAAAACCTCCCCGTCGCGCTAGTCGGCTCGGTGAATGCGGGGGCTTGGTACGGCGAAGACGAGATGCGATTGAGGTTTGACGGAAACCTCGCACTCATCGATGCGCAACTTGATAAGCTTCGGCGTCTGGTCCAATCGGCGCACGAGACCAGCTTGTGCGTATCGGATGCGAATGCTCCGCGCGGTGCTACGATGGATGGTGGTGGAAGCACCAGATTGACGGTTCCGTCAGGATTGCGCCCGCTTCAAACTTTGCGAATCCCCCGAGGAGCCCCTGGCCCCGCCGAAGACGTTCCCTATCGGAATGGGGAACCACTGCGAGCGACGAACGCACGACACTTGTCGTGGGCGAAGTCCGAAGCCCTCCGTGAATGGGCGGGAGGAGAAGGCGCCGCTCACGAGTGGTTCTGCCGTACCGACGGCAGGTCGCGACAGGACCTCACCGAGTTCGGGCACTTTCTCGACAAGTGGAGCGTCGGTCGCACGCTTCTTGGCGAACACAAGCCGGACGTACTCGGCCTGCTTGTGAACGAGTTTCGCCGCAAGTGGCAGGACTCTTCAGCAAGTAGAATGGCGCTCTTTGCAAGCGTCGAGGAATTCGCCAAGACGATCAGAGACAACGAGTGGACGCCCCTGCGCCGGACGCCGTCCTCGTTCGCATCAAAAGCAGCTTTCATGTGCAATCCTGCCGTGTTCGCTCCGTACGACAGCTTCGGGCGGAAAGCACTCAGCGCACGTGGATTCACCATTACGACTGGCGACTACACAGCATACATGATGGCATTCAACCGCGTGCACGACGGTATCGCGGACCAGTTGCAGCCCGCCGCTAGCGCAATGGCGGTTTCGTGCCCACGTCGCGTGTCGGCTTCCCTTGCGTCCATGCGCATTCTGGACAAGCTACTGATGGCCGAGGGCGGGTTTCCAACCCGTTAGGATTCGTGGCATGGCTCGCCCTGATGATAGCGAAGATGGCGCGGACGTGCGCCTCGACAAATGGCTCTGGGCCGCGCGCTTCTTCAAGTCCCGCGCGCTTGCGACCGAGGCCATCAACGGCGGCAAGGTCGAGATCGGCGGCCAGCGCGTGAAGCCCTCCCGCGACGTCCACGTCGGCGAGACGGTGCGCATCCGGCTTGGTGCCTTCGAGCACATCATCACTGTCCGCGCCCTCTCTGCGCGCCGCGGCCCGGCGAGTGTGGCACAAGAACTCTATGAGGAGACGCCGGCGTCTCGCGCCGCGCGCGAGAAGCTCAGTCAACAGATGCGCTACGCCGCTCCCGCTTTCGATCCGGACGGCGGCAAGCCTGACCGGAAGGATGATCGCCGCGCGATCCGCCGCTTTCGCGGCAAGGACTGACCGCCACACACCCGCGCGGTAAGGAGTCGCACCCCACCTGCCGATACTGACTGGTGGTGATCTAGCTCTCGCGTCGACTCCCTTGGAGGTGTGTGATATGCGTTCTCACTCGTCCTTCCGTTCATTCGTCCTCATCGGCGGCCTCGTGGCCGCCGCGCTCCCTGTGCAGGCACAGATGGTGCGCATCCCGAATCCGGATGCGCCGCGGTTCCTCGTCGCCACGCCGAAGGCCGCTGACAAGAAGCTCGCAGCGGCTGCCGCGGACGCCCTCACCGGCCGCTTCAGCGCCGACATCCCGTTCCGCACGCTCTGGGTGCTCCCGCGCGCGGACGTCGCCCGTACGCTCGACGGTTCAGGCTACCCCGTCGACGAAGCGCTCTCGTCCGATGACGTGAACCGCCTCGCCAAGCTCCTGAAGACCGATGAGTACATCGAGTCCGAGGTGACGAAGACCGAGACCGGCTATCGCATCGAAGCGAAGCTCATCCTCGCGAAGGACCAAGAGTTGCAGCAGCCGCTCGTCGTCGCCGAAGCGGACAAGCTCGACAAGGCCGCCGCGATCATCTCGCGCGATCTCCAGGACGCGCGCAAGCAACTCTCCGCGGAGAAGAGCTGCGAGAAGGCGAGCAAGGAAGGCAAGTGGGATGTGGCGATCACGGCGGCGCGCAATGGTGCGACGGTGTACCCGCGCGCGACGATCTCGCGCATCTGTGAGATGAATGCGGTGGCGAAGGCGGGCAAGCCGAGCGCCGAAGTGAAGGCGGCGGCTGGTGAGATCCTCAAGATCGACCCGAAGAGCCCGAAGGCGCTCGCCGCCGAAGCGTCAGGCGACGACAAGTAAGCGGCTACGCACCCGCGAGTGCGCTGAGCGTGGCATCGTCGAGACGGTGCCCGCCAGCGAATCGCACGGTCGAGAAAGGGACGCCCGCGGCTGCGAGGCGTCCCTCTTCTTCTGCGGCCCGTTCCGCGGAGATGAACTTGTCGCGGTCGCCGAGCACGAGCACGAGCGCGCTCTGACGCAGCTTTGCGTCCGGAGTGAGAGGGAGCTCGGGCGCGATCGCGCCACCCCATGCGATGAAGCGCGTCGGTGCGGTGCGCCCCAGCGCCACCCAACGACTCGCGGTGGTCGCGCCCTGGGAGAACCCGAGCACGTGGATCGGGGGCACCGTCGCGGCGCCCGCCGTCACCGCGTCGCCCA
>JAIETI010000142.1 GCA_019745365.1 Gemmatimonadaceae bacterium | reverse complement strand
GCCGTTCGTTGTCGAGAAGGCGCCGAGCGAGACGGTGCCTCCGCCGCTGCGCGTGACCGTGAGACTCGCCGCGAGCTGGGAGTCGCCGGCGCTGCCGTCGGTGACCGCGAGTCGGCCACTGGTGAGCGCGGCGGTCGCGCTGCGCGTGGCCGCACCGAAGCTCCCGGTGCCGCTGTTCATGGTGTTGAGCAGGTCCTGCACGGTCGTGCCGGCGCCGATGGTGATGGTGCGCGTGATCGCGCTCCCATCACCGGCGCGGCCGCCGATGTTGACCACGTCGCCGACGGCGAGCGCGAGCGACTGTCCGTTCACCGAGAGGTTCGTGAGCAGCGTCGCGGTGCTCGCCGTCCCTGCGGTGTTGGTATCGCCGAAGCTGTTCTCGCTCGCCACTGTCTGCGCGATGGCGCCGCGGCTGGCGCGCGTGAAGCCGAGGACCGCGAGCGCGCGTTGGCTGGCGGCGAGGTTCACGCTGCCGTCGGCTTCGACGGCACCATTCGTGACGAGACGATAGCGCGTGCGACCGTCCACCGACTCGCTCGTCACCGTCGCACTGTTCGCGTCGCCGGTTGCCGAGACGATGCGCGCGGCGATGGTCGCGAGTGAGTCCACCGCGAGGTCGACGGTGATCGTCTGGCCCCCGACCTTGATCGTCGACGGGCTCGGCATCGGGATCCCGAGCGCGGTCGCGATCGCCGCCGTGGTCGAGCTCACGCGCTGTGACTGCGTCCGTCCGTCGGCCGTGATGTTCGCGCGCGTCGTACCATCATCGATCCCGAGCGATGCGAGGACGCCACTCGCCGCGTCGACCGTGTCGATCCCGTTCGCGCCCGTCTCATCGCTCGTGAGCACCAAGCGCGTCCCGGCGCTGGTGGTGAGGAGCGTCGCGGTGACGCCGGTCGGCGTCGTCCCGCCGTTGAGCGCGTTGATCTTGTCGCGGATCGCGGTCAGGGAATCCGTCGTCGCGATGGTGACGGCCTGCCCGTTGAGCGCGACGGTCCCGCTGAGCCCGCGTGCCACGCTCGCGTCGGTGAAGAACGCACTGCCGAGCTTCTCGGCCCGCGCGAGGGCGCGCACCTCGACCTCGTATCGACCGGGGGCGGCGGTGCTGCCGGCGGAGGCGGTCAACAGCTCGCGATCGCTCTCCGCACTCTTCGAGACCTTCGTGGTGAACTGGTCGAACGCGGTCGCATCGCGGAGCGTGCGGGCGGCGTCGCGGAGTTTGGTCGCGACGGCGCCGTACTCTTTCCACGCGGTGGAGGCCTCGGTCGCGCTCTTCTGCCGCGCCGAGAGCGGGTCGAGTCGACGGCGTTGTTCGATCGCCATGATCTGATCGACCATGTCGCGCCACTGCACGCCGCTCTGAAGTCCGCTGAATCCTGCGACCGGGTCCATCGGGAAGCTCACTGCGCCCTGAGGCGCTGTTTATGACGAGGCTCCCGGAGCCAGGAGCGGCTCCGGGAGCGACGTCAGTCGTGCGTGCTCGGCCGCGATTACCCGCGGAGGAGCGAGAGAACGCCCTGGCCGGACTGGTTGGCCTGCGCGAGCATCGCCGTGCCCGCCTGCACCAGGATCTGGTTCTTCGAGAACTTCACCATCTCGTCCGCCATGTCGAGATCGCGGATCGTGCTCTCAGCCGCAGCGAAGTTCTGGATGCTGGTCTTGAGCGTGTCCACGGCCACGTCGATGCGGTTCTGGCCGGCGCCGATCACGCCGAGCGCGGTGTTCACGACGCCGATGGCGGTGTCCAGGTTCGCCAACGCGGTCTGCGCGTTCGCGAGCGTGTCCGTCGCGCTGGACGCGATGCCGAGGTTGCTGGCGGTCAGGTTGAGCGACGAGCCCGAGATCGAGATCGTGTCGTTGCCCGTGTAGGCGCCCGAGGCACCGACGAGGAAGGTGCCCGACCCCGCGGTGACGGTGATGCTGCCGGCCATCGTGCCGTCGGCGACCGCGTTGCTCGTGCGGACCGAGACGCCGAAGTTCGAGAAGTTCAACGTCTGGGCGGAGCTGGCGGTCAACGCGACCGTCTGCGTGCCCGAGGCGCCCGAGAGGGAGGCGACCGTCGCGCTGTTCGACAGCGTGTACGAGCCGGCCGCTGCACCGACGGAATCGACGGCGTAGACGCCCGACGTGCCGCCGAACGCGGTGCTCGTCACCGACGCGCCGTACGAGCCGTTGAGGAGCGTCTGGCCCTGGAACTTCGTCGTGTTCACGACGCGCGTGATCTCCGAACGAAGCGAGCCGAACTCGGAGTTGATGCGGGTACGCGCGTTCGAGTCCACGCTGTCCGACGCGGCCTGCGCGGCTAGTTCCTTCATGCGCTCGAGGACCTTCTGCACGTTCTGCGCAGCGCCTTCGGCGATGTTGTACACCGAGTTCGCCTGCTCCGCGTTGCGCGAGGCCTGGTTGAACGAGCGGATGTCCGAGCGAAGGATGTTCGCGATGCCGAGACCGGCGGCGTCATCCGCCGCCTTGTTGATCCGGAAGCCCGACGAGAGCTTCTCGGACGACGACGCGACGGCCTTCTGCACCATCCCGACGTTCCGGGCCGCGGTCAGCGCGCCCACATTCGTGTTGATACGCATTCTGCCTATCTCCTTGGCAATGAGTCGAGGGAATCCGTTCCCTCAGCGGCCACCGCACTGTTGCCGTGGCTCACACTCACCCAGTATCGGACCATCGTGAACGGACTTTAGCGTTCACGCGGCAACGAGCGTATCGAGGAGCGCGGCGATCTGCCGCGACCACGTCAGCTCCTGCATCGCCACCGCACTCTGCGCGCCCGACGCCTGCCGCGCCGTGTGGTCGGCGTAGCTCCGCTCAAGCGCCTCGACGAGCTCGTCGACATCCGACTCGCCCCACCCATCGGTGGAGCCATACAAGGGACAGTGCGCAGTCACCGCACGCTGTGTCGCCGCCGCGATCCCCGCGCCGCGCACGAGCAGATCGAGATGCCCGGTGTTCGCCGAGAGGATCGCCGGGACGCCGCACGCCATCGTCTCCATGGCAACGAGGTTCGTGCCGCCTTCTGCCCGGTTCGGGAAGAGCGCGACAGACGCTTCGCGGATCGCGAGGGCGATCATCGGCTGCGGCTGCGCGCCGAGGTCGAGCACCGCGTCCGCCGGGATCCCGTTGCGCGCGAGCCATCCCACGATATCGATCCGCCCCTGCTGCACATCGGGGAGGTCGCGCACGTGCCCGGCCGCGTCGAGGCCGACGAGTGTCTGCGGCCAGTGGTTGTGCCACGCGGTCATCAGCAGCGCGTCCGGATACCACGCGTGGAAGCGGCGGAACGCGGCGACGACGAGGTCCTGTCCCTTCCGGAACTCCAGCTTCCCGCCGCTGAACACCACGAAGCGGTCACCGAGCGCCCCACGACGCGGCGCGGGATGGAACACACTCGTGTCGATCCCTTGCAGCACACAGGCCGCATGCGGATGTCCCATCGCCTCGACGATCGCCTGATTCCACTGGGAGCCGGTGATCATCGTCGGGTAACGCAGCGCGCGCGCCCGCGCGGCCGCATCGATCGCCATATCCTCGAAGAAGACCACGCCGACGTGCCGTGCCGCAGGGGTCGGATGGTCCGCCCCGCCGTGGAACCCGTTCCCGAGTGCGTGCAAGCGGATCGCGTCGGGCGCCGCCGATGCCCCGCCGACGAGCGAGGCGAGCGCGCGCGCGCTGAGCGGATCGAGTGCGTCGAGTGTCGGCGCGACCAAGAGCGTCGGGCGCACACGCGGGTCGCGCGCCGCGTGGAGTGCGAGCTGCGCGCCGTAGGTGCCCCATCCCGAGGTCAATCCGCACTCCCAATCGATCTCCAGTGCGATCGGCGCAGCGGATGCTGCGGGTCGGTCGCGGTGCAAGCGATCGAGCACCGACGGTGCGAGCGCGATGAGGTCGCCGGACGCCGGCGGCTCGGTCACCAGATCGAGCACCGCCTCGCCCTCGCGCCATTCCGCGCGGAAGACCATCATCGCACGCGCGGTCGCGAGCTGCCACGCGCCGCGGCTGTTCGCCGCGCCGCCATCCCACGCGAGTAGCGCGATCGCCGCGGGCGCGGCCACACCATCTACCCACGCCGTGAGTTCATCCGTCGGTCGCGTCGCGTCGAGTCGGAGGGCACAGTCGACGACCTCGGGGAGCGATGCGACGACGCTGGGGTCGGCCACCGCGATCGGTGCGAGGCCGACCGCCGTGCGCCCGGCGACGTCGATCAGGGCCGCGAGCACCTCGTCCGCGGCGGTGTGCAGCAGCACGCGCGCCACGCCGTGCGGCGAGGTCAGCGCGCTCGCCGCCATCGTCCCGAGCCCCGGCGCGAGATCGATGAACGCGGTCGTGGGATCGAGCACCGCGTCGAGCACGTCGCGCACCGCGCGCGCGGCCCCGGCGCCGAGCAGTTCGGCCTCGTACTCCGCGAAGCGCGTGGCGCCATGGAGCGCGCGGATGGGGAGCGAGAGCGCGAAGCGCACCTGTCCATCCGCACGGCGGTCGGCACTCTCGAGCGTCACACGCTCGCTGATCGCACCCACCGGCCGCTGCACGGCGCGGCGTGGCGCGTTCGCGAGCGCATCCGGGAGCGCTGCGGCCACGGCGTCGACGACGCTCGTCCAATCGCCCGGCGTCGGCTGTCGCCAGAGCGTCATCGTCGGATACCACGGTGAGTCCGATCGCTCGAGAAGCCAGCGGAAGTCGGGCGCGTGTGGGAGCAGTGTCCACACAGGGACGCCGAGCGCGCCGGCCACGTGTGCGATCGCGGTATCGACGGTGATCACCAGATCGAGCGCGGCGACCGCGGCGGCGGTATCCCCGAGTGTGCGGAGCTCGGCGTCGAGATCGATCACGCGCGCGTGATCGAGCGCGTCGAGCTGGCGGCGACCAGGACCCTTCTGCAAGGAGAAGAAGGTGACGCCCGGGGTCGCGAGGATCGCCGACCACTGCGCGAGCGGGAGCGATCGTAGCACGTCGCGCTGATGCTCCGGATTCCCCGACCAGACGATGCCGACGCGTGGCCCCGGTTGCTCGGCGACGAGGCGGCCGGCGATCCGATCCGGCGCATCGAGGTAGGGCACGGTCGCGGGGATCGTCTCCACGGTGGTGCCACACCGATACGGCAGACTCATCAGATAGACCCACGTATCGTACGCGGGCATCGGATCGCCCTGCTGCACGACGAGGTCGATGTCGGGGTGTCCGTGCAGGAGATCGACCGCGGCGGGGAGCGCTTCGACGATCACCCGGCGCGCGCCCTTCGCTTTGAGGACCTTCACATACCGGACGAACTGCACGAGATCGCCGAGCCCTTGCTCGGCGTACACGAAGATGTCGCGTCCGTCGAGCGGCCCGCCGTCCCACTCGGGCGCGGCGGTGTCGCGGCGGTCGAAGATCACCGACGTGAGGCGGCGACGGCTCTCGAAGCGCGGCAGCCCGGTCGCGAGATCGCCGCGCAACAAGGCGAGCACCGCGAGATTGAACTGCGCGTTGCGCTCAGTGGGATCGAGCGCCGCCGCGCGCGCATGCGCGTCCTCCGCCCCCGCGAAATCTCCCATCTCGAAGCGGCAGTTCCCATGGATGTTCCACGCCGCGGCGGCGTCGGGATGCGTGTCGATGAGCCGGTGCGCCAGGCGTGCCGCCTCGTCGATCCGACCCATCTCGAGCCAGAGCACGGCGTGGTTCACCGCGAGCATCAACGCCCCAGGGTGCAAGGCGCGGGCCTGCGCGTAGCTCTCGTCCGCGCCTGCGAGATCGCGGGCCTCCTTCTGGATCAAGCCGAGGTTGTTCCACGCCTCGAGGTAATCGTCGCGGATCGCAAGCGCGGCGCGCGCGCTCGCCGTCGCTTCTGCAAGTCGCCGCAAGCCGCGCAACGCGATGGCGCGGTTGTTGAGTACGACGGCGTCATCCGGCCGTAGCACGAGCGCGCGGTCGAATGCGCGCACCGCCTCCGCCGATCGCTGGTCTTCCAAGCAGGCGTTGCCGAGGTCGAGCCACCAGTCGGGGCGATCGTCGCACTGGGCCACCGCGGTGCGGAGGGCGACGACTGCGGCTGCGCTCTCGCCCATCCGTAGGCGCACGAGCCCGAGGTTATGGTGCGCGTCGGGATAGGTCGCTTGCGCGGCGATCGCGCGTTCGAAGTGATCCGCCGCCTGGTCGAGCTCCCGACGGTCGGCGAGGATCGCCCCGAGGTTGTTGAGCGTCTCCGCATGCCGTGGGTCACGGTCGAGGATCGCGCGATACTGACGCGACGCCTCCTCGAGGTCACCCCGGAGATGGGCGTGGACCGCCGCGTCGAAGGCGGGCGCGACGGAGGCTGGGGCGGGCGGGGTGCGGAGCGTCATCGGAGGCAGACCGGCGGTGGAGGAACCGTTCGGTCGGGGCGACCGCAGACACCCCGCCTCGATGGGGAGATGCACCGAACGTGCCACGCTGGATCCGCAGCTGCAGGCCGCGCGAAAGCGCCGGCGCGCGGCAGGCGCTGCCGCGCGTCGGCACCCTTTGCCGAGTGAAACGGCTAGCTGAGCAGCGTCTGGGCTGCGATCGGTGCCCGGACGCCGAACCGAGTGTCGTCGAGGATGATCTGGATCCCGCGCCGCTGCGCCATGTCGATGAGCAGCGGCCCCTGGAGGTTCACCGAGCACGGCTCCTCGATGGTCTTGCCAAGGGTTACGATGGCCAGGACGGCGACTTGGTTCGTCTCGGCCGCATCGAGCCGCGCGCGGTCGCGCATCGCGACCTCGACCGCGTAGTCGTCGAAGAACTGGAAGGGATCGAGCAGGAGGAATGCGAGCGGCGCGTGGTCGAGCGACTGAAGCCAGAAGGTCCCGCTGCGCGCCCCATCGACGAGCGCCCACCGGTGACACTCGGGAAAGCCGAGCAATCCTTCGGGGAAGGAGAGGACCGCATCCTCGGGCATCTCGATGTCGCCCAGCAGGTCGGAGTGCAGCGTGAAGGTCGTCGGCGTCGGCATGGTCGCGGTCATCGCAGGTAATCCGTCAGGGTGAGGCCCATCACTCGGGAGGTCGCCGCCATCGCGGCCTGATATGCGGTCTGGCGACCGACGAGTTCTGTGATCGCTTGTTCGAGATCCACCTCCTGCAGGTCGGAGGTGAAGGCGGTGAGCGAGGCGCTCAGGGCGCCGATGTTCGCTTCGGCGATCTCGAGCTGACTCCCTCGGGCGCCGAGTTCGCCGACGATCGTCTGCACGTCGGCGATCGCGGTATCGAGCGTGGGGAGCGCGTTCGTCACCGCGGTCTGCGTGCCCACATCGAGCGCGGTCGCGAGCTGTTGCAACGCGGCGAGCGCACCCGCGGTCGTCGACCCGAAGACCTGCACGCCATCGTGGTTCGCGAAGAGGCGTTGCCCGGCACCGATCTCGACCTCGCGCGCGCCGGTGGGCGTCGACGTCGTGAAGGAGAACGCACTGGCGGAGCGATCGATGGTGAAGGGTGCCGTCCCGCTCTGGACGCCACCGAACAGATAGTCGTCGCCGTCGCGCGTGTTCGCGAGCTGCACGGCCGCGTTCAAGAGCTCGTTCGCCTCGTTCTTCGCGACGCGACGGGTGGTCGCATCGGCGGTCGCCGTGGCTTGCGAGACGGCGAGCTCCTTCGCGCGGGTGAGCAGGTCGTTGAGGCGATCGACGACACCCTCTTCGAGGGCGGTGCGGCGTTGGGCGGTCCCCACATTGCGACGGTACTGCGCGAGCGCCCGGAGCTCGCTCTGGTTCCCCATCACCGCGGTCGCCGCGGTCGGGTCCTCGGAGGCGCGTTCGAAGCGCTTCCCCGTGGTGACCTTGTTCTGCGCGGCATCGATCGCCGTGCGAAGGTCGGTCATCCGGTCGACCGCGCTGGCGGTCGTCATCTGTGAGGTGATGCGCATCGGGTCCGAGGAGGCGAGGAAGGTCGCTCGATGTTGTTGCACGTCGCGTGCCAGCGACCTTCCCCTTCCTTATAGAAGCTCCCGCGAAGGGGGGCGCCCCTCGGCAAAGCTGACCGGGCTCAAGTCCGAAGCTGCCGCCGCCGATACCCTCAACGAGAGCCCCGGTGGACCCACCTACCGGTCGCTCGCCAGGACAGGGAGTCGGCGATGAACATCAAAGCGCTCATCGGAGAACGGCCGGTCGTCGGGATCAAGCCGCGCGTCACGCGCAGCGCCCCGCCGCCGGAACCGGACGAGCACGCCCTCCACGAGACCGTCGTCCGACGCGAGATCGTCGAGATCTCTCCCGAGGGTCGGGTGCGATCGGCGCGCGCGAGCGGCGAGCAGTACCCGCCCAACGAAGACGGAGAGCAGACGTGAGACGGTCCTCTCGCCCACTGCGACTCGCGACGAACGAGACGGTCGCGACACGCACGACGCCACGTCGGTCGCGCACGTTCACGCGTTCCGGACCGACCGCCGCGGAGCCCACGCGCGTGGAGTCGTTCCTCTCGCAACTCCTCCGCGCCCAGGTGATGTTCGATCGACATGTGCCGAGCGGTGTGGCGCCGCGCGAGATCCCGGTCGGCACGCGGGAGCGCATCGATACCACGGTCGGGGCGGGGGTGAGTGAGTTCGTCGCCATCCGTCCCGCGCTCGTGCGCACCGACGATGCGCCCGTGGTGCCCGCGCGCGGGAGCTTCGCACGCGCCCTGCATGATCGACTCATCGACGCGCAGGATCGTCTCGATGTCGAGTGCCATCACCTCGAGCAGGTGGGCGCGGTGGCGGATGAGTATGCCCGACCGTGGCCACGCCTCCGGCTGGTGAAGTAGCATGGTCCGCCTCACCGAGAACTTCACCCGGTATGCCGAGCTCTTGGAGCAGGCGCAGGAGCAGCACGCGCCGCCGGCGGATGCCGAGGTGCTCGACGACGTGATCGCGCGCGCCGCGGTGGCGATGGGGCGGTCCGCGTCCCGGATCCGGCGTCGCCCGGACCTCGCAACCGCCAAGGGGACCGAGGCGGAGCCGGCGTTACAGCGCCTCGACGTCCGAACCTAAAGGTCACATTCAAGCGGCATCCACATGGTGCCGACACTCGTAGGACAGGAGGAAGTACCGCATGAGAATCGATCCGCGCTCATCGTCCGAGATCCAGTTCCGCCCCACCACGCCCACGCGTGGCAGTGAGCCGATCACCGAGCCGCGCACCGACGCGACCGGCGGTGACGGACGTCCGGCGCGTCCGGACCGAGTGGAGATCTCGACCGAAGGGCGCGCCCTGGCCGCTGCGGGCGCGGGCGGCCTCACCGCGGAGCGTGTGACGGAGATCCGTCAGCGCATCCTCGCGGGGGCGTACGACTCCACCGCCGTCATCGATACCGTCGCCCGCCGGATGCTCGAGCGCGGCGACATCTGAGTCCCACCCACCTCTGACCCTTCAGGATCCGTCCGATGAGATATCTCGTGGTCGACGACTCCGCGACGATGCGTCGCATCGTCGTGAACTCCCTGCAGCGCATCGGCGTGACCGACATCGTCGAAGCGTCGGACGGGGTCGAGGCGCTGGCGAAGCTCGATGGCAGCATCGGCTTCATCATCACTGATTGGAACATGCCGAACATGGGCGGCGTGGAGCTCGCGAAGGCGGTCCGTGGTCGCGACGACGCCAAGGGGATCCCGATCCTCATGGTCACCGCGCGCTCGGTGCGTGACGACATCCTCACCGCGCTCGAGGCCGGCGTCAACAACTACATCGTCAAGCCGTTCACGCCCCAGGTGCTGAAGGAAAAGATCGATGCGCTGATCGCAGCGCCGGCGGTGGGGTGACCTATGGCGGTCGATCGCGCCCTTGATGTCCTCTACGAAGGCGAAGCCGCGCTCCGGCAGGTGGATCGCGAACTGCACGCCCTTCGTCCCGCCGCGCCCGCGGTGGCAGAACCACCCTCGTACCAACCAGCCCTGATCGCCTTGCCGAACGTCCTGCAGCGCGCCAGCGCCGAGATCCATCAGCTCCTCAGTTCGCTGCGCGACAGTCGCACGGCGTTGGAGCAGAGCACCGTCGAACGCCTCCAGCTCACGCAGGCGAAGCTGAGCGAGGTCTCGTCGACCACGGAGATGGCGACCGCGGGGATCCTCGACGGCCTGGACCGTGCACAACAGCTCGTCGATCGCCTCGATAGCGAGGAAGGGAAGGACGCCGCGACCGCGGCTGATATCCGCAACACCCTGCGCGACGAACTGTTCACGATCACGGGCGCGCTCCAGTTCCAGGACATCACGAGCCAACAGCTGAAGCACTCGTCGACGCTGCTCCTCGAGATGGAAGGCAAGCTCGCCGACGTCCTCCAGATCATCGATCCGTCGATGTATGGGACGCGGTCCGCGGACATCGCGGCCGCGCTCGCGGGGCCGCAGGCGTTCGACAGCCGCGCGACGATCGCGAACCCCGAGGGGCGTCAGGCGGTCGCGGACGAGATCTTCAAGCGCTGACCGCGACAGGGACCGAGCGATGATCCTCGCCGTCGAGGACGATCCGGTCGCGGCGCAGCTCATCGAGGAGACCCTCCGACCACTGCGACAGCCGTTCGTGGTGGTCGGGACGGTCGCCGATGCGATGGCCCGCGCGGCGCGCAGTGCGCCGGCGGTCATCGTCTGCGATCTGGGGCTCCCCGATGGGGATGGACTGGCGCTTGCCCGCACCATCCGCGGCTTGCCCGGTATGCGGACCGTGCCACTGATCTTCTGCACGAGCGATGTGAGTGCGGCCTCGGTGAGCACCGCGATCCGGCTCGGTGGCGTCGACTACGTCGCGAAGCCGATCGATCCCGACGCGCTGCGCGAGCGGGTGCAACGCGCACTGCAGAAGGCGCGCGTCGCCTGAACCGCTCGCGGCGTGCGCGGCGAAGCGCGTACTTTAAGGCGTGCCTCCGCGACACCACCGCGCCCTGCAGCATCTCCGCACCGTCGATCCGCGCTTCGGCGCGTTGATTGAGCGCGTCGGCGCCTGTGCACTCACGCGCGAGCGCCGCGGCACGAACTTCCAAGCGGTCGCCCGGTCGATCGTGTACCAACAACTGTCCGGAAAGGCCGCGGCGACCATCCATGGCCGCTTCTGTGCGCTCTTCGCCGACGGCACGCCGACCGCCGCGCCGCTGCTGCGCCTTTCCGACGCGTCGCTGCGCGGGGCCGGGCTCTCGGGGCAGAAGACCCGATACCTGCGTGACCTCGCCGCGCAGACCGCGGCCGGGAGCGTCCCGATCGAGACGCTCGACGCGCTCTCCGATGAGGAGGTGATCCGCGCCCTCACCACGGTGAAGGGGGTGGGGCGGTGGACCGCGCAGATGTTCCTGATGTTTCGTCTCGGGCGCCCCGACGTGCTCCCCGAACTCGACCTCGGCGTGCAGCGCGGCGTGCAACGCCTCCTCGGACTCCGGCGACTCCCGCCGCCGAAGCGGGTGGTGACAGCAGGCGTGCGCTGGGCGCCCTATCGCACCGTGGCGTCATGGTACCTCTGGCGCCTCGCGGATGAGCGAGTGGTGAGCTGATGGCGACGGTCGTGGTCACGGGGGCGAGTGGGATGATCGGCCGTGCGTTGGTGCGCGCGCTGCGCACGCGCGGGGATGTCGTCCGCACGATCGGTCGTGCCCCCGGCGACGACGCGAAGTGGTCCGACGACGATGCCACCCTCGATCGCGTGCTCGCCGATGCGACCGCGGTGGTGCACCTCGCTGGCGCGCCGATCGCGGTGCGGTGGACGAGCGAGGTCAAGCGCACCTTGCGAGAGAGCCGCGTGCAGACCACGGCGCGGCTCGCTGCCCGCCTCGCCGCGCACGCGACGCCCGGTGTGCTGCTCAGCGCGAGTGCGATCGGGATCTACGGTGACCGCCGCGATGCCTGGCTCGACGAGACGAGCGCCCCCGGCGATGGGTTCCTCGTGGAGCTCGCGCAGGCGTGGGAAGACGCGGCCGAGCCTGCCGCGCAGGATGGATGGACCGTGACGACCCTCCGCACCGGGATCGTGCTCGGCACGGCGGGCGGTGCGCTCGCCAAACTGCTCCCGGTGTTCCGACTCGGTGCGGGCGGGCCGCTCGGCGATGGGCGTCACTGGATGAGCTGGATCGGCGCGACCGACACGACGCGCGCGCTCCTCCATCTCCTCGATCATCCGGTGACGGGTCCCGTGAACCTCGTCGCACCGACGCCGGTCACGAACGCGGAGTTCACCACGACCCTTGGCCGCGCCCTGCATCGGCCGGCGCTCATCCCCGTGCCGCGATTCGCGCTCGCGATGGTGTATGGCGAGATGGCCGATGCGACGCTCTTCGCGAGTCAGCGCGTGCGCCCGCGCGTGCTCGCGGCGAGCGGCTTCACCTGGGCCGCGCCGACGCTCGCCGAGGCGCTCACACAGGAGCTTCGCGCATGAGCGGTGTGATCGATCTCCACTCGCACCTGATCCCCGGTGTCGATGATGGCGCGCGCGATGTCGAGGAGAGTCTGGCTGCGATCGCCGTCATGGTCCGCGACGGTGTCACGCGCATCGTGACGACGCCGCATTTCGACGGCTCGCTCACGCTCGATCGCGCTCGACTCGCGGCGCGGCTGGGCGAGCTCGATCGCGGGTGGACGCGCCTGCAGGCGGAGGCCGCGCGGGCGTTCCCGCGGCTCGAGCTCCAGCGCGGGGTGGAGCTGATGCTCGATGTGCCCGAGCCGGACCTGAGTGATGCGCGGTTGCGGCTGAACGGCTCGCGCGCGGTGCTCGTGGAGTTCGTCGGGTTGCTCTTGCCGCCGAACGCCGAGCTGGCGATCCGCGCGCTGCGCCGCGCGAACTTCCTCCCCGTGCTCGCGCATCCTGAGCGGTATCGGAACCACGACGATGCCTACACCGTGCTTGCGCGCTGTCGCGGGGCCGGCGCGGTGTTGCAACTCAACATCGGCACGCTGCTCGGGAAGTTCGGAACGACCGCGACCACGCACGCCGCGCGACTCCTCGCGCTTGGCTGGGGCGACATCGTCTCGAGCGACTACCATGCGCGCGGGATGCCCGGGATCGGCGAGGCGATCACCGGGCTGCATCAGGGGGGCTACGCGACGCAGGCCGAGCTGTTGTCGGTGACGAACCCGGCGCGCGTCCTAATGGGGCAGGCGCCGCTTCCTGTGCCGCCGATCGTACCGGGGAAGAAAGCGCTCGCATGGTGGAAGCGCCCCTTCATCGAAGAGCTGCCACCGGAGTGAATGCGCACGCGCCCGGACGCGAACGTCCGGGCGCGTGGGTCGAGCCGGAGGTCAGCGCCGCAGACCGCGGAGTTGCAACTCGAAGTCGAGCGAGTTCGTCGCGAGCACGACCGCGACCTCGAAGGCCACCTTGCCGGCGATGACGAGATCGGCGAGATGCTGGTCGAAGGTCTGCGTCCCCTGCGTGGCGCGACCATCGGCGAGCACCTGACGTAGCTCCGAAAGACGCCCCGGGTCGTTCAGTACGTCGCGCACGGCGCCATGCATGAAGAGGAGCTCGGAGGCAAGCACGCGCCCCTGGCCGTCCGCACGCGGGAGCAAGCGCTGGGCGATCACCGTGCGCAGCGTCTCAGCGAGGTGCAACCGACCCGCGTCGTAGGCGTCCTGCGGGAAGTGCGCGAGGAGCGACTTGATGGTCGTCGTCGCATCGGTCGCCTGGATCTTCCCGATCACGAGGCGTCCCTGCTCGACCGCGCGGAAGGCGAGGTCCACCGTCTCGGCCGTGGAGAATTCGCCCGCGACGATCACGTCGGCGTCTTGGTCGAGCGCGGACTTGATGCCCGCCTCGTAGCTCTCGGTGTCGATCCCGACTTCGCGCTGCGTGACCGAGCACTTCTGCGACCGATGGAGGAACTCGATCGATCCCTCGATCGACACGATGTGCCGACGTGTTGGGGCGTTGGTGTTCAGGTGGTGGATGAGCGCCGCGATCGTGCTGGAGCGTCCCGAGCCCGGGATGCCGGCGACGAGCACCAAGCCGAAGTCCGCGAGCGCCGCGCGACCGACCGCGGCGGGGAGCCCGAGCGATTCGAAGGTCGGGAGCACGTCGGGGATGACGCGCATCACGATCATGAAGCTCGAGCGCTGCTTGAGGATGGAGATCCGGAAGCGCGCGATCCCCGGCGCACTCCACGGGCCGGTGTAGTCCTGCATCTCCTCGACCGACGGCGCGTTCGGTGCCGTGGCGAGCATATGCGACGCGATCTCGCGCGTGTCGATCGCGGCGAGAGCGCCGGTCTCGAGGCCGATCAGCTGTCCGTGGATCCGCGCGTAGACGACATCGCCGGCGCGGATATGGATGTCGGAGGCGCCGCGCTGCACGGCATCGCGGAGGATCTCGAGCAGCCGATCGACTTGCGCCGTGGTCCCACCGGTGCGTGCGCGGCGTTCGTCGACGTTCGGAGCGCTACTCATAGAGGAGGGACGATCGTCAGCGAGAGGAAGGACAGCGTGCGCCACGACGGAACTCCGTGAAATCTGGCGAACACAGCGAGAGAATGAAGAGCGAGAGCAGACTGCTCGTCCGCCATCGACGAGCCGGACCGAAAATGGGTCACCGAAAGAAACCTATACACTGGACGAAAAATATCCAGTAGGGTAACTTACTCACTGTTGCTACCATAACAATCGCCCTCCGGGTTCCGCTGCGGGTGTTCAGCGCGGAGTCCATCTCTCATTGCCCCTGTGCTGGTGCGCGAACCCACCGCTGTCCGCGACCCAAGACGATCCGTTGAGCCGAACGTGACGACGCCTCCGGTGAGTGGGATGCACTTCACGCGTCTGGAACTGCGCCATCGCGCACTCCAGCTGCAGCGGCGTCGGTTCTGGCGTGAGGTGAGTTACGGTGGGATCATCGTCGCGGCGGACGTGCTCGTGCTCGCGGCGATCTTCACGATGTTCGCCTCACTCCCGGACGCCGTCTGGACCGAGTGGCTCGGCCTCCAGGGTGGGGGTTTCATCCGCGGCCTCATCCCGGTGAACGGACCCGCGCTCGCGCGGCGCGTGACCTCGTTGCTCTTCGTCCTGATCGCGACGAACAGTTATTCGCACACCGAGCGGCAGCGCCACCCGTGGCGCATCTTCGTCGCGTTGCTCATCGGCTTGACGTTGCCACGATGGACCGAGCTGCTCGGCGGGGACTTCCTACCGGCCGTCGCCGCCCTCGGGGGCGTCATCGGTTCGATCTGGGCGGGGCTCACCTTGCAACGCCGCCTCACGCACGAGGCGCTGCGTCCGATCGATCCGCGTCAGTTGGATGTGTCGCGGACGCTCGTCGTCGGGCCCGCGCTCGACATCGCACGCGTGCGGCAGGATGCCGCGGAGTCCGGTGGCCGCACCGCCGCGGTGCCCGCGACGTTCGTGCTCGGCCCGCATTGGCCGCACGAGACGCCCGAAGGGATGCGCGAGCTGTACGAACGCCTTGCCGATGCGGATGCGGATTCGGTGATCCTCGTCGGTGCACTGAGCGACGCGGCGTTGCAGGCGGTCATGATCGCGGCATCGACGACCGGCTGCCGCGTGTACGCGACGCGCCGCGAGGCGTTCCACGAGTTGGACGAACCGAGTTTCGTGCTTCGACGCGCCGAACCGCTCGCGCTGCTGAGTCGTCCCGCCCTCGTCGGATCGCAGCTGGTCGCAAAGCGCGCGCTCGACATGATCGGCGCGACGGTCGGCCTGGTGCTCGGGCTCCCGCTCTTCGCGCTCATCGCACTCGCGATCAAGCTCACCTCACGCGGTCCGGTGTTCTTCCGACAGGTGCGCGTCGGGCTCGGCGGCGATCCGTTCGTGATGCTCAAGTTCCGCACGATGGTGCATGACGCTGAGGCGCGACAGGCCGCGCTCGCCGCGGAGAACGTGCACGACGGGCGTCGCATCTTCAAACTCCCGAGCGATCCGCGCGTGACGTCGGTGGGGCAGTTCCTGCGGAAGTCGAGTCTGGACGAGCTTCCGCAGCTCTGGAACGTGCTCCGCGGTGAGATGTCGCTCGTGGGGCCGCGCCCTGCCTTGCCCGCGGAAGTGTTGCACTACGAGTCGCACCATTTCGTGCGCTTCGAGGTGTTGCCGGGCATCACCGGTCCGTGGCAGGTGGGCGGGCGCAACGCGATCAAGGACTTCGAGGACGTGGTGCGGCTCGAGGCGCGCTACATCCGTGGCTGGACCGTGTGGCGGGACCTCGAGATCCTCGTGCGCACGATCCCCGCCGTCGTGTCGATGAAGGGCGCGTTCTAGTGCGGCGCGTGGTGACGCTCCTTCGACTCAATCGTATCCCATCAGACCTCCTCCCGTCCCCGATGCCTCTTCGTCTTCGATCTCTGATCCTCGCATCCGCCCTCGCGGCGGGGGCGTGCGCACGTGCGCCGCAGGCGGCGATGAAACCGTTCTCGCCGGGGTCGGGGTGGGTCGCCCAGCCGGGTGATCAGCTCCAGATGCGCGTCTGGCGCGAGCCGGACTTCACCACGGAAACGGTGGTGGCGGCGAACGGCACGGCGGTGTTCCCCGGGCTCGGCCGCATCCCCGTCGCGGGGATCCGCTACGACTCGTTGCTCCGGTATCTCGAGGGATCGCTCGCCTCCCGGTTGCAGCAGCCGTCGGTCGATCTGCGGATCCTGCGGCCGCTCGCGATCGTCGGTGGGGTGCGCGCGCAGGGCTTGGCCCTCGTGGGCCCTGAGATGACGGTGCGCGATGCGGTCGCGAAGGCCGGCGCGACGTTCGGCTTCGGCCGCAATCCGCAGCTGGCGCACGTCGTCGCCCGCGACAGCTCACTCGTGCAGCTCGCGCCGGACACGCCGCTCGGACTCGTCGATCTCTCCCCCGGCGACGCACTCTTCGTGCAGGATGAGAAGTGGTACGTCCGGCAGCAACCCCTGCTCTTCGCGCTCGGTGCCATCGGCACGGTGGTGGTCGTGGTCGGGCAGGTTCTCCTCTTCTTGAAGTAGGCCCTCCGTGGAAACGCTCCCAGTCCTGCAGCAGAATACCACGCTCGACGCGAACTCGGAGATCGATCTCCGTCGCGCCTGGTCGACGATCACGCGCAGCGCGTGGATCATCGTCGTCTCGGTGACGCTCGCGGTCGCGGCCGCCTTGGTCGCGTCGAAGCGGATCACCAAGGTCTATGAGGCGTCGGCCACGCTGCGCATCGACGACCCCAAGAAGAACAACCAGTCGGGTGGCATCCTCTGGAACTCGGATTACGGCGTGCTGCTCGCGACCGCGACCGAAGTGCTGACGAGCCGCTCGCTCGCGGGTGCCGTGGTGGACTCGCTTGGCATCCGCATCGACGTCGTGCCGGCCCCGCGCGAAGGGCGAAGTCTCGCCATCGTGCAGTCGTGGACCGCGCGCACCGCGCCGAGCTACGGCTATCAGGTGTCGCGCACGCAGGACGGACGCGTCGCGGTACGTCGCCTCGACCCGGACAGCGCGCTGGGGGTCTTTCCCGACACGGCCCAGATCCCGGTCGTCGGCGGGTGGTTCCGGCTGGCGTCGACCGCGCCGCAGGAGTTCCAGATCATGGTCTTCGATCGGGACGGTACCTCGGATGCGCTGCGCGGGTCGGTCCAGGTCGGTCAGACGAGCAAGGACGCGAACGTCTTGCGTGTGCTCTTCCGCGGGTCCGACCCGATCATCGTGCGCGATGTGCCGAACGTGCTCGTCGCGAAATTCGTCGATCAGCGACTCACGCTCGACCGCTCTGAAGCGCGCGGCACCGTGGGGTACCTCAAGGAGCAGATCGCGAGTATCGATGATCAGCTCGCGGTGATCGAAGGGTCGATCCGCGACTATCTGGAGTCGCAGGGGATCCCGGGGGTCGACGAAGCCGCGCAGACGGCACGCGATCGCCTCGGCATCCTCGAGCAGCGCCACATCGGCCTCCGCGACCAACGCGCGGCGATCGCGTACGCCTTGGCGCCGGTCGAAGGTGATGCGATGGCGGCCACGCGTGCGATGGTCGAGGCCTTGCTGGCGACGGCACCCTTCGTGATCAACTCCGTCGGTTCGCGCGAGGTCGACCAACTCACGAACTATCTCGATCACCGCAGTCAGCTCCTCAACCGACGCCTCGCCACGGACCCCGATGTCAAGAACGACGAGCGACGGATCCTTGAGCTGCGCGGTGTGATCCAAGAACGCGCCGCGAACTTCCTCTCGTCGCTCAATGCGCAGATGGTCGATCTCGAGAAGGCGATCGCCGAGCAGGAGGCGATCCTCGATCGTATCCCGTCGCAGCAGATCGAATACTCGCGGATGGATCGCCAGCGCGATGTGCTCGCCGGCGTCTCGCAGCAGCTCCAGTCGCGCTTGAAGGAAGCCGAGATCTCCGCCGCGGTGCAGGACAGCTCGGCGCAGGCGCTCGACGAAGCGCTCTCGCCGGCCGAATCAGTGGGGCAGTCGCAGACGCTCATCTTCGCGGTCGCGGTCTTCTCCGGCCTCCTGGTCGGTGTGCTTGTCGCCTTCATGCGCGACTGGCTCGACACCACGATCCGCACCGAACAGGACCTCGCGAACATCGTCGGGGTCAGCGTCGTCGGCATCATCCCGAACCTGCAGCAGCAGTCGCGGGCGATGCAGACGTACAAACAGACCTCCGAGGTGCTCACGTCCGAGGGCAAGGTCACGTCGTCCCGCGAGTATCACACCCCCGCGGCCGAGGCGTACCGCACGCTGCGCACCAACCTCAACTACCTCACGCCACCGCGTTCACCCCGCGTGATCGTGGTGACCAGTGCGCTCCCCGGCGACGGCAAGACCACGACGTCGGTGAACCTCGCGGTCACGATCGCACATCAGGGGCAGCGCGTCATCCTCATCGACGCGGAGACGCGTCGCGGCACCGTGCACGAGGCGTTCGGGATCCCACCGGCCCCGGGTTTCTTCGATCTGCTGTATGGTCAGGCGTCGCCGGGCGAGTGCATCCGGCGCGTGGCGATGGAAGGGGGCGGGACGCTCGACGTGCTCCCGCTCGGCAGCACGCCGAGTGTGAACCCGGCGGATTTGCTCGTAGCGGGCCGCCTGCAGCCGCTCTTCGAACGGTTGCGGCAGCAGTATGACTATGTGTTGATCGATACCCCGCCACTCAATCTGTTCACCGATGCCGCGCTCATCGGGGCACACGCGGATGCGTTGCTCCTCGTGGCGCGCTCGGACAAGACCGACCGCGAGGAACTCCAGTTCGCGGTGGCGCAGCTCCGCAACGTGTCGGTGACGCTGGCGGGTGCGGTGTTGAACGACGTCGAGATGCGCCGCGGATCGCGGTACCGTGCGGGTTACGGCTACTATTACCAGTACGGGCGGTAGGAGCGAGCAATGGACCGAGGCATCAACAGCAACCCCAATGTCCCGGGACTCGTCCCGGAACTCTTCGATCGCGGCGCCGAACGGCTGCCGAGTTCGGGGCAGGTGAGTGCGGCGACGTTGGCGGGGAGCGTGCTCTTCGCGGCGGAGCTGCTCATCGCACCGCTCACGCTTGCGATCACCATCGCCGTCAGTGTGCTGATGTGGTGGCTGCTCGAGGCGCCGTGGTCTGGACGCCGTCGTCGTCGTCGGGGGAGCACGTCGCGCGGGTTGTCGCCGCGCGTGCTCTATCTCAGCACGCTGATGCTCGTCGGCCTGTGGATGGCCGTGATGTTCATCTTCCGGGCGAGTGATCCTTCGCTCAGCTCGGGGTTGTCGAACACCCTCCCGGCCATCGTCGGTGGCTTCGATGTCTCGATGCTTGAACGGTTGAATGGGATGCGGGTCTCGCCCATCCAGTCGGCGCCGCTGCAGCCGATCAAGAGTGGGGTCGCGCCGTTCTCGCTCTTTGCGCATGGTGTCGCGTCGACGATCGCGACGAGTCTGCTCGCCTATACCGCGCTCGCCGCTCGGCGGCGGCTCCGCGGCGCTGCTCGAGCGGATCATCCCCGGCTGGTTCGGCAAGCTGCTGCTGCTGGTGCTGCTGGCGTTCGGCGCGGTGGACCTCGTGTTCACCCGCACGTTCTCCGCGGCGGCCGCGGCCGAGCACCTGATCGCCTGGCCGCGGCCGTGCCGGGCGACCATCTGGTGGTCGAGCGGGATCGCCGTGGCGGCCGTCCACCTGGGCGGGCGGCGGGCCGTCCCCG
>JAIETI010000148.1 GCA_019745365.1 Gemmatimonadaceae bacterium | reverse complement strand
CGAAGCGCACTTCACTGGAGCGCCACTCCGTCTGCAGATACGCCCCTTCGCGATCCATGATGCGGATCGCCGACCGCTCCCCGACCACGTCGATGACGGTACGCCAGATGCGATCCGAGTTCGTCGCTTGGATCGGGATGTCGACCCAGTACGGCCATTCCCGCACTGAGATCTCGGCGGGCAGCGAGGCGATGGCAGCGACGCGGACGGGTGCGGCAGGGGCACAACCGACGACTGTTGCCGCGACGACCAAGCGGACGGAATGCGCGAACAAGCGACGACGAGAGATCAACCCATGCTCCGTGGTGGGGGTACGCGCACCACGGTACGGCGATGCTCAGCGACGGGGTATGGGACGAACGTCCTATACCGCACACGCACGCACGAGGCTCGCCTACCGCTCGCGAGCCCGGTACTTCGAAAGTAGCTCGCGCACCTTGTCCAACGGGAGCGCAGGCACCGTGCGCCCGTTCCCCGTCGTCGTCGCCGCCGTGAAGAGCGAGTTGTAGATCGCTTCCTCTGTCGCCTCGACGACGGCTTGGAAGAGCGCCGACGTCTCCTCGTTCGCGAGCTCGGTGGTGGTGTGCTGTTTCGCATCCCAGCGCCGGCGGACACTCGCCGCCGTGGAGAAGGCGATCGCGTAGTCGCCGCTCCCGTTCGAGGCGCTCGACCCCGTGCGCGCCAATCCCATCATCGCGCGCGCCGCGAGGCGTTCCAGATTCCGATCGGAGAGCGGCGCATCGGTCGCGATCACCATCATCACCGACCCGTCGCCGCGCTCCGCGCTGACCGCGTCCTTGAACGCGTACTGACCCAACGCTTCACCGACCGGCACGCCGAGCACCTGCAGGACGCCGCCGAAGTTCGACTGCACCAGCACACCGACGGTGAAACCGCCGAGCGTCGGTGGGAGCACGCGCGAGCTCGTGCCGATCCCACCCTTCCACCCGAACGCGACCGTACCGGTACCGGCGCCCACGCTCCCCTCGGCGACCGGCCCCGTCGAGGCCGACGTGAGCGCAGCGCGCACATCGTCACGGCTGATCGGTCGCGTGCGGATCGCATTCAGCGTCCCATCGTTCGTCTCGCCGACTACCGGGTTGATCGACCGCACGCGATCCATCCCGGGCTGTTCGAGCATCCACTCCGCGAGTGCATCCGCCGCTTTCCACGCACACAGGGTGCAGGTGAGGAGGATCGGGGTCTCGAGCTCGCCGAGTTCGCGGAGTTGCGAGACCCCGGTGAGCTTCCCGAAGCCGTTGCCGACGTGCAGCGCGGCGGGGACACGATCGAGATAGGCGTTCCCCTCATGCGGGATGATCGCCGTCACGCCCGTCCGCACGTCGTCGCCCCGCACCACCGTCGCGTGGCCCACGCGCACACCGGCCACATCGGTGATCGCGTTCTGCGCGCCAGGGCGGAAGATGCCGGGCGCGACGCCGAGGTCGCGGGCCCGCGTGGACTGAGCGGAGAGCGGGGCGGCGAAGGCCATCGGTCCAAGCAGGAGCGAGAGGAGAGGGCGGGCGGTGCGCATCGCGGCTAACTTACCGCCGTGCCGATCATCCCGCTCTACGGTCACGCCGCGCTTCGGGAGCGCTTCGCCGCGCAGTTGCAGCGCGGCGCGCTTCCCGCGTCGCTCCTCTTCGAAGGGGCGCCCGGGATCGGCAAGCAGCGCCTCGCGCTCTGGCTCGGCCAACGGCTCCTCTGCGAGCAACCCGACGCCCCCTGCGGCGGGTGCCAGCACTGTCAGTACGCGAGCGCGCTCGCGCATCCGGACCTTACCTGGGTCTTCCCGCGCCCTCGCGTGAAGGACAGTGCCGACATCGCGCTCGATGAGGTGCAGAGCGAGGTCGCCGAGGCGATGGGCGAACGCGCCAAGGCGAGCGGGCTCTATGCGCGACCATCGGGGTCCGAAGGGATCTACGTCTACATCGCACGGTGGCTCGTACAACGCGCGACGCTCTCCCCCGCCCTCGCGCGCCGCAAAGTGATCATCATCGGTGAGGCGGAGCGTATGGTGCCGCAGGCCGGGAACGCCGAGGCCGCGAACGCGTTCCTCAAGCTCCTCGAGGAGCCACCGGCTGACACGACGATCATCCTCACCTCGAGTGAGCCGGGCGCGCTGCTCCCCACCATCCGTTCGCGTGTGGTCGCGGTGCGCGTACCGCCCGTGAGTGCCACCGACCTTCGCAGCTTTCTCGCGAACCCCGCGGTGAGCGAGTCGCTCGGCGCCGGGGACGTCGACGCACGCGTGGCGGCCGCGCGGGGCGCACCGGGCGCGCTGATCGGCGCCAGCGGCGACGCGAAGTCGCGTGAGCGCGCCGAGGAGCTCCTCGCCGCCGCACGCGCATCCGCGGACCGCCGCTATCGCGTCGCGTTCTCGCAATCGACCAAAGGCGCCCGCGGCGGCTTCAGCGACACGCTCGATGCGCTCACCGTCGCGCTGCATGAACGCGCCCATCGCGTGGCGCGCGCGGACGACGGCGCGGGCGCGCGGGCGGTGAGCCGCGCGATCCTCGCCGTGGAGGAGGCGAAGCGCGCCGCCCAAGGCAACGCGAGCCCGCAGCTCGTCGCATGGTCGCTCCTCGACGCCCTCTCGGAGGTCCCATGAGTGACGGATTCTCGCACCTCGACGCGCAGGGTCGCGCGCGGATGGTGGATGTCGGCGCCAAACCCGCGACCGAGCGCATCGCGCGCGCCGAAGGGGTGCTGCGGCTCGAAGCTGCGACACTCGCGGCCATCGAATCCCAGGCGCTCGCCAAAGGTGATGTGCTCGCCGTCGCCCGCGTCGCGGGGATCCTCGCCGCCAAACGGACGGCCGAGCTGATCCCGCTCTGTCACACCGTTCCGCTTTCGAGCGTGGAGATCACCTTCGAGGCGCAGCACGCCCCCAGCGCGCTGCGCGTGGAGGCGGTGGCGCGCACGACCGCCGCGACCGGGGTGGAGATGGAAGCGTTGACCGCGGTGAGCATCGCGCTCCTCACCCTCTACGACATGGCGAAGAGCCGCGAGAAGGGGATGCGGATCGAAGGGGTGCGCTTGCTCGAGAAGCGCGGCGGCGCGTCAGGCGACTATCGCGCCTGAGGGCGCGGCACCGGCTTCTTCGCGGCAGGCTTCTTCGCAACGACTTTCTTCGCAACGGGCTTCTTCGCTGCCGCCTGCTTCACCGCTGCTTTCTTCACCGGCGCCACGCTCCGGGTCCGCAACTTCTGTCCGGCGAGCACGCGATCCCCCCGGATCCCATTGAGGCGCCGCAGCGTCGCCACCGACACCCCACTCCGTTTCGCGATCGCCGAGAGCGACTCCCCGCGCCGCACCGTCACCGTCGTCACGCGCACCGGCGCGCGGCGCCGTCCGTAGATCTCCTTCGCGGGATCGGGCACCACCCGCGCCGCACGCACGACCTCCTTCGTCGGCACCAGCACCGCGGTCCCGACCGGGAGTGCCTTCTTCCGCGCCGCGAGAGCGCGATTGTACCACCCGAGCTGCGTCGCGGTGATCCCATGCGCCCGCGCAACGCCGGCCAGCCCCTGCCCCTTCTTCGTGCGCACAGTGCGCAGCGCGCGCGTCCGCGCCTCCGGCATCGCCGCCAGCGTGCGCGCGGCGTCAGCGCCGGTCCCGAATGGCACGCGCACGATCATGCTGTCGCCGATCGGCGTCATCCCACGAAGCAGCGCCGGGTTCAGCGTCCGCAACTCGGCGAGGTCGGTGACGGCAGCCTCCGCGATGGCGTCGAGCGCAGTCTCACCGCCCACCCGGATTGAGTCGAAGACGAACGGCGCCAGCGTATCCACCGCGATCCCATAGCGCAGCGGCTCTTTCCCCACCAACGCCGCCGCGATGATCTTCGGCACGTAGTCGCGCGTCTCCGGTCGGAAGGCGTTGTTCTCGGCGAGGACGAAGAACCGCTCCTCGGAGGTCGCATCGGTGACGTCGTCCGCGAAGCGGCGGAGCCCACGCGCCACGCGCCCATCGCCGCCGTTGTACGCCGCGGCGGCGAGGTAGAGCGACCCGAACTGCTTCTGTAGGGCGCTGAGGTAACGCACCGCCCCCTCAGTCGCGCGCACCGGGTCGCGGCGCTCATCCACCCACCAGTCCACGCGCAACCCCACGCCGCGCGCCGTCCGGGTCATGAACTGCCACATCCCCACCGCCGCCGCGCGCGAGTAGGCGTCCGGATCGAACCAGCTCTCGATGAGCGCGAGATACGCGATATCCTCGGGGAGCCCCCCCGCGCGGAGCCGCTCGCTGATCAGCGGCGCATAGCGCGTCTGCCGCGAAAGCGCCTGGGCGAACGTCCCCTTGGCACGACGGCTGAAGATGTCGACGTAGCGCTCCACCCGATCGTGCGTCTCGAACGACCGCACATCGATGTCCCACACGGGCTCGCCGGGGGGCAAGAGCGAGTCCACGCGCGGTGCCACGGAATCGCCGAACACCCGCAGCGCCTCGCGCGCGAGCGCCCCCGCCTCCAATCGCGGCACGCTGTCGCGCCGCGGTTCGACGGGCACCACCGGACGCGCGGGCGCCTGCGCGCCGAGGGGCGCGCTGAGCATCAGAGCGGTCAACGCGGTGACACCGCGTCGGAGGTGGGCCGAGCGCATCCCCGCAACGTAGCGTCTCCGGGCCGTCCCGGGTATCGTTGCGGCATGTTCCTCCGCCACGTCTTGCTGCTCGCCCTTGGCGCGGCCACCGCGTGCCGCGCGCCCGCGTCTCGCCCGGCGCCCACGGGGCTCCTCGACGCGTGGCGCGCGCGCATCGCGCGCTCCGCCGGCGCCGAGGTCGCCCTCTACTACCGATCGCTCGCGCCGAATGCGCCCGCCTTCACGCTCGACGCCGACCGCCCGATGCACCCCGCGAGCACGATGAAGGTCCCGGTGATGATCGAGCTCTTCCGCCGGATCGATGCCGGCACCATCGCGCCCGACAGCTCGGTGGTGCTCCAGAACCGCTTCGCGTCGATCGTCGATGGGTCCCCCTACACCCTCGACGCGGGCGACGACTCCGACTCGCTCCTCTACACGAAGGTCGGCACGCGGGTCACGCTCACCGAGCTCGACCGTCGGATGATCGTCCGCTCGAGCAACCTCGCCACGAACGTGCTGGTCGAGCAGCTCGGTGGCCCCGCGATCACCGCGACCGCCGCCGCACTCGGTGCGAACGGCATGATCGTGCGCCGCGGCGTCGAGGACACCAAGGCCTTCCAAGCCGGGCTCAACAACAGCACCACGGCCCGCGCGCTCGGCGTCTTGATGGAAGCGATCGCGCTCGGTCGTGCGGCGTCGCCCCGCTCGACCACCGCGATGCTCGAGACGCTGCGCGCGCAGGAGTTCAACGACGAGATCCCCGCAGGGCTCCCCGCGGGCACACCCGTGGCACACAAGACGGGGTGGATCACGGCGACCACCCACGATGCGGCGATCGTCTCTCCGCCGGGGCGTTCACCCTTCGTGCTGGTGATCCTGACGCGCGCGATCCCCGATCGCGCCACCGCTCAGCGGCTGATGGCCGATCTCGCGCGCATCACCTGGGAGTTCGACCAGCGACGGTGATCACCGCGGCCACCGACCGCCTCCGCGCGCGCGAGCGCGTACTCCGCGACGAGTCCGTCGAAGATCGCCTCCCACCGATACGTACTCGATCGCACCAGCGCCGCCGCGCTCGCCGCACGCCGACGATCGGCATCTGACGCCAGCGCCACGATCGCCGCGGCCATCGCATCGGTGTCGCCCGCCGCGTACCGCGCACCACTCTCGCCGGTTACGATCTCGGCGGTCGCACCGCTCGCCGGGCCGACCACGGGGAGCGCCGACGCCATCGCTTCGAGGACCACGTTCCCGAAGGTCTCCGTCTCTGAGGGCGAGAGGAAGAGGTCCGCGGATGCGTAGAGCGCGCTGAGTGTACGCCCGGTCTGCCGGCCGAGGAATCGCACGTCGACGTCTCCCGCCGCCAGCGCCCGCAGCGACTGTTCCGACGGCCCATCGCCGACGATCGCGAGCACGATGCGCCCCTCGATCCGCGCACGGGCACGGGCGCAGGCGATCACCGCACGCTCCACGCTCTTCTCCGGTGCCAACCGACCGACGTGCAGCGCGAGAACATCGCTCGGCCTAAGGCCAAGGGCGGCGCGCACGGCGCCATCACGGAACTGCGGATGAAAGCGCGCGGGATCTACACCGCGCGACCACATCCGCACACCGTGGAAACCGCGGTCACGGAGCTCAGCGGCCACCGTCTCGGAGGGGACGAAGGTCCGCCGCCCACCGTTGTGGAACCAACGGAGGAAGGGCCACCCCACCGCCCCGAGCGCGTCGAGGCGGTAGTGTGCCAGATACGCCGGGAAGTTCGTATGGTAGGAGGTGACGAGGGGGAGCCCCGCCCGCCGCGCGGCCCATCGACCGGCGAGCCCCACACCGAATGGCGTCGTGACGTGCACCACGTCCGGCCGGAACTGCGCGATCGCCGCCGCCGCGCGCGCCATCAGCGGCGCGGACATCCGGAGCTGCGGATACTTCCAGAAGGCGCGGCTCGGCCAGCGCTCCACGCGCGCGTCAGCGGCCGCGTGTGGGTCCGCGACGGTGACCGCGTGCATCGTGATCGCGGCGCGCTCTGCGTGCTCCGCGAGTCGCTGGAGCGTCCCCGCGACGCCGTTCGTCTGCGGCGCCCACGTGTCACTGAACACGAGGAGACGCCGCACGGCGCGGGTCACGCGACGAGCGCCAGCGCGGTGACCACCGCGATCACCTGCCCCGCGAGCACGTCACCCGGATAGTGGACCCCGAGGCGCACACGCGAGAGACCGACGATCGTCGCGACGATCATCAACGGGGCCGCCGCGTTCGGCAGCGCGAGCGCCCACGGGAACGCGACCGCCATCACCGCGCAGGAGTGCCCACTCGGAAAGCTGAAGCGGTCCGGCGTCTCGATCAGCGACGCCATCGTCGCGGGCAGCGCGGGGCGCGGACGACCGACGCTCCGCTTGATCGCTTGGACGATCAGATGCGACACGAGGAGCGTCCACGCCGCGTGCTGCCCCACCGCCCCGAACCGTCCGCCCGAGAGGGCGAGCCCGACCAGACCGACCGCCACGCAGACGCGCGCGCCACCAAGCGCCGTGACCGCGCGCCAGAAGCGATGCCGCGTGCGGGAATAGTCGTGCGCGAGGACCCACCGCGCGAAGAGCGCGCGGTCGCCCGCATCCAGCGGCGCGATCAGCGACGGCTGCATTCACCCACCACCGCGTCGATGTACTCTGGCTCAGGCGCGGTCGCGATCACCTGGCGATCGCTGGCGAGGAGACGGACCGCCGGGAACGCGTGCGAGAGTGGGCGCCCGGCATAGCTCGCTGGGAGCGGGATCCCGAGCGCCCACGCGATCGTCGCCGGGATATCGAGCAGCGACACATCGGCCCCGAGGCGCATCGGTGCGACCGCGCCACCAGCGAGGAGCACCGGGATCGTCGTATCCGCCGCGTGCGTCGAATCGTGCCGCGTGGGGACGATCCCACCGCCGCCATGGTCGGCGGCGACGACCAGCAGCGTCCGCGGATCGGCGAGATCGAGCGCATCGACCACGCGCCCGAGCGCGGCGTCGAGCGCACGCGCGGCGTCGAGGTACCCCGCCGACATCCACCCCTCGGCGTGCCCGGCGCGATCCGCGTCGGGCCAGTGGAGGACCACCAATCCGCGCTCCTGCGCCGCGAGCTGCGGGAGCGCGTGATCGACGATGGCCGCGGCATCCGCGCCGCGGAGCCGCGCCTCACCGAAGCCCAACACGCCCGCGATCCGATGCGCGATCGGGCGCATCACGAAGGGCACCTCGGCCATGAAGGCGCTGCTCGGGAGTTCGTGGGCCGCGAGCAGCCGTGGCAACGGATCGATCGTACCGCGCGGACGCGGCAACGCGAAACGATCGCCTTGGAGTCCGTGACGCGCGGGCGGCGCGCCGGTCAGCATCGAGGCCATCGCACAGGCCGTCACGCTCGGCGTGACGGTCTGCGCGCTGAGCGTGTGTGCGCTCCGCGGCAGTAGCCGTGAGAGTGTCGGCAGGGCGCCGGCGGCGATCGCATCGGGCCGGAGACCGTCGGGCACGACCAGAACAACACGGCGGATCGGTGGCGTGGCTCGCAGCATGCGGAGACGACCTCGGTCGAGGGACGCAGGTACGATGCCGGTCTGCTGCAACGGTGCTATCGCTGCGGCGTGCCGAGGGTGTAACGAGCGGCACGGACTTCGCCGGACTTCCGCGACCGGACCGTGACGCTGCGAATATGCGCGCGTTGCAGTCGGCACCGAGCGTTCGAGCACCGTGCCCCGACTCCTCCTCTGCACCGACACCTTTCTGCCGCAGATCAACGGCGTATCGTTGGTGACGGCACGGTCCGTGGAGGGACTGACGCGGCGCGGGTGGGAGTGCGCGCTGGTCGCGCCGCGCTATCCCGAAGCTCGCGCGGCGGCCGACGCGACGCACGTGACCAGCATCCCCGGCTTCCCACTCCCACTGTATCCGGAGATCCGCGTGTCGCGCCCCCCACATCGCGCGCTGCGCGAGGTGGTCCGCACGCATCGCCCCGATCTCATCCATTCGGTCACCGAGTTCGTGATCGGACGCGCTGGCCGCGCGATCGCCCACGCGACCGGAACGCCCTTCGTCTCCTCGTTCCACACCGACTTCGGTCGCTACGCCGCAGCGTGGGGTGTCCCGTTCCTGCGCGGCGCCGTCGATCGCATCCTTGGCGCCTTCCATCGGCAAGCGGCGTGCACCTTCACCCCGGGACGTCCGGCCGCACAGCAGTTGCGTGCGATGCGCGTCGGCGGCGTCGAGGTCTGGGGCGCGGGGGTCGATGCGCGGCGCTTCCATCCCGGGAGACGCTCGCCGACGCTCCGCGCCCGACTCGGGCTCAGTGGTCGCTTCACCTTCGTCTTCGCGGGACGGCTCGCACCCGAGAAGAACGTCGATGCGGTACTCGACGCGTTCACGCTCGTCCGCGACGCGCTGGAGGATCGCGTGCGCCTCGTCATCGCGGGTGACGGTCCGCGACGCCCCGCACTCGAGCGACGCGCTGGCGACGGCGTGCGCTTCCTCGGCATGCTCGATCCCGTCCATGAGATGCCGACGCTGATGGCCAGTGGCGATGCCTTCGTGTTCGCGTCGGTGACCGAGACCCTGGGGCTCGTCATCCTCGAAGCGATGGCCTCCGGCCTGCCGGTGCTCGCCGTCCCCGAGGGCGGGATCAGCGATCACCTCGTCGATGGCGTGAACGGACTCGCCGTGCCGACGGCGTCCCCGCGCGCGCTCGCGGAGGCGATGACGCGCGTGGCGCTCGATGCCGTGCTCACCCAACGCCTCGGGGCCGCGGCACTTGATACCGCGCGCGCGCGGGACTGGGAGGCCGAACTCGATCGACTCGACGTCCTCCTGCGCGGCGTGATCGCCGCCGCGCGCGTTACCCCGCGAGCGGCAGGCTGAACGACAGCGTCGTCCCGACGCCCACCGTGCTCTCGGCCCACATCCGTCCGCCGTGGGCTTCGACGATCCCATGCGCGATCGCGAGCCCGAGCCCGGTCCCTCCGTCTTTCGCGGAGCGCCGCGCCGTCCAGTAGCGCGCGAAGATGTGCGGCAGCTGTTCCGCCGGGATCCCCGTGCCCGTGTCGGCGATGGTCCAGAGCAGCTCACGCTCACGTCGCTCGGTACGCACCACGATCCGCCCGCCGACATCCGTGTACTTCAGCGCATTGTGGATCAGGTTCGAGAGCACCTGTTGGAGACGGGCGCGATCGACATCCACGACCGCCTCCGTGCCGACATCCACCGACAGGGTGACTCCCTTCTCCTGCGCCAGCGCTGCGAAGAGCTGCTGCGCGTCCTCGAGGAGCACGCGCGCGGCTTCGCGGCGCTTCTCCAGCGGAAAGCGTCCGCCCTCGAGATTCGCCACGTCGAGCAGGTCACGGATCAGGCGGCCCATCCACTCGGTCGAGTCGCTGATGGTCCGCAAGAGCTCCGCGCGCGCCGCGGGATCCTCCGGCGGATGCTCCACCAGCGCTTTCGTGCACAGTCGGATCGCCGCGAGCGGGTTCCGCAGATCATGCGAGACGACGCCGAGCACGTCATCGCGGGCCTGCAACGCGACCCGTGCGGTGTGGTAGAGCCGCGCGTTGTCGATCGCGAACGCCCCGCGGAGCGCCAGCTCCTCCGCGAGTGCCACATCCTTGGCATCGAACCCACGGTCGAAGCGGAGGAGTGTGAACGCCCCGACGACGTGCTCGCGCGCCACGAGCGGCACGATCAAGAGCGCCCGCGCGCCAAGCCCCCGCCATGCGTCGTACTTCTCCTGCGTCGCCGTGTGCCCTTCCCACCACTCGTCCGTGAGGGGATCGACCTGCCGCGTGGCACCCACCCGCAGCACATCGATCACGGCCGAGGGCGAATCCGCCGTCAGCGGACGGCCGATGATCGGCGGGCGTGGACGCGCGTCAGGAACGCCCCCCGCCACGAGACGAGAGTAGCTCCCGTCCGCCGCGACGAGATCGAGGACCGCCATCGGCGCGAGATGCGGCACCGGCATGTGCGCCACCGCCCGCTGCGTCGCCTCGGCCTCCAGGGTGGTCGCGAGTTCACCGCTCGTCGATGAGAGGAATCGATCGTCTCGCTCGGCCCGACGCCGTTCGCTGATGTCGCGTAGGACGGCCGTGAGGAAGCGGCCGTTCGGACCCTCCCCGTTCGAGATCGACGCCTCGGCGGGGAACTCCTCGCCGGACTTCCGCACCCCGCTGATCTCACGCCGCTCCCCCATCCGGCGCGCACCCACCGGCCCCGCCGCGAACGCCGCCATCATCGCCTCATGTCCATGCCGGAAGCGCTCGGGGAGCAAAACGCTCAGCGGCTGTCCCTCGAGCTCCGCCGCCGTCCACCCGAAGATCCGCTCCGCCCCTTCGTTGAACGCCGTGATGCGGAAGCGGACATCCAACACGATGATCGCATCCACCGCGACGGAGAGGATCCCCGAGTACCGCGCCTCCGACGCGCGCAACAGGTCGGTCGCGCGCCGCAACGTGGAGAGGTCGGACGAGAGCCGCCCGAACGCCATCCCCCCGAGCCCGGTGGCCGTCGCGAGCATCGACCCCACCACAAGACCCACGGTCAAGCTCGGATGCTCTCGCTCGATCAGGAGGATCACGCCGACGATGATGAGGAGAAGCACCGCCCCCGCGAGCAACGCCGCCGGTGTGGCGCGCGCCTCGCGCGTGAAGCGATCCCACCCCGCCGCGACCTCGTGCGAGCGATGCCCCACCGGCGTGGTCACGCCGTCAGCAGCCCCAATCGCAGCGCGAACTGCACGTACTCATGTCGATGACTCAATCCGACCTTATCCTGGATGCGCTGCTTGTAGGTGTCCACGGTCTTCGGACTGATGAAGAGCCGCTCGCCGATCTCCGGCGCCGTGTAGCCCTCGGCCGTCAGGCGGAGAACATCCCGCTCCCGATCGGTGAGCTTCTCGAACCGTTGCCGCTCTGCTGCCATCGGGTCCTTGCGCGTATACCCCTTGGCGAGGATTCGCGCCGCCTCGGGACGAACATACACGTCCCCGTGGGCCACGGCACGGACCGCCGCCACCAACTCCTTATCGGCCACGGTCTTCGGCAGATAGCCCGAGGCCCCCGCCTCGAGCATCGGCACGAGATAGTCCTCCTCCGGGTGCATCGTGAGCACGAGCACCTTCGCGGTGCTCCCGCGCGCGGCGAGCTGCTTCGTCGCTTCGCCGCCGTCCATGTCCCCGAGGGAGAGGTCGATCACCACGACGTCAGGATTGAAGCGCTCTGCCATCGTCAGCGCCTCCGCCCCACTCGACGCTTCCCCCACGACATCGATGTCGCGAGCGCTCGCGAGCACCGCTTTCACGCCAGCGCGCACGACTGCGTGGTCGTCCACCAGCAGTACGCGAATCAGATCTCCGGTCATCGGTCACCTCCGCGCCGCAGGGGCGCGTCCTGTCGCGGCTCCCCTCCCCGCGACCTGCGTACCATAGACTCGCGCGCACGCCGGTGGTGTCGGGCTGTCCGGTAGTCTCCGACAGGGAATGGCCTACGACAAAGTAAGGCAAATCCTTACAAGCGCGAGTCGACGCACCTTCCTACCTTCTCTCAGTCTCCTCCCCTTCCCATCGAGGATCCTCGTGACCGCTCCTGATACCATCGAGTCGCCGCCGCCCGCCCCCACCGAAGCGCCGGGCGCCCTGGATGACCTGATCGAGATCTTCGTCGCACCCGCGACCGTGTTCGCTCGTCGTGCCAACGCGAGCGCGTGGCTTCCCATCCTCATCGCCACCATCGTCATCACCGGACTCGCGATTGTCGGCAAGGACGCGATGGCTCCGATCTTCGACGCGGAGTTCTCCCGCGGGATCGCCGCCGCGCAGAAGCAGAACCCGCAGTTGACAGCGGAGAACTTCGAGGGGATGCGGAAGTTCGGCACCTTCACCTCGACCTACGGGCTCGTCGCGTTCCTCCCGCTCAGTGCGCTGTTGGTGGGTCTCTGGGTGTGGATCGTCGCGAAGCTCTTCTCCGCTCCGATCACCTATGGCCAGGGGATCCTGATCGCCGGGTGGTCGATGATGCCTCGCATCCTCGGTACGGTCATCGACCTCGCACAGTTGATGCTGATCGATGCGGCCACGATCACCGGGCGATTCTCCCTCTCGCTCGGCGTTGGCCGCTTCTTGGATCCGGATACACAGCAGGTGCTGATGGCGGTCCTCGGACGCGTCGATCTCATCACGCTCTGGGTCACCGCGATTATCGCGGTCGGCATCGTCACCGTCGGCAAACTCGATCGCTCGAAGGTCTGGTTGATCGGCGCGGTGAGCTGGATCGGCGGGATGCTCTTCCCGCTCTTCGGCGCGCTCCGCGCCGGCTGAGCGCTCAGCCGAGGTAGCGATCGATTCCGGTGGGAGCGCGCGTGATGCGCTCCCGCCGCACCACCTCGAAGCGCGCATGGTTCTTCGCCACATTCGCCTGTGACGCGGTCGGGTGATCGAGATGGAACATCACCGCGGCGAACTTCAGGTTCCGGCGCCGCACGCCCGCGTTGAGTAGGCGCTGCGCGAACTCGGAGTCCTCACGCCCCCACCCCTCGAGCGACTCGTCGTAGCCGTTGGTCGCGAGCACATCGTCACGCCAGAACGCCATGTTCGCGCCGCGCGTACGCCGGAGTCCGTCCTGCGGTGCGGGGGGGATGAGCGGTACGCACCACGGCGCGCGGACGGCGTTCTGCCAGCGGCGCACCCCACGCTCCCACCAGTGGATCGCCTCGGCCGGTGCGGCGAGCGCCTGCGCCGTGCGCGCGGGCGTCAGCATCGCGCGGCTGCCTTGGACGTACGACCCCCGTACCGCGAAGCGCGCGTGATCCCCGACGAAATCCGGATGGAGCACGGTGTCGCCATCCACCTGGATGAGATAGTCCGCGCGCGCGGCGGCCATCGCGCGGTTCCGGATCGCCGCGAGGCGAAAGCCACGGTCCTCATGCCAGATGTGATGGATCGGCATCGACGCGTCGGCGGCCACGCGGGCGACGAGCGCGGCGGTGTCGCCCCGTGACCCGTCGTCGGCTACTAACACCTCAGTCGGCCGCTGCCGCTGTCGCACCACTGAGGCGAGCACGCACGCGAGCGCCTCGGGCCAGTTGTAGGTGCTGATGATGAGCGCGGTGCTGATCACTCGAACGGTCCTCGTGGGCGACGACGCACCGCCGATGACCCGGGTGGGGCTCGAACCCACGACCTACGGCTTAAAAGGCCGCTGCTCTGCCAGCTGAGCTACCGGGTCGGTGTCCGCGAAATCTAGCGGGGCGACTCGCTACGGCGTGAGCAGTCGCTTCACCCACGCGGACCCGGAGAAGCTCCAGATATCCGCCGTCGCCGGCCCGCCGTTGGTGCCCCCATAGAGCACGATATCGCGGGCATTCGGGTCGTACGCGGCCGCCGCGGACCACCGCGGGGCCGGGCCACTCACATCGCGCCGCGTCCACGTGGTGCCATCCCACTCCCAGGTGTCGCCCATCGCCCCGAACTGCCCTCGCCCACCGAAGACGACGACGAGCTGCCGCCGCGCGTCGTACACCATCACATGGCGGTCGCGTGGCGGGGGCGCACTCGCACTCACGCGGCGCCACGCACTCCCGTTCCAGAGCCAGTGTTCCGAACTCGGACCGCCGAACGCACCCGGCACACTCCCGCCATAGAGCACCATCTCGTTCCGCGCCGCATCGAACGCCATCCCGGCGAACGCCAGCGGGCCCGGCCCGGTGGTCGCTCGACGCGTCCACGTCGCGCCATTCCACGCCCAAGTCTCTCCGGCCGCGTCGTTCGATCCGCCATACAACAGGACCTCGCGGCGGACCGGATCCCACGCCATCGCCGCGCCCACACGGATCCCTGGCCCCGCGTTCTCCGCACGACGCGTCCACGTGCTGTTCCGATACTCCCACGTGTCGCCCTGCGGACCGCCGGCGAGATCGGCGCCGCCATGCAACACCACCGCCCCGCGCACGCTGTCGTACGTCACGCTCGGCGTGATCGATCCCGCGGGACCGAGCGTCCCCAGCGGGAACCACGCGCTCCCATCGAACTGATAGAGCACCCGCAGCGCGACCCCGGCATCGGTGCGTCCGCCGATCAGGAGCATCGCGTTCCGCGAGCGGTCAAAGACGAACGCCCCCTCCTGGACCGGCGGCGGTCGGTAGTCGAGGACCCCGCCGCCGCTGTCGTTGAACGTGGTCGGAGGATCGGAGCAACCGAGCGCGATGCCGATGAGGAGAATGAGAAGCCACAGCAGCAGCCTTCGCTCACGCATCGCCAGAACATATCGCCCCTCCGTGCCGCGCGGCGAGGCGCTATCGTTGGCGTATGGACCTCGTCACGCGCGAGCGCCCGGCAATCGATCGGTGGCTTCCCTGGGTCGCGGTCGCCCTCGCGCTCGCGGTCCGCCTCCTCTCGCTGACGCGCTATCCGCTCTGGTTCGACGAGCTCTTCGCCGTCGAGCTCGCGCTACGCTCGCCGATCGACCTCCTCCGCGGCGCGATCGCGGACCACACCAATCCCCCGCTCTTCTACCTGCTGCTCGCCGCGTGGTCGCGCACGGCGGGCGCCTCGGATGCCGCACTCCGGCTCCTCCCCGCGCTCCTCGGTGCGGCAGCGGCGTTCCCGCTCGTTCGCCTCGGCCGACGCTGCAGCATGGACGGTGCCGGGCTTGCACTGCTGACGGCGGTGAGTGCCACGGCGCCCGCACTCGTCGCACTCTCGTTGGAAGTCCGCGCGTACGCGCTCGCGCTCCTCCTGAGCGCGTGCTTCGTCGAGCTCGCCCTTCGCGGCGATCGCGAACGGCTCACGCTCGCCGTCGGCATCGCGCTCGTCCACACGCACTACTTCGGGTGGTTCGTCGTCCTCGGTGCGGCGCTCGCCTCGCGAGACGCGTGGCCGCGCACCGCGCGCATCGGACTCGCGTTCCTCCCATGGGCGCTCGCCGTTGCGTGGTCGATCACCCAGAGTGCCGCGCCCGGTGCGACCACGGCCTGGCTTCCCGCCCCCACCGTCGACGCCGTGCTGCAACTCCCGCTCTTCCTCATCGCGGGCAGCGGCTGGCGGCCGCTCGATCTCGCCATCGCGGGCATCGTGATCACGCTCACGACCATCGCCGCGCGGCGCGCGGACCAACCAAGTGCGCGACCCCTCGTCCTCACCGCGCTCCTCCCGATCGGCGCGCTATTGATCGCCTCGCTCTTCCGGCCGAGCTTCGCCGAGCGCTATCTGATCGTCGGCGCCCCCGCAGCGTGCGTGCTCCTCGCGCTCGGGCTCCAGCAGCTCCTGCCTCGCGCGCACCGTGCGCGAGCCGTCGCGACCGTCGCGCTCGTCACACTGATCGCACTGAACAACGCGCGTGTGCGACGCACCACTGTGGAGAAGTTCGACTGGCGGGACTTCACCGCGCAGTTACGCCCCGACGTCGCGCCGACGATCTACGCGTTCGAGGGGTTCACCGCACTCCCGCTCGCGTGGTACGCCGCACCCCATCGCGTCGCGAGCGTGCACACGCTCGGCGAGATCCGCAGCCGCCCCGCCTGGCTCGTCGTACGTGATGGCTACGCACCGCCGCTCGATGCGTTCGGCGACGCGCTCCATCTGATCGCGGTCGATTCCGCTCCTGGCCAGCGGATCCGCGCCTACCGCCTCGACGCGCGCTGAGTCAGCTGGGGCGGAACCGCAGCGGCACCACGTAGCGTCCGTCGGCGATCGACTTGTCGGGGGCGAGCGTCCACGCCTGCGGCGCCTTCTGCGTCAGACAGCCGTTCACCCCACGCCCCGCCGCCGAGCTCCACGTATCCGCGCCGATCCGCGCCGCGATCACCTTTCCGCCCGCGACGGTCACCACCACTGCCACGCCGCCCGCGAGCTGTGGATCGACCTTCTGCCCGTACTCCTGATAACAGAAGCGCGAGATCCCCTCCTCGCGCTCCACGGCATCCATCAGCGCAGCGGGCGCCTCCGGGATCCCACGGACGACCGCTTCACGCGGCGCACGCACGACCGTGTCCGCAACCGCGGGAGGGAGGTTGGCGCGCATCTTCGAGAGATCGACCGGCGCGGTGTCGAGCGCGACCGGCGCAGGGGGCGCGCTCGATGTCGAATCAGCCGCGATCGGCGTGCCCTCGGCCGCGGGCTTCGCCGCTTCTCCGCACGCACTCAGCCCCACAAGGAACGCCACGGCTACGATGCGTCGCATCACACCCTACTTGTTGAAGACGAAGGAGAAGTTGTAGCTCTCGCTCCCGTCCTTCGATGACGGCGGAAAGCTCCACCCACGCACCTTGCCGAGGACGCATCCCTCGGTCTCCATCACACCCGCGCCGTTCCATGTCCGCGTCGCCACACGCGCGTCGAGCACCGCGCCGGTCGGCGCGAGCGATACCGTGACGCCGATCGTGCCCGCAAGTGACGGATTCGCGCCAAGGCCGATCTCCGTGTAACAGAACTGCAGCTGCGCCTGACGCGATCGGACGAAGGTGCCGAGCTGTGCCACATTGCGCCCCGGCGGGCCTCCATCGGCCGCGCGCACCATGCTCGGCGCGGCCACACGGATCGTTGCGCGATCGACGCCACCGGTCGCGCTCACGCGACCGATCGCGGAACCCGCCGCGGTCACCGACGCATCGAACGCGCCCTTGCCGGGCCCAGCGACCGCCGCTCCGCTCGCGATCACGCGCTTCGCATTCGCCGTCCCTGCACCACCGCCCCCGCCGCCGCCACTGCCACCCTTCGCGACCGCGACGCCGCGCAACGCATTCGTCACGTCGCCGACGAGCGCGTTCGCACCGCCACTCCCACCGAACGCATCGCCGATCTCCTGCGCTTCCTTGGCGGCCGCCTTCTCCGCTGCTTTCTCGGGCTCGTCGGCCTTCGCCTCAGGCTCAGCCGCCTTCGGCTTCTCCGGCTCCTCGAACTGCACCTCCACCGGCGCGATCTCCTCGGCCCGCATCAGCGCGATCGCTGGTGGGGGCGCGGGCGAGAGATAAACGAGCGCCAACCACGCGCTGCCGAGCGCCGAGGCCAGCGCATACGACCCACTGAGGACGCGACCTTCGTTGATCACGGCCCGCGCGTCTCCGGGGCGGCGTACTGCACCTGCAACGAGATGCGCGTGAACCCCGCCGAGCGCGCGGTCTGCATGAAACGCGAGAGCAGGTCGTACCGCATCGTGCGGTCCCCCTGGATCGCGAGCGGAACGTCGAGCGCGGCGTCACGCGCGAGCCCGCGCGCCGTCCGCAGCGAGTCGGCCATGCGGCGCATCTCCCGGTGCAGCAGCGGGATCAACAACGGCTGCTCGGGATCGTCCGACGCTGCGGTCGCCGCGTCGAGCGTGCTCATCACCGGACGCCCCGCGAGCGTGACGGTCGCGCCGACACCGAGGGTCAGCTGACTGAACGCGGTCGTTCCCACACTCGTCTCGGGGAGATTCACCCCCGGCACCACCGGCGCGAGCTCTCCCACGGTCTGCGTCGTGAGCGCGAAGAAGACGATCGAGACGAAGGTGTCGACCAACGGCACGAGGTTGAGCTGCGTCACGCGGAACTTCGCGAAGGTCGCCGCGCGGCGCGCCTGCCGAGCATCGCGCATCCGACTCATGGCGTGCTCACCGGCGTCGCCCGCGCCTTCGTCCCCAGCGCGATCGCGCTGAAGCGACTCCGCTTGAGACGTTCCAACACGCGCACGATGTCATCGTAGGGGATGCCGTCCGCCGGGATCACCAGCACGTCGCGGTTCTGGGGGAACTGGGCACGGATATCGCTCATCTGGCTCTCGAGCGAGTCCAGGGCGGCGCTATCGGCGCGCTCGATCCGCCGGCGAAAACCACCGTTCCCCGAGTGTTCCACGAGGAAGTGGTCCTCGTTGATGCGCACGGCGAGGATCAGCTCGAGCACCTCGGCAGGCTTCGGGTCGCGCTCCACCTCGCGCGCCTCCACGACCAGCGGCGGTAACACGAGATCGAAGCTCGTCAGCGCCGCGAGCATGCTCCCGCTGTACGTCAACAGGGAGAAGAACACGATCGACGTGAGGATGTCGACGAGCGGCACGAGGTTGATCTCCCCGTGCCCCCCGCCCGCATCCCCACGCTCGGCGCGCCGGAAGCGACTGCGATGGAAGCGCGACGTGCGCGCCACGACTCAGCCGTTCCGTGTGGTGAGGGCGTTGATCAGACGCACCGCGAACTCGTCGACCCGCTCGATCGCGGCCTCGGCCTGACTCGAGAGCCAGGCGTGGGCCACCGAGAGTGGGACGGCGGTCAGCAGCCCGAACCCCGTCGCGTTCAGCGCGACCGCGATCCCCGACGCCAGTTTGCCCGACCGCTCCGCCGCCGACGCCATCGCCACCGAGCCGAACGCCTCGCGCAGCCCGAAGATCGTGCCCAGCAGGCCCAGGAGTGTGGCGACGTTGGCGAGCATCGGGAGGTAGTGCAGCCGCCGCGTGAGCATCGGGAGCGCGGTCATCGACGCCGCATCCGCCACGTTCTGGAGGTCGGTCTCGGAGCGGCTCTGGCTCTTGAGGACGAGCTCGCCGATGTGCGATGCCGCGCCGGGCGTCTCCGCGCAGAGCTTCGCGGCCTCGGCGCTCTTCCCCTGCTCGGCGGCCTTCACCACCTGCTCGATGAAGGCGCGGCTGTTCCCCTTGCTGCGCAGGACGATCGTGTAGACGCGCTCGAAGAAGATCGCGACGCCCATCACCGCGACCGCGAGGATCGCGTGCATGATGGCGCCGCCGCTACGGTAGTACTCGAGCAGAGTGGACATTCGGTCAGGGCCTCGGCGTGGAACGGGGCGGGATCACAGGGGCAACGGGGGGCCAATCACCGACCCAGCGCACCGGTTCGGTCGGGGTGCCGGTCGGTCGAGCGCCATCATACCAGAGCGGCGCCGCTCCGACGAGCGAGAACGTCGGCAGCTCACGCGGGCGCACCGTCACCACTTCGGGTGCCGGGGCCTGCCCGCGGATCTCCACCGTCCGCCGCGGTCGCGCCGGAACGGGCGCCGTCGACGGTGCACCGCTCGGCGGCGCGACGGGCGCGGTCGGTTGCTGCGCCGCGACACTCCGCAGTGCGCAGAGCATCACGAGGGGAATATAGCCACCAATCCTCACAAACCCTCCGGGGGCTTGGTGCTGTCGGCGGTCGTCGGCGGCGCCAGCGTACGGGGCGGAACCCCAGCACCAGCCACCGCGGCCTTCGCCTTCGACACCCATGCGTTGGTGAACCCGTCCGCCGCGGCCTTGTCCACGAGCGCCTGCCAGACGGCGAGCCCCGCATCGAAATAGACCTCGGCCTGCTGGGCCGACCCGCGCTGCGCTGCAGTCCGCTGCGCCTCGGTCAGCTCCGCGGGAAGCGAGACATCGCGGAGGAAGAGGCCGTAGTGCCACTGCGCGAGGCCACTCTGGAACGTCGCCGCGGCGAGCCATTCCGGATCGCCGCTCGCCACCGCGCGCGCGAAGACCGCCGCGAGCTGCTGCAGGAGCGCCCGCTTGGGCGCCGCGGCGCGGTCCACGCCCGCGCGGGTCAGTTCCGCGCGCGTGGGGATCACGAGCCGCAGCGCTTCGTAGCGGGGCCAGAGCGCCTCGGCCTCACGCCACGCCGCCGCGCCCGCGCGCGACGCGCACTCGGCCTGGAACTCCGCCGTGGGACGCACACAGAGCCGCGTGAGCTCGGCCTCCGCATTCGACGCATCGCCCGCAGCGCGGAGCGATGCCACGCGCGCGCTGCGCCTGGGCTACGCGCGCATCGCGCGGGAACCGCGTCACGAACGCG
>JAIETI010000006.1 GCA_019745365.1 Gemmatimonadaceae bacterium | reverse complement strand
AAAGATCGCTCAGGGAGCCCGCCGGTCTACAGAGCGTGCTGTCCGAAGAACCGGGACCACTGCTGTTGGCGCACTTAGCACGCTCCCGACTGTCAGGACTCTCACGGGCAAGCCCGGGGGAAGCCGAATCCCAGTCGGGTGATTTCGAATCCGCGCGAGGGACAGCACCGACTCGTAGTTCGGAAATACGTAGCCGCGACGCGGCTGAATCCGATAGAGTCCGCCCACAGCTTCGTGGGCAAGCCATGCAGAGTCCACGCGCGGCACTGACGGGTAAGCGCTGACTCCAGCGACGCGCCCCGACGTCGCCGGCGCGGTGAGAGCACCGTCCGACGAGCAACTTGCGCCTAGGATGAACAACACGGTCACCCTTCTCGCTCGAACTCCACGCCGTCGCACATACATTCGCAAACCTCCGTCGGCGCCTTCCGCTGCCGACATAAGGGCCGTTCTTCGCGACTCCGCAGCTCGCTAGTGTCCGTCCTGAAACTCTGACGGAGGGGGATTCGGTGGTCTGATGCACCTCGGGGTTGTCATCTCTCCGTCTGCCGTCGCGCCCGATCAGCGCGGCCTCGCCCGACCTGAGTCCGTCCTTCACGTCACGCCGGCGATCTAGGAATTGACAAGGAGCAGGCGGCTCACGAAGCGTTCCTTGAGGAGATCGCGCACGCGCGGCCAGCGCAGAGTGATCATGTCGTTCAACAGGACAAGTTGCCGCAGCTGGTCATGGCCGTTGCGCGCTCAATCCGGTGCGTCTACCGGCGTCCAGGACGCCGATTTCACTGCCCAACAACTCCGCCACTTCGCTCTTGAGCAGTTTGGATGAAGGCCTGCACCTGCGCCCGGGCGAACTCCTCCAGCGTGTCCCGGCTTGGCCTTGAACCGGCCGGTCGTTCGATCATCTTCTACATTGGGCGGTGGCTCCTTCTCGTAACCGGGACTTCTCCGATGAAGGCCTGCACCTGCGCCCGGGCGAACTCCTCCAGCGTGTCCCGGCTTGGCCTGGAACCGGTCGGTCGTTCGATCATCTTCTACATTGGGCGGTGGCTCCTTCTCGTAACCGGGACTTCTCCAATGTGAGCGAAGGTCTCAGCCGAGCGGTTGTCGCCGCTTTCCGTGTACTCCCTCAGCGTCTCAAGTGGCTGGACGGCACCCGAGCGTGAGTCCTGGCCGCGTCAGCAGACCACGGGAAGACTGAGTAGGCTCGGCTGAATCTCATTACGCAAGCGGGGTAGTCCCTCGCCGCCAACACGCCTTACCACGGTGACGATGTCAATGTGTTCCGCCGTCATGCCGCCGATGAGTCGGTTGATCTCATGTACCTCGATCCGGCCCGGCCTACTTGACCTACTTAATCGCGAAGACGTTGCTGACGCGGCTCTCCAGGGGCAGGAGTGCTGGGCGCCCCTGCTCCACCAGACTGTCAAACCGCAATCGGTAGTTGGCAACCGGAAGCTCCGGTGGAAGGCGAGTTGAGACTTGACCAGAACCGCCCGGCACCAGAATAACGAGAACGGCATCACAATCCCCTGGTTCGAAACTACCAACGGGCGACCAACTCATTCCGACTTGTCGCTCAAGCGCCGAAGGACACAGGCCATACCCAACGCTCGTGTCGCCCTTGTTGGTGATGGTCAACAGGACCACGGCGCCAGGCGAGTACGATACCTGATCCGTTCTCAAATGGACGACACCATTCCCTTGGTTGGCGCCGGTCGCATTGGATGAACACGCCATCATGAGTCCGATACCTACCAGGTGGAGAAATCTGCAAAGATTTCCTCGGAGCGTTCCTGAAATCACCAACGGTTGACTCATCGCACTCTCCTCGTCTTTCCGGTTGTTCGCAGGATGAGTCTCTCGCGGCGGTCTGCCAAGGAGCAGGCCGCCGCGAACGACGCTCTATGCAGGACGAAACTCCTGCAGTAACTCCTACCAGAATAGAAACAGGTCGCTACCCATCGCGACAAGAACAAAACCAGCAGGACTGAACCAAGTGGAACCAGGGCCACCCTGGAAGAGCACACCAACGGCTCTCGGGGTCGTCGAGTTCGACGCGCTGTACGGAATATAGACGGTGCCGCCGCTGTCGCCGCCCCCAGTTGTTGCGGAGGCATTGGAAGCACATAGAGTCCACAGGCCGGGCGTAATGGTCGACTGACGGTCGACACAGGCTTGCGTGACGACCCCCGTGGTCTGTCCCGACGTCCGGCCGACCTTCGTCACGGTTTCACCAACCAGCGCGCCGGTCACGCCGCTTCCCGTGTACGACCGCCAGCCAAGGTACGGTGGGTTGTTGGGGGAGGACGTTGCCGACGAGATTGCCGCCGTTCCGTGGCCGACCGGTATTGAATCGTCAACTTGTATGAGCGCCACGTCGGCATACCGGCAGTAGGTATACGACGATCCACACTGCGCACTGAATTGGGGGTACACCTGCGCGATTCTCACTTCTCGGCCTATCAGCCGGCCAGGTGACGGTTGCCCGAAGATGTCGCCGTTCATCGCAAGCTGGCTGGAGGTGCAGTGAGCCGCTGTGGTGACAACCTTGTTGCTGTAATCCGGGTTGCCGCCTGCATCTACCCCGTATCCAACGAATCCGACACTACATTCAGCGCCGTAGGCTCTTGCTATCTGGATGCCGCCCCTCAAGTAGGTGAACGTACTCTGAAGTCCTGCCTGCAGATCGGGCTCGCGACCGAATACCTGCACGGCACGCGCGCCCTCTGGTACGCGCTCCTTCGAGAGCGCACCGGTGACGGCGGCGGCAGCTGTCGCGTCTTCCACGCCCACTAGGATCCGGCCCGTCTTGACTTCAATCCCAAAACTATTGACGCCCGCGAGATGAGCTGCTGCGGTCTTAGCGCGCTCCAAGAAGCCCACGAGTGCAGCGTAATCGTACTCGACACGATTCAGCTTCCATGGTCTTCCGGCGAGTTCAGGCCTTCCGTATCCGGCAAGCCAACGGATAACTTCGCCCCGAAGCACAGGTGACAGCTCCGTACTTGCTGCGCTCACCATGAGGTTGCCTTGCGAATCTAGCCACACGCCAGCAAATCCAGGAGCTCGTAACGCGATGTTCTTGAAGTCTTCCCGAAGCGTCCGCACTTGGCTGGGCTGGGTCAGATTCCCCAAAGAGCTAGCAAGAAAGGGGGCGGCGCTCGGAGCGCTTGGCAGCGTTTCCTGGTCGGTACACGCTGAGCCGGCGATCGTCAAGGCAAGTGCGGAAATGCTGATGCGGAACACACTCATTGTCTCTCCTTCTAGTGTATCGGTGGACTTCGAGGGTGCCGGAACACGCGCCGCCTACGAATCCCTGTGATGGTCGTCCGTGTCGGAACTACCTCGGCCCGGCCCGGTCATTCCCGAGCAGAAGGTAGAGGTTCACGTCCTCTCGCCAGGACTCTGTATGTCGTTGCGATTTATGGTTGTACAACGGCTCGGCGATCAACTCGCTGGGCGACTTGTTCGTGGGAAACGCATCGGGAGCCAAACGCGACGCTTTCGCCCATCGCATAGCACTCTGACCGGCGATGTGCTCCCCCGGGCGCGCCTCGACTGCTGACGAGTGCGCGCTCTGAACGTCTGCGCTTGATGTAGGGGAGGTGAACGAGAGAGACGCATCCAAAGATGGTGCGTTCGCGCGGCTGATGTACCTTGGGGTTATCGAGACACCAACTTCGTCAGACGGAGGCACCGCCGGATGCGCCGCTCGTCCCTGCAACTGCCGCTCACCGCGCCCTGGATTGCCCATCCGCACGCGGTCGAACTGGCCGCGATGAGCGCGCTGCTTGATGCACAACCTGTGCTGAGCGAACGTGTTCAGCAAGACCTCGAGGCTGGCTGCCCGGCGAATGCCCGGACGGGGCGTCCCGGTCTCTCGGGCGAGCAAACGCTCCGGCTGTTGATCGTACGGCAACTGACGGGGTGGACGTACGCCGAGTTGGCGTTTCATCTGGCGGACTCCCTGACGTACCGCGCCTTCTGTCGCCTCAGCGCCCTGGTGCCGACGCCGTCGAAATCCGCGCTCGCCGCGACGCTGCGCCGGGTGTCGCCGCGCACGCTCGCCGCGCTGAACGACCAACTCGTCACGAGTGCGACCGCGCGGACGGTGGAGCCGGCCAAGACCGTGCGCATGGATGCCACCGTCGTTCCCGTGGCGATTCATCCGCCGACGGACTCGAGTCTCTTGCTCGATGCCGTGCGGGTGCTCAACCGACTGCTCCGTCGCGCCGAGCGCACCGCTGGCTTTACGGCGTATCACCGGCATCTCCGGCGCGCGAAGCGGCGGGCTATGGAGATCGCGCATCTGCCCTCGCCGGCGACGGCGCGACGACGCGCCTGCTATCGCGACCTGGTGCGCCTGACGGAGGCGACGGCGAGCTACGCGACTTGCGCGCTGGTCCACCTGGAGGGTCTCCCCGCGACCACACAGCGGGATCGCCTCCGCCGACAGCTCAGGACGGTCCTCCCGCCCGTCGCGCAGATGATCGACCAGACGACACGCCGTGTTGTGCACGGGGAGGTCGTCCCGGCGGCGGAAAAACTCGTCTCGCTCTTTGAAACGCACGCCGATGTGCTCGTGAAGGAACGGCGCGTCACGTATTACGGCCACAAGGTCTTTCTGACCACGGGGCGCTCGGGCCTCATCCTCAATTGCGCGATCCCGCAGGGGAATCCGGGCGACGTCACGTGGGCGGTACCGCTCGTGCGTCGCCACGAGCGCCTGTTTGGGGGCGTGCCGCGCCAAGTGAGCATGGATGGCGCCTTCGCGTCGAAGGACAACCTCGCCGACCTCAAGGCGCTGGGTGTCGCCGATGTCTGCTTCGCCAAGAAGCGCGGACTCGTCGTCCTGGACATGGTACGAAGCCAGTGGGTCTACGACAAACTGCGACGCTTTCGGGCCGGCATCGAGAGTGGCATCTCGCTCTTGAAGCGCGTCTTCGGCCTCACGCGCTGCGTGTGGAAAGGGCCGGTCGGCTTTCACGTCTACGTGCGGACGGCGATCCTGGCGGCGAATCTCCGGCTGCTCGCGCGCGCTCGTCTTCCCTGACGCCGTACCGTCCTCACGTTTCGCGCGCCGCCACACCAAGGTCGGGCGACCCTCGGTGTCCCCGCGATCCTCCCCACAGCCGCCGTCGACGGACTCGGACCACCCACTTCCGCGGCCGCGCGCCAACGCGTCACTTTTCAATCACTTCCGAGGGCTGATAAAAGCACCGCACCACGGAAAAGCGCCGTTTCAGGACGGAGACTCGCTAGCAGTGCAGGTATTCAAGGTTGGAGCGGTACACGAAGTACGCAATGGGTCTGTCGGGCCTCGGGATCACGGCTCTCCGAGTCTCCTGCGACCCCTACCGCGCCGCCCCAACGAACGCACTCAACTTCGCCGCATCCAGCGCCCCCGCCGTCCGCACCCCCGAGCAGACATCCACCCCCCACGGCCGCACGCGGGCGATTGCACGGCCGATGTTCTCGGCGTGAAGCCCACCCGCAAGCAGCACCGGGATCTCGACCCCATCGACGATCGCCTCGCTCAGCGCCCAATCGTGTGTGCGCCCCGTCCCACCGAGCGTCGGCGTGGCCGCCGAGGGGTTTCCGGAATCGAGCAGGAGCGCATCGACAGCGGGCGCGAGCGCGATCGCGTCGTCCACATCGCTCGGCCCGCGCACATGGATCACCTGGACGCGCAACACCTCAGGTACGAGTCGCGCAAGCGCTGCGTGATCGTCGGAGGTGAGTGCGTCCACCAGCTGCACCGCGCGCGCACCGCTCGCGTGGAGCTGCGCGGCGATCGCCTCGGGTTCGGTGCGGCTCGTGAGCAACACGCTCACCGCGCGGTCGCCGATATGCGCGACCAGCGACGCGATCGTCGCATCGTCGATCACCCCCGGCCCACTCGGCATCGCACTCACGAGGCCGAGCATCGTCGCCCCAGCAAGCAACGCCAGCTCCACTTCGTCCCGGGACGCGATGCAACAGACCTTCACCGCGGGCGCGGAGCGCGGAGTGGCGAGAATGGGGTGCACGCGCGTGGGCATCACTCCCATTATACAGGTATGCTCCTTCCCGCACTTGTGACGGTCTTGATCCAGGGCGCCGCCCCCTCGCCGGCCAGCGCCGCGCCACCCGCGATCGTCGGCGTCTGGGAGACGCGCCGGATGAACGCCAAGCCGCTCCCCTTCACCGACATCGTGAAGGACGCAGACGGTACCACGCACGCGGTGCGGCTCATCGAGATGATCATCCGGGTGCGCAAGGACGGCCGCTTCGTCGCGACACTCAAGTACCAGCGCACCGTCAACCGCACCGGCGCGCGCGTGGAGAACGAACCGCTGCTCAAGGACACCTGGGCGGGGCCGTGGACGCTCGATGGAACGCGCATCACCTTCCGTCCCGAGAAGAACAAGGGACGCGCGGTCCGCCCCTTCCAAGGCACCTTCGCGAACGGACGCATCGCCGTCCCCTTCGATTACGACATCGTGGTGCGGAAGACCTATCAACTCGATCTCATCCGGAACGATCTGATCCTATGACCCGCTCTGCTCGCCTCGCTCTCGCCGCGACGCTCCTCGTCACCGGCGCCTGCCACCGCGTGAGTGCGCACGCCGCGCTCTTCTCTCCCACCGACGCGGCGCTCGCCAAGGTCGGCCCGGACTCCTTCGACGTCGAGATGACGACCACCAAGGGGAGCTTCGTGGTGCGCACGCGGCGCGACTGGGCCCCCAAGGGCGCCGACCGCTTCCACTATCTCGTGCGTGCGGGCTACTACGACGGCGTGCGCTTCTTCCGCGTCGTCGATGGGTTCGTCGCGCAGTTCGGGATGGCCGCCGACCCGAAGCTCACCGCCGCGTGGCGCGAGCGCCGATTCACCGACGACTCGGTGCGCGTCACCAATCAGCGCGGAACGATCACCTTCGCGACGGGCGGCCCCAACACCCGCACCACGCAGCTCTTCATCAACTTCAAGGACAACAGCCGCCTCGACCGGCAGGGCTTCTCACCGATCGGGCAGGTGGTGCGCGGCATGTCGGTGGTGGACTCGCTCCACAAGGGCTACGGCGAAGGGCCGCCACGCGGCCAAGGGCCGAGTCAGGGAAAGATCGCCAGCGAGGGGGAGGCCTACCTCGCGAAGGAGTTCCCCAAGCTCGACAAGCTCGTCACCGCGCGCGTAGTGCAGGAGTGGCGCGCGAAGCGGTAGCGGCTACGCCCGCCCCCGCGCCGCCACCGGCCACCGCTCCACGATCTGATCACCACGCACGCCGACGATCTCATCGTTGAGATGCGTGACGATGCACACATGGTTCGGCACCACCCGCACCTGCTCGCCGACCGCCGGGCGCCACGACGTCCGCGTGAGGTCGAGGATCCCATGCTCCTCACTCATCCGTGAGACGATCACCTCCGGCCGGTCGAGCAGCGCGCCGAACCCCTCCCCCGCCGCGCCGCGCACGGGCTCGCGGCCGAGTGCTTTCGTCCCGGCGTCGATCACCGCTTGGCGCGGAACGGCGGTGCTCACGACCGTCGCGAGCACCGTGAACGCGCAGTCGTCCCACGCGCACGCGCCGATCTCTGCCGTCGTCCGATCGTTGTACACGTAGGTGCCCGGGCGCATCTCCGTCACGCCCCGGAGTTCGTGCGTGCGAAACATCGTCGGGGTCGATCCGCCACTGACGACCGGTGGTCGCAGCCCCGCTCGCTCGAAGGCCATGATCGCAGCATGCAGTGCGTCGTTGAGCGCCGCCATCGACGCGTCCTGATCAGCGACCGCCTCGCGGATGTGCCCCGGGTAGTAGGCGATCCCCGCAAAGGTGAGCGGAGCGCTCGCCTGCACCCGCTGCGCGAGGGCGATGGCCTCCGCGATCGACGGCAAACCCACGCGATGCATCCCCACATCGATCTCGACGTAGATCCCGATCGGTCGGTCGGCCGCGCGCGCGGCTGCCGCAAGCGCATCGACGACTGAGGGCGCGTCCAACGACACCGTCAGTCGTGCGCTTCCCGCTCCCGTGAGCAAGCGCTGGATCTTCGCGGCGCCCACCGGCGGATACGCGAGGAGCAGATCGTCGCACACGCTATGCATCACCGCGAGTTCATGCGGCGTGGCACACGTGAGCCCCACGGCACCGGCCGCGAGCTGCGCGGCACCAACGCGTGGCGACTTGTGGGTCTTGATGTGCGGCCGGAGCCCGAGTCCATGCGAACGGGCGTAGTCCGCCATCCGGCTGACGTTACGGTCCATCCGGTCGAGATCGACCAGGGGGACGGGGGTCTCGAGGTGCGCGAAGCTCATCCGGAGAATCTACGCGCTATCTTCTCCGCCTATGGCCTCCCCCCGTCCACTCCCGCCCCGCGAGGAGACTGGCGACCTCGGCTTCGGCCGCGTCGTCTCTGGCGCACGCGGTCGCCGACTGCTCAATCCCGACGGCTCGTTCAATGTGGTCCGTGAAGGGCTCCCCTGGTCACAGGCGTGGAGTCTCTATCACGACGCCCTCACCACGAGCTGGCCGCGCTTTCTCGGCTGGACCAGCGCGATGTACCTGGGGATCAACGTCTTCTTCGCGCTGGTCTTCTACGCGCTCGGCCCGGAGGTGCTCAGCGGCGCCGGCGTGAGCGCGCTCGGCGGACGGATGTGGCAGGCGTTCTTCTTCTCGGTGCAGACCTTCGCGACGATCGGCTACGGCTCGATCGTCGCGAACGGGATCGCCGGGAACCTCGTCGTCACGATCGAAGCGTTGATCGGCTTGCTCGCGCAAGCGCTCATCACCGGGCTGCTCTTTGCGCGCTTCGCGCGCCCGACGATGTCGATCCAGTTCAGCTCCATCGCGCTCATCGCGCCCTACCAGAACGGACGCGCGCTGATGTTCCGGATCGCGAACCGCCGCCGCAACGAACTCACCGAGGTCGAGGCGCAGGTCACCTTCTCGATCGTGGAGTCAGGGATCGCGGGGCTCGGCCGACGCTACGTCCCCCTCGTGCTCGAGCGGCGCCGCGTCGACTTCTTCCCCCTCGCGTGGACGCTCGTGCACCCGATCACCCCCGAGAGCCCGCTGTGGGGGCTCTCAGACACGGAGCTCCGAGAGAAGGAGGTCGAGGTGCTCATCCTACTCCAAGGCACGGACGAGACCTTCGCCACCCGCGTCGGCACGCGGCGCTCCTACCGCGGCGATGAGCTCGTATGGGGCGCCAAGTTCATCAGCGTGTTCGATCAGTCTCGCGCGGACGGTCGTGTCGCCGTCGATCTCATGAAGCTCGACTTGTACGAGCGCGCGCCCCTCCCCGAGCTGAACCCACCGTCCGACACGGAGCCCTCGTGAGCCTCACTCGTCGCATCGCTATCGCGCTCATCGCGGTCACCTTCCCGCTGAGCGCACAGAAGGCCAAAGACCAGAGCGCGACCATCGACGCGTACATCGCGAAGGGGATGACCGATTGGCACATCCCCGGGCTCTCCATCGCCATCGTGAAGGATGGCGCGGTGGTGTACGTGAAGGGGCACGGGGTCCGCGAGCGCGGCAAGCCGGCCACCGTCGACACGCGCACGCTCTTCGGGATGATGTCCACGACCAAAGCGATCACTGCGATGGCGATCGCGATCCTCGTGGACGAAGGGAAGCTCGGCTGGAAGGACCCCGTCACCAAGTGGCTTCCGACCTTCACGCTGCAGGACCCGTGGATGCAGCGTGAGTTGACGGTCGAGGACCTGCTCACCCACAACGCGGGGCTCCCGAACGCCGATCTCCTCTGGGGCCGTGGCGATCTCTCGCTCGACGAGATCCTCCGCCGCGTGCGCTACCTCGCCCCCGCCTACTCGATGCGGAGCGGCTTCATCTACAACAACGTCGCCTATGGCGCCGCCGGTGCGGTGGTCGCCGCCGCGAGTGGGATGTCGTGGGAGGACTTCGTCGAGCGGCGCATCTTCCGCCCGGCCGGGATGACCCGCTCCTACGCCACGCTCGCGCACATGAAGGCGGCGAACGACGCGAATGTATCGGCCGCGCACTGGGAGTTCGACGACGGACGAATCACCACCGTGCGTGAGGTAGAGGTCGATCCCGTCCCCGCCGCCGGCGCCGCGTGGTCGACCGCGGAGGATGTCGCGACGTACCTGCGCTTCCTCCTCGACAGCACCAAGGTGAACGGCACGCGCGTGGTGAGCGATTCGAACTTCCGTCGCCTCTTCGCCCCGCACGCGTTCGTCGGGCTCGACGAGTTCTACCCGACCGCCAAGCTCACGCAGCCTCACTGGATGACATACGGGCTCGGCTGGTTCCAGCAGGACTATCGCGGGATGATGGTGCAGATGCACACCGGCTCGATCGACGGACGCACCGCGATCACCGCGCTCGTGCCGGATTCGCGGCTCGGCGTGTACATCTTCGGCAATCTCGATCATGCCGAGTTCCGGCACGCGCTGATGTGGAAGGTGATCGATCTCTACACGGGCGGGCCGTCGCGCGACTGGAGCGCGGAGTTCCTCACGCTGTACGGCGACGCGACGAAGCGCGCGCGCGAGGCACGGGCAGCCGCTGAGCAGCGCCGCGTCGCGGGGACCTCGCCCTCGCTCGCGCTCTCCGCATACGCGGGGCGCTATACCCACCCCGCGTGGGGCGATCTCGTGATCGCACTCGACGGCAGCACGCTCCGTGCGACGCTCGGCATCGGCCCGGAGAACACCGGGACGCTGACGCACTGGAACTACGACACCTTCCGCGCGGTGTTCGGCGATGGGCGGAGTGGGTCGAGCGCGTTGAGATTCACCCTCGATCCTCGGGGTCGCGTGGAGAGTGTCGATGTCGACGGGAGCGCCGACTATCGATTCACCCGCGTCCCATGAGCGCGCTCGGCTTCACGCACGTCTGGCAGGCGGGACGCTCCACGCGAACCCTCCTGTTGCTGCACGGCACTGGCGGCGACGAACACGATCTCGTGCCGCTGGCCGCCATGCTCGACCCCGACGCGGCGGTACTGAGTCCGCGCGGGCCGGTGATGGAGCATGGGATGCCGCGCTTCTTCCGTCGCTTCGCCGAAGGGGTGTTCGACCTCGACGATGTCGCGCGCCGCGCCACGGAACTCCGCGCGTTCGTCGATGGCGCGAGCGTGGCGTACGGCTTCGACCGCGCGCGCGTCACCGCGGTCGGTTTCTCGAATGGGGCGAACATCGCCGCGGCGATGCTCCTGCAGGAAGGCGCCGTGCTCGAGGGAGCAATCCTCTTCCGCGCGATGAACACCATCACGCCTCCCGCGCCACCGTCACTGCAGGGGGTACGTGTCTTCCTCCGACCCGGGCAGACCGATCCGATCATCCGCCCCGATGATGCGGTGACGCTCTCGCAGCGACTGGCCGGCGCGGGTGCCGACGTGACGCTTGAGTGGAGCCCTGGCGGGCACAACCTCACCGCTGACGATGTGCGCAGTGCGGCGGCGTGGCTGCGGGGCGAGGGTACCCTGCGCTAATCGCAATTGTCCTAGATGACAGCACCGACTGAGTGGATCACCTTCCGCGCGCCCCCACCGACAGCGGTTGAACGGTAATGCGAAGGTGTGAGGCGTGCCGAGTGCACGGGCGCGCGCAATGTGAGTTACACTCGCGCCGCCGGTCGGCTGACCTAGTCGTCGGCAGGAAGCGCGTTGGTCGCGAAAAGCACACCGTTGACTTCGCTAGGGCCTGCAGCCAGTCGGAATGCGCCGCGGGCGCGCTCAGTTCGCAGAGCGCAAGACGAACAGACAACCACCCGATGCTTGGAATGGCCGAAGTGCCCTTCCTTCGATCGCCGCAAATAGCTTTTGTCAACTGCCCTTCAGGTTGGGCATCGCGAGCCGGACGGAGAATTGGGCGCCCTGGACCGCACCCGCGTGGATCAGCGTGACCGCGGTCCGGGCTCTCCAGTCATCGAAACCAAGAGATGACAGGAGATGAACACAGCTTTCGGATGAGACTTCTGGTTCGTCTCGATTTCGTCTAGGCGAACCATCTCATAGCTGTCGACGCGTCGCTTTCCCTTGCGTACCAGCCTTCGCGCGGGCGGTTCGCAGCACGTAATCTCGAATTTGAAGTACCTCGGTCATTTTCACGGACTCTCCCCCGACCGATCCATTGAAAGTCCGCGCGCAATCGAGGAATCGAGAACCTCCGCGCACCACGCTACTCGGGCAGGTGTAAGTCTCTCATCAACTGCCGGATAAATTCAGTGTTCGCGTCCCAGTGAAACCTTTCAAAGAGGTGGACTGCCGCTGTCGCAGCGTTCGCCACAGCCCCTGAACGCCAGTCCGCTCGAGTAAGTGAGGTGGAGTACTCCCACAATGGCACATCCGCCTGTCGCGGGTAGGAGAATCCGGTCCGGTTCGGCATGTCAAACTCTAGGACGCGATTTCGAAGCCCGAAGGCAGAGATAGAAACGCGGATGGAGTCGGTTCCTGAAAGGTTCGCTGACAGTCTCGCGGCGAATTGGAACGCCTGATAGAGCGTGACGACCGCGTTCGCGATGGATAGAACACGACCTGGCTTCCAGTCGGCCTTGCGGGGAGGTAGCGGCGAGAAATCCTCCCAATCTTCTATGAATCCCTCAAAGAGGACTAGCTGACCGCTTTGGAAGAACCGCCAGCTCTGTACGTACTCCCCAGCCTGTCGTTCAAGGCCGACACTGTCAGTACCACGCAACAGTGGGCTCCGATCGCGCCACGGGAATGGAAGGCTGCCGACCTCCACCGAGCTTCGTTCCACGATGTCGCCGGCCTGCGCGAGTGCGGGGATTCTGGAGACGTCGAATCGCTCGGGGGCGACCGCAACCCTCCAAAACCCGCGTGAGCCAATGACTTGTTCGATCGTCTGCGTCGCGACCGTCCCCAACTGCGCGTCGAAGGCAGCTCGGTCCCGTTCATCGTCGAGCGGACTGCTCCCAACTCGCTCGAGAGTCGATTTGAGACGCCGCAGACTCTTCTCCGTCGCCAAGTCGATCAGGTCGCGCATGTCGGCGTAAGTCGCGACTTCCGCAGTCTCGGGCTTTCTTCGCGGGCGGACGTACAGGGCGCCCTCGCGCAGAATCTTCGTCTTGTCGGCACCAGATGAATAGTCGCGCCTGCAGAGAACTGGAGTCTGAGAGAACTCGCTGACGGCGATTACGACGAACTTTCGGTCGTTCGCCTCGACCACCCGCAAGTCGAACTCGATAGGTGGTTCGGCATACTGCGCCACAAGGTCTGCGAGGCGCCCGTACTCCCAAGACGTCGCATCCGGCACATCGACACCTTCAAGCTCGAGGCCGGTGGTCGCCTCGGTGACCCCAACGATGACGAGTCCGCCGTCACGCCGATTGGCCATGCCAAGCATCGCCCGAATCACGATACAAGCAAACCGCTTATCGGACAGCGATCCGGCGCTCTTGAACTCCACGCGAGACTGCTCGCGCCCGAATTCAAAGAGATCAAGAAGTTCTTTGGATGATAGCACTTCTGCGCTGCTCACGATTCGTCCCTTCTCCGGTGGCCTGAAGCCTCCTACCCGCGTACCCTCACCTGCCCGCTCTAGGTTGAATCATTACAGGTACCGGAACGTTTATAGGATTCGCTGGTCCCTCGTCGGGCGCCAGTCAGCGCTTGGACGGCTTCTTTGCCTTCGTCTTCTTCTTCACCGCCTTCCGCTTCTTCGCCAGCGCGCGCTGCTTCGCCCGCTGACGCTTCAGGAGCTCCGACTTCGGCTCCATGATCGTCCCGCGGCACATCGGCGATCCGCAGAGACACTTGTAGTAGCGCTCTTCCTTCTCCGTCTCGGTCCCGTCGCGCTCGTACGCGTAGTCGTAGGCCAGCTCCTCGCCGACCTTGATATCGCGAAGCGCGAAGACGAACACGCGCCCCTTCTCGATCTCGGTCTCGCAGTTCGGCTCGCACGAGTGATTGATGAAGCGCGAGTCGTTGCCGCCCACCGTGGCGTCGATCACGGTGCGCGAGGAGACCGCGAAGAGGAACGTATGATGGTCGTGCTCCGCCGCGTCGTCGTAGCGCGCGTCCGCCACGGGGTGCGACACACGCTCCCCGACGTACTCGATGATCTTCTCCCCCTTCTTGATCAGGCGGAGCGCATAGGCGCCCGCCCCAGCGATGGCGGAGCGGCGGATCTCAAATGCAGGCACGGGCGACGGCGTCGCGCGGCGGGAGGTGACGGATGGCATCCGCGAATTCTAATCGGTCACCGCGTGGGGCCACCGTCGAATGTGGCGCCGGCGAAATACGTCCGCCTCGGGGCTGGCTCGAGCACCCGCCCCCCCGCCCCATTCACCGTCACCGCGCCCACATACCGCACATCGAACAGGTTGTTGATCCCCCCGAACGGCGCCAGCGCGAACGACGCGAACGACCAGCGCCACCCGCCACGCAGGTTGAGCTGTCCGCGCCCCCATCCCGCCACGCGAATCGTATTGCGATCATCAGCCCAGAGCGCCGAGGCCGCGGTGTGGTCGAGCGCGAGTGAGCGCCCGCCACGCGCCCACGTCGCACTCCAGCGGGCGTAGCGCGGGGGGATCCCCGCCCATGCGCGACCGTCGAGCGTATCGGTCACCGCCCCTCGGACCACGCGGTACTGGGTGAAGCGGTACCGCGAGAGCGTCGCCGCACCCTCGATCGTGACCGTGGGATGCACGCGCCACGCGCCACCCAGCTCCACGCCCGTGCTGCGCGTCGCACCAGCGTTCTGATAGAACACGCGCCCATCGAGCGCCTGATACGGCACGAGCGCATCGCGCCCGGAGATCAGAAACGTCGCCACTTCGTAACGCCATGAGGCGCCCGCCCCGCGAAGGCCGAGTTCGCCGGAACGCGTCCGCTGCGCACGCAACGATGCATTGAAGCCGCCACGCCCCTCGGGGCGCGCCGCCAGCTCGGTCGTGGTCGGCGTCTCGAACGCGGTCGCCGCATTCGCGTACGGCGCGATGCGCGCATCACGCGTCCACGCGACCCCCGAATTCCATGTGAGCGCACCGAGGGTGCGCGTCCCGGAGTCGTCGCCGCCGTCGCGCACGAAGCGATCACGCAACGCAAAGGTCACCTGGTCCGCGCGCACCCCCGCGCTCGCCGTCAGCGCCCCGCCGAAGGCGCGCGTGGCGCCCAGGAACGCACCGGCGCTCGTGGTCCGCTCCTCCTGATGCACGAGCATCGTGTCCGTGCGCGCACTGATCGTACCAGCGGTGGCGCGCCAGTTCCGACGACGATCGCTCGCATGATCGATCTCGACGCCCGCGCGCAATCGCACCTGTGCGCCCACCCCGCGCGCCCCCTCTGCCCGTGCACCCAACACCGTGCGCCCAAGCCGCGAGAGCGTCCCCACATTGGCCACGAACGCGCCCGGCGGTGACACCGCGAGCGGATTGTCCACATCGCGAGCTAACGCGTAGAGCGCCACGCTCCCCTCGCGATCACGCGCGTTCGCGCCGACGACTCGTACCGAGAGCTGCGATTGCCGCACCGCACGCGACGCACCGCGCCGGAGATTCACGGCGGCGGCGCTATCCGGGTTGGCCGCGTACTCCGCCAGCGTGAGCGCCCCGGGATTCTCCGCCTCGGGCGTATGCGCCCACGCACCGCGCAGCTGCGCCGTCACACCCGCACGGACCGCGACATCGACCGCCGCGTTCGCCTGCTGCGTGCGCGCCGCGCTCCACTGCCGGAATCCCTCGGTCACGGTGCGCGACCAACTCGCGGCCCCCCCCGCGCGATCCGCGCGCGCGGCCACCCGCCCCTGCGTCTTGAGCAAGCCGTACGAGCCCGCCACCACACGCGAGCTCCCCTCCGCGCGCCCCACACTCCGCAGATCGGTCGTGAAGCTGAGCACCCCACCGCTCCCGTTGCCGTAGAGCGACGACGCGGCGCCACGCAGCACCTCCACACTCGCGATCGACGCCAGATCGATGTTCGTCAGCTGACTCTGTCCATCGGGGAGCGACTGCGGGATCCCATCGAGGAACACCTTCACCCCGCGCACACCGAAGTTCGCGCGACTCCCGGCCCCGCGGATCGAGAGCCGCTGATCCTGCGCCGCATTGTATCGGTTCGTCACCATCACCCCGGGGATCGCGGGCAACGCTTCGTCGATCCCGACCGTCGGCTGCGTCCCCTGCACGCGATCGCGCGTCACGAGCCCCACCGCCCAGGGCGTGCGGAGCGTCGTGGCGGGGTCGCGCGACACGCGCACACGCACCGAGTCCAATCGCGTGGCGCTGCCATCCTGCGCCGCCGCCGTCGTCGCACCGAGCACGAGCGCCCACGCGAGGACGCACCTGCGCGTGCTATCCGAAGAGCCCACGCACCGCCGCCGTCACTCGTCCCACTGCCGAGCGCCCCTGCGTGATCGGCTCGACCAACCCGAGCGTCGCTTCGCGCCACGCGGCGCGCATCGTCTGCGCATCCGGGAATCGCTGATCCGCATCTGGATGCAGCGCCGTCTCCAACCACGACCGGATCTGCGACGGCATCGCCCCGAAGTCGTACTGCCGCGAGAGCTGCGCCGCGAGGATCTGTCGCCCCTCGTGGCCATCGAATGGCGGCTTCCCCGTCATCGCGAACACCACGATCCCCGCCACCGCATACAGGTCGACCGCCGCGCCCTGCGACTCGCCGAGCAGCTGCTCCGGCGCCGCAAAACTCGGCGTGCCCGACGCACCCGTCACATCGGTATCCATCGCCCGCGCGATACCGAAGTCCGCCATCCGCCACCGGTGGTACCGATCGATCAGGATGTTGGCCGGCTTCAGATCGCGGTGGATGATCCCTGCATGATGCGCCACCTCCAACCCATCGAGGATCGCATCGATCTGCGGTGCGATCTCTTCCAACGTCCGCGGTCCGTCGCGGGCGAGGAGCTCCGCCAGCGAGCCGTTCTCCTCGAGTTCCATGATGTACCACTGCACATCACCCTTACTGTCCCAATCGTAGATGGGGACGATCGCTGGGTGCTGGAGCTGCGCTGCGAGCCGTGCTTCGCGCCGGAAGCGCGCCACCGCCGATTCACTCCGCGCGATGTGCGGATGCAACATCTTGAGCGCCACCTCACGCTCGAGCGAGAGGTCGCGCACCCGCCAGACCGAGCCGAAGGTCCCAGAGCCGAGCGGTGCGAGCACGCCGTAGTCGTCGCCCACCGCCCACCGCAACCGATCCTCCTCGTTCAGCGAACGGAACTCGCCGCTCGCCTCATCCACACCGCCGAACGACGACGTGCCGCTCAACCGTTCGAGCTGCTTCAGCATCGCCGTCACGGTGGGAAAGCGCTTCGCCGGATCGGCAGAGAGCGCCTTGTCGAGCAGCTCCGCAACCGACGCGGGTACGTCGGGCCGAATCCAGCGCACCGGCGGGATCTCGGTGCGTGGTGGCAGCTCCCCCGTGAGGATCGCAAAGGCGACCGCGCCGAGTTGCCACTGATCCGAGGCCGCCGTCGGCAACCACTCGGTCGCACCCCACTCCGCAGGGCCAGGGATGTAGCGCGGATCCGGCCGTGAGCCCTTCGGGAGCGTTGCCACCGGCACCGCCCACTGCCAGCCGAGGAGATACAATCGACCCGTCGGCGTGAGATACATCGTGTCGGGCGAGATCGCGCCGTGCGCGCTCCCCGTGTCGTGCAGATACGCCGCCGCCGATCCCGCCGCGCGCAACACGCGCAGCATATACGGCACCGTCTCCGTGCCGATACGTCGCAGTCGACCACCGATTGTCTCGCCGGTCACCCAGCGCCGCAGATAGCCAGGGCCGCGACGACTCCCCGGATACGTCGCCCAGAAGTGATACGCCGTCGGGATGCTCGGATGGTTGCGATGCGCGAGCTCCTTCGCCTCGGCGAAGAGCCACCCCGCGTGCTGTGGGTCTGGCGAGGTGACGAGCGCAAGCTGGCGGCCGAACGAGTCGATCACCTGCTGCGCGTGCCGATGGGGAGTGGATACGCCTTCGTCGCCCCAACGCCAGCCCGGCGGGAGCTCCCATCCATCCAGATGCGCGGGCCGACCCACCGAGGGGCGGTTCGGGCCGACGACGACCTCTCCAGTACTCATTCCCTTGAAGTTGTCAGCCGCGCGGCGCCGGAGCCAGCGTCACCCGCATCATCGTCCCGGCCCCGACCGTCGACTCGACTTCGATCCGCCCCGCCCACGCTTCGATGAGGCGGCGCGAGATGGCCAGCCCCAACCCGCTCCCACTCGTGCGCGTGGAGAAGCGTGGCTCGAACACCCGTGGGGCGTGCTCCGCCGCGATCCCCACCCCGTCGTCCGCGACCTCGAGCACCACGCCGCCGACGGCATCGGCGGCCACCCGGACGCGCACCGCGCGCGCCTCCGCCAGCCGCGCATTCTCCAGGAGATTGATCAGGATCACGCGGAGCCCATCCGCCCGCGCCCGCGCAAAGAGCGGCGCCTCCGGTGCATCGAGCGTCCACACGACCTCGCTCTCGCCCAGCTGCTCCAAGGCGAGCACATCGCGCACGATCGCGGTGACATCGATCGCCTCGACCTCGCGCGCCTCCTCCGGCGCCGTCCCATACCGACTGAACGACCGCGCGATCTCATCCAAGCGATCGATCTCCGCAAGCACGCGCTGCGTGTTCTCCGCGAGCACGCGATCGAAATCCACGCGCTGATCGGCGCGCGCACGGAGCAGGTGCTGCATCCCCAGGCGCATCGGCGTCAGCGGGTTCTTGATCTCGTGCGCCACCTGCCGCGCCATCTCCCCCCACGCGATCACCCGCTGCGCGCGCTCGGACTCCGCGCGCCCCGCTGCCAGATCGCGCGCCATCCGCGTGAACGCCGCGAACACCGGCGCGAACTCGGTCGGCGCATCGCCCAATCCCGGGTCACGCTCGCCACGCGCGATCGCCCGCGCCCCGCGCTGCAGATCGACCAGCGGCTGCGCGAGCGTCCGCGCGACGACGCCCGAGAGCGAGAGGGCTGCGGTCGCCCCGAGCACCGTCGCGAGCAACACCAGCATCGCGAGGTCGCGACGCCGCCGATCGAGCGCGAGCACATCGTCGCGCGCGGGCGCAGCCAACACATAGCGCACCCCACGGGCATCGTCCGCCGCCCGGAACCCGAGCCGTGCCGTGAGTGCGCCCACCGACAGCTCGACACCGGCGGTAGGCTCTTCCCCCTCGCCGAGCACGCGCGTGACCGCCGGGGGGACTAGGCGCCCCATCGGCGCGAGCGCATCCCAGACCGGGTCGCTCGACGCGATCAGCATCCCGTCGGCGTACAGGAGCAGCGGCGTATCGAAGCGCGCCGCCGCGTCCGCCAAACGTCCCACATCACTCACCGCGGCCACGCCGCGCAGCGTCTCGCGTACCAAGAGATCGCGCGATTGCGCGTCATCGGCCTGCAGTCGCTCGTACGACCAGATCGCGAAGGCGACCACCGGCACCATCGCGAACGCGAAGAGTCCCACGGTCAACCGCGCGCGGAAACTCCGCACCCATCGCCCACGGTTCGCGCGCCACCACCGCCCCAGCATCCCGTCCGCCGCCGCGAGCGCACCCCAAAAGAGGGCGAACGCCAACAGATCGAGCACCACGAGCAAGGTCCCGCGCGTGGCCAACGACTCCAGCGAACGGATCTCCACTCGCGCATGCACGCGCTGCGTTCGGCCGCCCACCATGTCCACGACCCGATAGCCGTGTATCTCGTCCCCGTGTCGTGTCCACTTCGCGTTCGTCTCGGGAACCGTGCCACTATCTGTGACCCCCACCGACAGGGTGTACGGCGGCTCCGCTGCCGTCGGCGGTGAGAAGCCCACGAAGGCGCCGAAGGCGTCACCCGGTACCAGCCGCGTCCGCGGCGCCGCGACCACCGTGGTCACGCGACGCCCCGCGTGCGGCACCGCGAGCACCCACTGTACTCCGATCGCACTCGGCACGGCGCGGACCACCGGGCGCTGCAGCGCGAGCGCTTCGCGCGCGAACACATCGAGTCCGGTCGTCGAACCCGCCGCCATCCCCACGCGAAGCTCGCCCGTCACGCGTGCGAGCGAGTCCCACGCGGTGAGCACCACCGGGAGCCGCGCCGCCGCGAGATCGCTCGGCGCGTAGCGATCGAGCAGGAGCACGCGATCGGTCGGTGCGTCCTCCGGCGTCAGCGTCGCTGCGAACCGCTCCAGGAGCGCCGGCGTCCCCTGATCCGCGACCGCGAGCCCGCCGATGTCCGACTCCGCGAGCCGCACGCGCCCCCGCATCGTCGCGGACCACACGAGCGTGACCGATCCGCACGCGGCGACGAACGCGATCGAGCGGAGCGCGCGACGGCGCCCGCGCGACAGCGCGAGCCCGAGGATCGCGAACACCCAGAGCGTGGGGTACCACGCCGGGAGTCGCGCTGCCCCATACAAGAAGAGCGGCGCCATCAGCGCGGCGAGCGCGGCGAGCGCCGGCGCCGCGAAGGGCGGCACCACCCGCCACCCCTCCGCCACGCGACGCCCGAATGTCACCCCCGAGAGCAGCACGACAAGTGCCGCGAGGAAGATCGTCAGCTCCCACGCCACCCAGAGCGTCAACGTCGCCCCGTTCGGCGGCACGACCACGCCGCGCGCGAGGTCGCGCAACAGGAAGGGCCCGAGCCCCGAGACGAGCACCAACCCGAGCGCGGCGCCCACGCGGCCGATCGTCGCTGCCCGCGTGCGCACGATCGCGAGCGCTGCGGCGAGTCCCGCCGCCGCCGTGATCGCGAGCGAGGTGATCGTACTCGTCGAGCGGCCGAGCGCGGTGGCCCAATACACCGCGGGGTCGAACAGCACGGAGACGTTCGAGAACACGCTGAGCGGCACGAGCAGCACCACGCCCACCGGGACGAGCAGCGAGAGGAGCCGTGCCGTGAGCGGCGCGCGCCGTGCCCACGATGCCACGAGGAAGCTCATCAGCAGGAAGAGCAGCACACCGCCAGCGAGATGCCGCTCGTCATCGATCGCGCGTGCATGCGTCGCATCCGTCGGCTCCGGCACCGCCGCGACCGAGAGCACCGGATCGCCACCAATGCGCACGAGCCGCGCCCGCGACGTGTCCGCACCCGCTGCCGGCCCGAAGGTGAAGTCGCGCACCGCGAACCGCGCCGCCACCACCGCGTCGAGGGGCACCGCGATCGTCGTCGCCGGGGCGCGCGCGTGCGCCAGCACCGTCGCCACCGACGCGCGCGCGCCGCGTTGCGCCGT
>JAIETI010000103.1 GCA_019745365.1 Gemmatimonadaceae bacterium | reverse complement strand
ACGGCCTCTCGCGTAGCGAGAGACAACCGCGCAGCGGTTGGCTCGAAGCGTGTAAGCGAGTGGCCGTGAGCAGCGAGGGTTGCGTGCGAGGTTCAGCGCCAGACACCGCGAAGGCGCGCAACGCGCGCCGAGCGACTACGGCCTACGCAGACCAGCCGGCGTCCAAGCGACCGAGAACCCGATCGCGTTCGTGGTGCCGAGGTAGTCCGCACCGCCGAACAGCGCCGCAACGCGCAGCGCGACGCGCGGCGTGACCCGGAGCTCTGCACCGAGGTCGAAGTCCACCGCGAGCTTCGAATCGCTCTTCCCGGCCACGCACGACGAGCAGCCGTCGAGCGAGAGCCGCGGGTGCGCGAAGCCGGTAAGCGTCATCCCGCCCTCAAGCGGGAAGGCATGCCCCGCCACGGCACCGACGGCGAACCGCGTCACATTCGCGTCATCAGCGAACGACCCGCCGAGCGACCCCGTGAGCAACACATCGAACGGGTTCTCGTCGGAGGCGGCGAGCCAGCGCCACGCCGCCTGCGCGCCGATGATCGTGCGCGTCTTCGCGTTCGCACCGTTGGGCGACGCGAGCCCCGCTTCGGCGCCGAACTGCGCCCGTGCGCCCCACCCTTCGCGCCACTGCACGAGGAGTGAGGTGCCCGCGCGCCCCGCATCCGCGGCGGCGAAGTTGTATTCACGTTCGGTCAGCCGTGACGGCTGGAACGCTGGCGCATTGTAGCTCTGCGCCTGCGCCGCACTCGCCACGAGCGCGGCGGCGAGCAGGCGCCGTAGCATCACGCCTTGGTCGCCTGCTCGGTGACCACGCGCACGGTGTCGTCGACGACCTGGAGGAAGCCGCCCTTCACCGTGAACGCCGGCCCACCGTCGCCCACGCGGAGCATACCGGCGCCGAGCATCGTCAGCATCGGCGCGTGCCCCGCGAGGATCCCCACTTCGCCGTCGAAGGCGGGGGCGACGACACTCGTCGCCTCGCCTTCGAACAGGAGCGCTTCAGGACTGATGACGGAGACCTTCACGATCAACCCTGGAGCTTCTTCGCGTTCTCGAGCAGGTCGTCCACGCCGCCGGCCATGAAGAAGGCCTGCTCCGGCAGGTGGTCGAACTCGCCCGCGCACAGCCGCTCGAACGACGAGATCGTCTCTTCGAGCTTGACGTATTTGCCCGGGATGCCGGTGAACTGCTCCGCCACCGAGAACGGCTGCGACATGAAGCGCTGGATACGACGCGCACGGCCGACGATCTTCTTGTCGTCTTCCGAGAGCTCGTCCATGCCGAGGATCGCGATGATGTCCTGGAGCTCCTTGTAGCGCTGCAGGATGCGCTGCACCTCGGTCGCGGCCTTGTAGTGGCGCTCGCTGATGAACTGCGGATCGAGGATGCGCGAGCCCGACGCGAGCGGATCGACCGCGGGGTAGATGCCGAGCTCGGTGATCGCGCGCGAAAGCACGACGGTCGCGTCGAGGTGGGCGAACGCGGTGGCCGGCGCCGGATCGGTGATGTCGTCGGCCGGCACGTAGATCGCCTGCACCGAGGTGATCGAGCCGTTGCGGGTCGAGGTGATGCGCTCCTGCAACTCGCCCATCTCCGAGGCCAGCGTCGGCTGATAGCCCACGGCGCTCGGCATACGGCCGAGGAGCGCCGAGACTTCCGACCCCGCCTGCGTGAAGCGGAAGATGTTGTCGATGAAGACGAGCACGTCGGCGTTCTCACGATCGCGGAAGTACTCGGCGACGGTCAGCCCCGAGAGGCCGACGCGGAGACGCGCACCAGGCGGCTCGTTCATCTGGCCGTAGATGAGCGCACAGGAGTTGATGACGCCCGACTCCTGCATCTCGAGGTAGAGGTCGTTCCCTTCGCGCGTGCGCTCGCCCACGCCGCAGAAGACCGACTTGCCGCCGTGGCCCTTGGCGACGTTGTTGATGAGCTCCATGATGACGACGGTCTTGCCGACGCCGGCGCCGCCGAAGAGCCCGATCTTGCCGCCCTTCACGAACGGGGCGATCAGGTCGATGACCTTGATGCCCGTCTCGAACACTTCCGTCTTCGGCTCGAGCGCCACGAAGTCCGGGCTCTTGCGGTGGATCGGCCAGCGCTCGACGCTCGCGGGGATCTCCGCGCCGTTATCGACCGGCTCGCCGAGGACGTTCAGGATGCGGCCGAGCGCGGGCGCGCCGACCGGCACCGAGATCGCCGCGCCGGTGTCGTGGGCGGCCATGCCGCGCACCACGCCGTCGGTGGAGCTCATCGCGACCGCACGCACGATGTTACGCCCGATGTGCTGCTGCACCTCGCAGACGATGCGGATATCCTGCCCCGAGTCGGATTTCCCCTTGATCTCGATGGCGTTGTAGATCTCGGGCAGCCCGTCAGACGGGAACTCGAGATCGAGCACGGGTCCGATGACCTGGACGATCTTGCCGACGGCGGGAGCGGTAGCGGTGGACATATGCGGAGTGAGTGCGTGAGGAACGTTGGGAACGCGCTAGCCTTGCAGCGCGGCGGCACCGCCGACGATCTCGGCGATCTCCTGCGTGATGTGCGCCTGACGAGCGCGATTGTACGTACGACGAAGGGTGTTCAACATCTCGCCCGCGTTGTCGGTCGCGTTCTTCATCGCGGTGCGGCGCGCCGACTGCTCGGCGGCCACCGTCTCGACGAGCGCGCGATACGCGGCATTGCGGACGTACGCCGGGAGGAGATCGCTGAGGATCTCGCCCGCGGACGGGTAGAGCAGATAGTCCTTCGGCGCGGCGCCGCTCGCGGGCGGGGCCACCGGGAGGATCCGTTCGGCGGTCGGCGGCGTCGAGAGTGCGGAGTTGAACTTCGCGTACACGACGTACACCGCGTCGAGCGACCCAGCCGCGAACTCGCCCATCAACCCATCGACCAAGCCCGCCGCGTCGGCCGCCGTCGGACGGTCGGTGATGTCGGTGCGCTCCTTCTCGAGCGCGCGACCGACGTACTTGAAGTAGCCGATCCCCTTCCGCCCGACGACGTGGAGGCGCACCTGCACCCCCTGCGCTTCGAGCGAGGCGAGCAGCGTGCGCGCTTCCTTGAGCAGGTTCGCGTTGAACGCGCCCGCGAGCCCACGGTTGGACGTCAGCAACACCACCGCGGCCGTGCGCTCCTGCGCCGGCCGACGGAGGAGCGGGAACGACTCCGCGAGATCGGGATTGTAGAGCGACGCGATCACATCGCCGAGCGCGCGCGCGTACGGGCGCGCCGCGACGACACGATCCTGCGCCCGCTTCATCTTGGACGTGGCGACCATCTCCATCGTCCGGGTGATTTTGCGGGTGTTTTCCGTCGACTTGATGCGACCCTTGAGTTCGCGACCCTTAGCCATAGGACAGTCTGCGGGGATGGAGCGGGAAGGACAGGAACGACAGGAGGGACAGGAACGACGCCGACGCGCTTAGATGCGCGCGGCGTAGGCTTCGAGCGCGCGCTTTAGGTCGGCCTCGGTGTCCTTCGAGATCGCCTTCTCCGCACGCACCTTGTCCATCACCTGCGGGTACTGCGCCTTCAGGTACTCCAGGAAGCCACGCTCCCACTCGCGGACCTTCGCGACGGGCATCGTGTCGAGGTAGCCGTTCGTGACCGCGTAGATCACGAGCGCCTGCGCCTCGAACGGCATCGGCTGGAACTGCCCCTGCTTGAGAATCTCCACCGTGCGCGCGCCGCGCTCGAGCTGCTTCTTGGTCGCCGCGTCGAGGTCCGAGGCGAACGCCGCGAAGGCTTCGAGTTCACGGTACTGCGCCAGGTCGAGGCGGAGACGGCCGGCGACCGACTTCATCGCCTTGGTCTGCGCCGAGCCACCCACGCGCGACACCGAGATACCGACGTTGATCGCTGGGCGGACGCCCGCGAAGAAGAGGTCGGACTCGAGGAAGATCTGTCCGTCGGTGATCGAGATGACGTTCGTCGGGATGTAGGCCGACACGTCGCCGGCCTGCGTCTCGATGATCGGGAGCGCGGTCATCGAGCCACCGGGCGCGAAGATCGTCTTGTTGTCGACGACCTTCGGGTCCTCGGAGATCTTCGCCGCGCGCTCAAGGAGGCGTGAGTGGAGATAGAACACGTCGCCCGGGTACGCTTCGCGACCCGGCGGACGACGGAGCACGAGCGAGATCTGACGGTACGCTGCGGCCTGCTTCGACAAGTCGTCGTACACCGCGAGCGTCGCCTTCCCCTCGTGGTACATGAAGTACTCGGCCATCGCCGCGCCCGAGTAGGGGGCGATGTACTGCATCGGCGCCGGATCCGAGGCGGCCGCGACGACGACGATCGTGTACTCCATCGCGCCGGCCTGCTTCAGCTTCTCCACGACGCTCGCCACCGTCGAGGCCTTCTGGCCGATCGCGACGTACACGCAGATGACGCCCGTGCCCTTCTGGTTGATGATCGTGTCGAGCGCGACCGCCGTCTTGCCGGTGCCGCGGTCGCCGATGATCAGCTCGCGCTGGCCACGGCCGATCGGGATCATCGAGTCAACGGCCTTGAGCCCCGTCTGGAGGGGCTCCTTCACCGGCGAACGGACGATGATACCCGGGGCTTCGGACTCCACGCGGCGCGACATCGTCGCGACGATCGGGCCCTGGCCGTCGATCGGGTTGCCGAGCGGGTCGACCACGCGGCCGATGAGCGCCGGACCGACCGGCACCTCGAGCACGCGACCGGTGCGGCGGACCTCGTCGCCCTCGCGGAGCGCGAGGTAGTCACCGAGGATGACCGCGCCGATGTTGTCCTCTTCGAGGTTCAGCGCGAGACCGGTGACCTTCTCCCCCGTCTCCGAGGCGGTGACTTCGAGCATCTCACCGGCCATCGCCTTCTGCAGGCCGTAGATGCGGGCAATGCCGTCCTTCACTTCGAGGACGGAACCGACCTCTTCGACATCGAGCTTGTTGAGGTCAGCCGCTTCGATCTCGCGAAGCAGGATGTCCTTGATCTCACCGGGGCGGAGCGTCGTAGCCATAAGGCGGAAAAGAGCCGGAGTGAACGGAGCGCGGCACGCGGATTGTCACGCGGCCGGAGGTGTTCGGGAACAGCTTGTGAAAATAATCACAATCTGCCCCGACAAGCAAGCCGCTACGCGTCGGGAGCGGGCGCTTTCCGGGAGCGTGCCCGCCCCCCCTGCGCGAACCAGGCAATCAGGTCCGCTGCTCGGAGTCGGGCCAGCGAACTGGGCTTCGTATCCGCGATCCGATGCGCGGTACCACTGAGGTGGCTCGCGCTCGCGAATCCGAGCACCCGGGCCACGTCCGCGACGTCATACCCGGGGTTCTTGGAGAGCTCCGCCGCCGCGATCACCCGCACCAGATCGATCACCCGCTTGAGGTTCGGCGCCCCGGCCTGGGAGAAGGTCCGGCTCAGGTGCTCTCGGGTGACGTTCAGCTCCTCGGCGATGCGCGAGGTTCGCACCGGGCGCCCCCCCTGTGTGGTGATCGCGGTCCACGCCTTCTCCTGGAGCGCCCCGCGAATGCCGAGCAGTGCGGCCGCATCCTTCAGCGCGAGGGCGAACCGGACGGAGAACGACTGCGGGAGCACCACATCGCGAAGCGCCACATCATCGACCCCTTCGTGGATCGTGTCGGCGAAGTCGGCGCGGGCGCAGCGCGCGAGCGCCGGTCCGTCCGCCACCCGCATCGCGGCCCAGGCAAAGAAGGGGACGCTCGGGAACTCCAGCGCGCGCCCGACCGCATCCCAGGTCTCGTCAGTCGGAGCCGCGATATCGACGATGGCCGCGTCGATCAGATCCTCATGGAACGCGGCCGCAAAATCGCTCGCCGAGCGCGCGATGACCAAGCGTCCCTTCCGGCGCGGGAACCCCTTCTTGAGGAGATCGCGCATCCGTTCCCGCGGCGCGTACGCCACGACGGTCGGTACGATCGGGAGTCCCAGCAGGCGTTCGGGCATCGTTCACGCCGCGCTGGAATCGGGAATCGGCACCGCGGGCTCACTCGCCGCCGCCGGTGGCGGCACGAGGCACGCCTGCGCCTCCGCGAGCACGCCCTTCGCGTTCGCGTAGGCGATCAACCGCACCGCGTCGTCGTAGGTCACCCAGCGGCACGCGGTGATCCCCTCGCTCGCCTGCGGCTTGGTACGACGCTGCTCGGTCTCCATCAAGAAGAAATGACAGGTCTTGTGGATCGACTTCCCGCGAAAACGGAAGCGCCAATCGATGGTGGTGAGCGTGTCGCGGATCCGGAGCCGATGGATCCCCGTCTCCTCCTGCACCTCACGGATCGCGGCGACGTCGGCGGACTCGTTCTCCTGCAGGTGCCCCTTGGGGAACCCCCACTTCCGATACCCGTCGCGGATCAGGAGGAAGTGGTATCCCTCCTCGACGCGCCGCACGACGATGCCGCCCGCCGAGACCTCGATGTGGAGCTTCTTGGCTCGCCCACGACGTCGCCGCCGCGCGCCCCCACGCCGCGACGCGCCCTCGCTCGCGGGGGGACGATCAGCGACCTCGTCGGTCGGCGCGGTCACGCCGCGGGGACCTCGAGATCCGCGCGTCCTTCGATGAACTGCCGCACCACCGGGTCCTTCGTCTGCTGGATCTCTTCGACCGTCCCGACCTGCCGCACCTTTCCTTCGAAGAGCATCGCGATACGCGTGCCCACGCGATACGCGCTCCGCATGTCGTGGGTAATCACGATGCTGGTGACGCCGAGTTTGTCGCGCATGCGGATCATGAGCTCATCGATGACCGCGCTCGTGACCGGATCAAGCCCCGTGGTGGGCTCATCGTAGAGGAGGTACTTGGGGCGGAGCGCGATGGCGCGCGCGATCCCGACGCGCTTCCGCATCCCGCCCGAGAGCTCGATCGGGAGGCGGTCTTCCACCTCGGGGAGATCGACAAGATCGAGCGCCTCGTGCACCCGATCGGCGATCTCGCGCTCGTTGAGCGTCCCCTGCTTCCGGAGCCCCATCGCGACGTTCTCGGCGACGGTGAGCGAGTCGAAGAGTGCCGCGAACTGGAAGACGTAGCCGATCTTGGCGCGCAGCGCGGAGAGCTCGCCGCGGCGGAGCGTCGGGACCTCGAGCCCATCGACGAAGACGGTCCCTTCATCGGGATCGAGGAGCCCGACGATGTGCTTGATGGCGACGCTCTTCCCCGTGCCCGAGTAGCCGATGATGACGACGGTCTCGCCCTCGGCCACGTCGAGGGAGAAGCCGCTGAGGACGGTCTTGGGGCCGAAGCTTTTGTGCAGGTTGCGGAGGCTGATCACGGCGGGGGCGGGTGTCGGTACGTCCGGAAAGCTACCTCACAAAGCTGGCGTGCGCTTTTGGGGTCGCGATTGGGCGCTTTCACAACCGTGCGCGTGTGGCGGGCCGCTGGGCCTCGCTGCTCTCGGCCACTCGCTTACACGCTTCGAGCCAACCGCTGCGCGGTTGTCTCTCGCTACGCGAGAGGCCGTTCGCGGCGAGGCCCGGCGTCCCTCCACACCGGAGGTTGGGCGCGCGCCTCCGGCGCCGCCCGACTATGGGGAGGCGGGGTGCGTGGCCGACAGCGCGGGCGTGCGGCGTAGCAAGAGACTCGCGGGCTCGCCCGCGAGGCTCGCAGCGTGTAAGCCGCGTAGCCCGCGATGTCAGCCCCGCATCGCGCCGACGCGCACAGCAAAAGGGCGGACCCACTCGGGTCCGCCCTTCAAAGCTGTGCCGGGCCGCGATCTACGCCGCGAACGAGCCGAGCGCGCGCCCCACGTCTCCTTCACGGAGCCGCTTGAGCGCCCGGTCGCGGAGCTGCCGAACGCGCTCGCGGGTGACGCCGAGCATCGAGCCGATCTCCTCGAGGGTATGCTCGCGCCCACCTTCGAGCCCGAAGTAGAGCCGGAGCACCTTGGCATCGCGCGGCGGGAGCGTATTGAGCGCCGCCTCGATCTCGTCGGTGAGGAAGCGGTTCATCGCTTCTTCTTCCGTGTCGGGCATCTCGTCGGCGACGAAACGCTCGATCAGCGAGCGGTCGCCATCCGGGTCCATCGGCGCGTCGAGACGCACGTCGCCCGAGTTGAGCGCGGCAAGCGACTGGACGACGTCGACGGACAGTCCGGTGACCTGCGCCAACTCTTCCGGCGTGGGCTCACGACGCATCTTCTGCCGGAGGATCTCCGACGCCTTGATGATGCGCGAGAGGTCCGCCGTGCGGTTGAGCGGCACCCGCACCGTACGCCCCTGACGGGCGAGCGAGGAGAGGATCGCCTGACGGATCCACCACACCGCGTACGAGATGAACTTCACGCCCTGGTCCGGATCGAACTTCCGTGCGGCCGTGAGGAGCCCGACGTTCCCCTCACCGATCAGGTCGATCAGCGGGAGCCCGCGGTTCTGGTACTTCTTCGCGACGGAGATGACGAAGCGCAGGTTGCGCTTGACGAGTTCCTGGAGCGCGTCCTGATCGCCCGCGCGGATCTTCCGCGCGACCTCGATCTCCTCGTTCCCCTTGAGGAGCGGGTAGGTGGAGACCTCGTAGAGGTACTGGTCGAGGATGTCGCGTTCGGGCTCGCTGGGCCCGATCGTTGCCGAGGTCGCCTTGCGACGACGGCGCTTCACTTCAGTGGCCATACTGGTGTATACGCTCCGAACCAGCGAACTGGTTCCGTATTGCAGGGCAAGGGCGGCAGCGGCCGGACGGGCCGCGCGCGGGTCTTGTAGAGGAACGGATCGTCGCCGCGCCGACTGAAGCGGGAATCTCGCGGGCGCCAATATTAGCGCTTTTCGGTCGAATGCGCCATACGCCCGCTTGACCAACCGCCCAGCCCCCTCTACCTTCCGTGATTCCAGCCGGACAGTATCCCAACAGGCTGGGTCGTAGGGGGGTGTAGCTCAGTTGGGAGAGCGCTTGAATGGCATTCAAGAGGTCAGGGGTTCGATTCCCCTCACCTCCATCAGGAACCAAAGTCACTACAGGAAAGACAGGAAGGACAGTGGGGCCTGTGGCGATCTGTGCGACGGTGTGGTTCCTTTAGTTCCTGTTTTTGCTGTTGTTCCACCTGAGGCCACATGCCAACCTCAGTTCATCGCGGGAATAGCTCAGTTGGTAGAGCACAACCTTGCCAAGGTTGGGGTCGCGGGTTCGAGTCCCGTTTCCCGCTCTGGTTGGATTGACCGGACCAGGCGCGTGTAGGGCGGTTAGCTCAGTTGGTTAGAGCGCCACGTTGACATCGTGGAGGTCACAAGTTCGAGTCTTGTACCGCCCATCGCCTCACCGGATATTCCCCGGTGAGGCGTTTTGCTTCACCGCTGTCGTGGACCACCCTGCCGACACCACCATGACCCGCACTCTTCGTATCGCGCTCGTCGCCGCTGCCCTCCTCCCGACGCTCGCCACCGCGCAAGGCGCGGCCGGGCTCGCCGGACCGGCCTGCACGCTCGACTACACCAATCCGCCGCTCGGCGAACTCGCGCGACAGCGGCTCGCCAGCGCACAGGGCGCCAAGACCGGCGACGAGCGCGCGAAGTTCCTGCGCGACGCGATGAAGTTCATCAACGACAAGAAGTTCGACGTGAACCCGGGTGCGCGCGCGTACCTCACCGCGTATGCCGCGATCCTCTGGCTGCAGGTGCCGGGCGTGCCGTCGCCGGTGACCACGGACTTCGTGAGCTTCCCGGGTGTGAAGGGAACGAACCTCGATCTCGTCACCACCGCGGACTCGCTCCTCAAGGTCGTCGAGGCCGCGCATCCGAACTGCCGCAGCGAGATCATCGGCGCGCGCCAGAGCGACGCGTGGGTCGAACGCATCCGTGCCGCGTACCGTGTGCTCGGTGCCAACCAACTCGACTCCGCGCAGTTCTACGTCAAGCAGGTGCTCACCCTTTCGGCCGACGCCCCGTATCCGTACGAGGTGATGTCGCAGGTCTACGACCAGAAGGGCGATCGGAAGGCAAAGGTCGCGGCACTCGACACCTTGCTCATGAAGGCCGCGAAGGGCGACACGACCTTCACGGAGATGCGGAACCGCGCGCTCTGGAACCGTGCCTCGACGCTCGGCGACCTCGCCGACAGCGCGTCGAACGCGGCCGAGAAGGCGCGACTGAACAAGGAGTCGGTGGCGAGCTACATCCAGCTGGTGAGCGAGGCGCCGCAGTTCAACTTGACTCCGTATGCGCTGCAGAACGCGGGCTCGACGATCGCGCTCGCGCAGGATTCCGCCGCCGCCTCGTTGCTCATCGCGCCCATCGTGGCCGCGCCCGCGCAGTACAGTGAGCAGGCGCTGGAGAAGGCCGGCGCGCTCGCGATGGAGACCGGGCGCAAGACCGAGGCGCTCAAGCTCCTCGACGCGGCCGTGGTGGCCAACCCGTACCAGCCGCAGACGATCTACAACCTCGCGGTGATCTACTTCCAAGAGAAGCAGCCGGCGAAGATGCTCCCGCTGATCGAGAAGCAGTTGAAGCTCGATCCGCAGAACCCAGACGCGGTGCTGCTGTACACCTACGCGTATCAGCTGATGGCGGAAGCCACCAAGGACCTGAAGCTGAAGAAGGCGTACAACGACTCGGCGACTGCGTTCAACGTGAAGTCGCAGAAGATGACGGCCAAGGTGGGGATCAACTCGATCTCACGCCTGCCGACCAAGGCGAGTGTGACGGGGGAGATCGAGAACCTCGGCGCGACGCCGGCGAGCTACGAGCTGACGATCGAGTTCCTCGACGCGAAGGGGGAGGTCGTGGGGAGCGAGAAGAAGAGCATCGGCCCGGTCGCGGCCAAGAAGCTCGGCGCGTGGAACGCGTCGGTCGAGAAGGCCGGGGTGTTCGGCGTGCGATATCAGTTCGCGGCGAAGTAGTCGGCGCGCGGTGGCACGGTGGTGGACTGACGGGCGCTGAGAGGCGCCCGTTCGTCGTTTCGGGCGCTAGTTGCCGATGATCTCGTTCAAGCCGTCGATCACCGCGGCGAACTCTTCGGGCGACGTCCGCGCGAGTCGTCGGCCGATCCGGTCGGCGGCAAGCGTGCGCACCTGGCTGATCTTGACCCACGAAGGCTTCGGGAGCCCACGGTCCGAGAGTGGGAGCGTCAGCGGGAAGCCCGCGCGTGGTTGCTGGGTCGTGAGCGCCACGGCGATGACCGTGCCCGATCGCTCGTTGAAGACATCATGACTGAGGATGAGCACCGGACGATGGCCGCCCTGCTCTCGTCCTCGCACGGGATCTAGGTCAGCCCACCGGATATCGCCCCTCAGTATTCGGGCCATTCGGCGAGCTCCGCGGCAATGCCGAGTTCCGAGAGCTCGGATTCTTCCGTGGCGTCGAGGCGCGCGCACTCGCGCGCGAGCCGAGTGCGCGCGTGGCGCGCGGCACTCTCGCGGAGCGCGGACTCGATGGCCTGACTGCGATTCGCGTGATCACCGCGTGCGACTGCGGCATCGAGATCGGCGACCAGCTGCTGGTCGATGGTGACAGCGATCTTGGCTTTGGGCACGGCGGGGACGCTCGAATAGTATGATGATTTATCATACCTCTGGATCGAACGATTTGCCAGCAGCGCGAGCCGACCTGGAGTCGGGAGAGGTCTCGTTTCGGTCATGACCAACCATTTCACTCGAAAGCCGTCCGCCCATCATCGAAATCGGACGTATTGAATCGAGTCTTTGCCTTGCCGTCCGATACTCAGAGGAATCGCCTTTCGGCACCACTCCTCGCCCACCCTTCCGTGCGCATCCTCTGTATCGACGACGACCTGCAGATCCGCAGCTGGCTCCAGCGGCTCCTGGTGCTTTCCGGCTGGGAGGTCGAGGTCGCGGAGCATGGGCGTGCCGGGGTGGCCGCGTATCGGGCACAGCCCGCGGATGTCGTGCTGACGGACATCGTGATGCCCGAGCAGGAGGGGATCGAGACGATTATGCAGCTTCGGAAGGAGTTCCCGAGTGTGCGGATCATCGCGATGTCTGGGGGTGGGAGCGTCGCGCCGCGGGCCTATCTGCTGAGCGCCAAGACGCTTGGGGCCAAGGCGATCCTGGAGAAGCCGTTCAGCCGAGACGAGCTTCTGGCGGCGCTTGCGGTGGCGATGGCGGGGTGAGTGAGCGCGGGGCGTTTTCACCGTTGACCGAGTCGCGCGGCGCCAGTAGATTGCTAGGCTCTGTCCGAGACTGGGTGTGCGGACGGGAAATGCGCTCGTAGCTCAATTGGATAGAGCATCTGACTACGGATCAGAAGGTTGGGAGTTCGAGTCTCTCCGGGCGCATGTGGTACGGAAGTCCTACCGATTCGGGGCGTAGCTTAGCCCGGTAGAGCGCCTGCTTCGGGAGCAGGAGGTCGGAGGTTCAAATCCTCTCGCCCCGACTGACAGAAGCCCACGCGATGCGTGGGCTTCTGTCGTTTTCCCACGGCTCCGACCACGTCCGCCGACTGACGAACGGTGGCCGTATGTCGCACAAGCGTAGCCGCAGCGAAGTAGCTTTCCTGCATATGATCAAGCCGACAGCGAGCCAAGCGCGGGCATGGATGGCCCAGTGGCGGGCTGCGGGCCCGGCACTCGCTCAGGTTCGGGCGTCCGAGCTCGAGGCCGTTGATCTGTGGCGCGTCGCCGATGAGCTGGAAGAGGCGTTGTGGGCACGCCTTCGCGACGAGGGGCCCCGAAGCACCTCGGGCCTGGTGGTCCAACAGCGGCTGTTCGCGCGCGCGCGCCGCGCATGAGATCGCTGCTCCAGGCGGGGGCGCGTGTCCAAGATCGCCTTGCCTCCCGCGGCTTCCGGTTCTGCTTCATCGGTGGCATCGCGAACTTTCGCTGGGGGACTCCCCGGCTCACCAACGATCTCGACCTCACTGTCCTCTCAGGGTTCGGAGGCGAAGCCGCGGTGATCGCCACGCTTCTCGAGGATTTCGCACCACGGATCACGGATGCGAGCGCGTTCGCTCTCGAGCACCGCGTGTTGTTACTTCAGACCGCAGACGGATTCGCGGTCGACGTTGCGCTCGGCGCGATGCCGTTCGAGGAAGGTGCGATCGCGCGCGCGACGGATGCGGAGCTCAGCGAAGGCGCGACGCTCCGCACCTGCTCCGCCACCGACCTTGTCGTTCACAAGGCATTCGCTGGACGCCCGCAGGACTGGGTTGATATCGAGGGCGTTCTCGTTCGGCAGAAGGGCGCGCTGGACTGGCCTCAGCTTTGGGCCGACCTCGCCGTCCTGTCCGATCTCAAGGAAGATCCCGAAATCCTCGCGGAACTCGAGCGCGTAGCTCGGCGCGCGGAAGCCGTCGTCGGAACGTTTCCGCGACTCCGATAGCGCTGTACGACATGATGACGACGCCACCCATTCAGTCGGGGTGCTGCTCAAGCCACGCCACGTCGATGAGGTCCTTCGGACGGGCTGCGGCGCGCTTGTTGGCGATGAGATGCTCTCGACTCAGCAGCGGCATCGACACATCTCCCACCACTACGGTGCTGCGCACGGAGTACGCGGCATCGAAGTCCACACCCGTGATCGCCATGAGGATGTCGACCCGTAAGGGCTCGACACAGATCTGAACGACCAGCTCAGGATTCAGCAGATCCGCCTGTGCCGCCACGTTCTGTGGTGCGCCAAAGGCGGCGAGCGCCGCGAGCACGCGTCTGGCATTCTCCGGAGAAACGCGGATCCAGAGATCAAGGTCCCGGGTCGCACGAGCGAGTCCGTAACCTGCGAGCGCGTACGCTCCCACGACGAGATATTCTACGCCGGCCGCGTTGAACTCGTGGATCATGTCCCGAAAGTCAGGCTCCAGCACTCGCCGTCCCCGCGGCAATGGCACGCGCCGACCGTGAGAGCGTGGTCATTACGGCAATCCGATCCGACGGCGCGAGCCCCACGCAGTCGCCCTCGGGGTCGGTCGCACGCGGGACCACCCGCACCGAGACGCTTGCCCGTCCCGCCCGGCGCGCCTCTCGCTCCGCGATTGCCTGCTCGAGGAGCACCATCATTTCCATGCTGATCAGCCCACCGATCGGCTGGCCGTCCTTCGTGACGTACACGCGCAGCTGTTCGGCGACTTGGAACGCGCGCGGAAGGTCGCGCATTGCTTCTGTGGTCGTGATTACAGCAGCGCCCGGCTGATTGATAACAAGCACCGACCTATGTCCTTTTAAGGATTTTTAGAAGTACTTTAATAGTGCCCTAAATGCCAATGTAGGCGAACCCGATCAGCGCCGTGGCAGTTCTGCCGGGTCGATGTCTTTGAGGAATGCCGCCGCAGCATCCCGCGGCGAAAGAGCCGGGTTCTCGATCGGCCACTCGATCCCTACCTCTTGGTCGTCCCAGCGCAGCGAGTGCTCACTCCCCGGCGCGTAGTACTCCGTGCACTTGTACGCGACGATCGCCTCGTCCGAGAGGGTCAGATAGCCGTGCGCAAACCCCGCCGGGATGAAGAGCTGCGCCGCGTTCTCGTCGGAGAGCTCCGCCCCCACCCAGCGGCCGAAGGTGGGTGAGTCGCGCCGCACATCGACCGCGACATCGAAGATGCGCCCGCGCACCACACTCACGAGCTTCGCCTGCGCCCCGGGATGCTGAAAGTGCAGCCCGCGCAGCACCCCTCGGTGCGAGATGGCGACGTTGTCCTGCACGAACGCGTCAGCCGTCAGCGCGGCGTACTCCTCGGCACGCCAACTCTCCCAAAAGGCACCACGCGCGTCGCGATGCACGGTAGGCGTGACGCGCACCACTTCTGGCAGCACGAGCGGCTCGACGCGTAGCGTCACAGCGCGCTCCTGCTGACTCGCCGGAGATAGTCGGCGTAGCCATTGGTACCCATCGCAGTAGCGAGCGCAGTCAGCTGCGCGCGATCGATCCACCCCTGCCGAAAGGCGATCTCTTCAGGGCACGCGATCTTCAATCCTTGCCTCTTCTCGACCGCCGCGACGAGCGCCGTCGCCTCGGCCAGACTCTCGTACGTGCCGGCATCGAGCCACGCGGAGCCGCGTTCCAGCAGGTGCATGCGCAGCGCGCCCCGGTCGAGATAGGCGCGATTCACGTCGGTGATCTCGTACTCGCCGCGCGCGGACGGCGTGAGTGCGGACGCGATGCGCGCGACGTCGTTGTCGAAGCAGTAGAGCCCGGTCACGGCGACATTGGAGCGCGGAGCCGCCGGCTTCTCTTCGATGCTGAGCACTCTGCCCGTTGCGTCTAACTCGGCGACGCCGTACCGACGAGCGTCTTGCACGCGGTAGCCGAAAATCGTCGCCCCGCGCGACTCGGTGGCGGCCGCGCTTAGCATCGGAGCGAGGCCGTCGCCAAGGAAGAGATTGTCGCCGAGGATGAGCGCGACGGAGTCGTCTCCGATGAACTCGCGGCCGATCACAAAGGCTTGGGCGATTCCGTTCGGCACCGGTTGCTCAGCGAAGACGAAACGCGCACCCCACTGCTCACCGGTGCCAAGGAGCTCGCGGAATCGCGGGAGATCGATCGGGGTGGAGATGACAAGGATTTCGCGGACGCCCGCCTGCATGAGCACCGAGAGCGGGTAGTACACCATCGGCTTGTCGTGCACCGGGAGGAGTTGCTTGGAGATCACGCGCGTGATCGGCCACAGGCGGCTGCCGGTGCCGCCGGCGAGGATGATGCCTCGCATGGGGCTAGGGAAACACCGGAGAAACAGGAACGGCGGGAACGACGCCTAGCCGTTCGCCACGATAGGCCGCCTCGCTCCCCCACGCATACCACTCAGGGTGCGCGAGATACCACTCCACGGTGCGCCGCAGTCCGTCCTCGAAGTTCATGGTGGGGGCCCAGCCGAGCTCGCGGCGGAGCTTGGAGGCCTCGAGCGCGTAGCGTTGATCGTGCCCGGGGCGGTCGGGGACCGAGTTGATCTGCTTCTCATATGAGCCACGCGGGCTTGGGCGGAGCTCGTCGAGGAGCGCGCAGAGCGCGCGGACGACGTCGATGTTGCGCCGCGTGGCGTTCGCGCCGACATGGTACGTCTCACCGACCGTGCCTCGCTCAGCAACGAGCCGGAGTGCCTGCGCGTGGTCATCCACATACAGCCAATCTCGCACCTGTTCGCCGCTTCCGTACACTGGCAGTGCGTCTCCCGCGAGGGCCTTGGCGATCATGAGTGGGATGAGCTTTTCCGGGAACTGGTACGGACCAAAGTTGTTGGTGCAGTTCGTGAGCACCACCGGGAGCCCGTACGTGTGGTGCCAGGCACGTGCGAGGTGATCAGCCGCTGCTTTCGACGCCGCGTACGGAGACGAGGGGGCGTAGCACGACTGCTCGGTAAAGCGTTCGTCATCGTGCGCGGATCCGTACACTTCGTCAGTCGAAACGTGCACCACACGAAAGGCGTGTCGCGCCGGCCCGCTAAGCGAGCGCCAGTGCCGCAGAGACTCCTGCAGCACGTTCATGGTGCCGACAACGTTGGTGCTGACGAACGGCTCTGGCCCGTCGATCGAGCGGTCGACGTGCGACTCGGCCGCGAGATGAAAGACGCGCTCCGGGCGCTCCCGATCGAAGACGGCGCGGAGCGCTGCCGCGTCGCGGATGTCGACGTGGTGGAAATGGTGCCGGTGGCCCTGCTTCACCCCGCCGAGTGCCTCGAGATTCCCCGCGTACGTGAGCGCGTCGACGTTGGCGACCGTGCTCGCGCCGTCGTCGAGGAGCTGCCGTACTAGGGCCGAGCCGATGAAGCCGGCGCCGCCGGTGACGAGGGAGGTGGGCAACGTGGGTGGGTGGACGATAGTGAGAATTTAGCGCCCCTACACGGTCGACTCGCCGCTCCAGGGGTCGTACACCGGGACTCCACGATGCGCGCAGTCGGCTGTGTTGCGGGTGACCAACGTGAGTCCATGCGCCTCTGCGGTTGCGAGCAGAAGCCCATCCACTGTCGGCAAGGGACGTCCTTCCTCGGCCGCACGCGCGCCCATCGTGCCCCACGCGAGTGACGTGGCAAGGTCTACATCGAGCAAACGACCAGCGAACTGTGACGGAAGGTCTACGCCCGCCCACCGGATCAACGTCCGCCTGCGCGGGCCATCCGGAAGTCGCGCGATGCCCCGTTGTACTTCACCCAGGCTTAGCACACTGACGAGGAGGTCCAACGGCGCCTGCGCTTCAACCCAGTCGGACACGCGCTGATTCGGACGCGGCTTCACCAACTCGGAGAGGATGTTGGTATCCAGAAGGTATCGCACTCGTCGTCAGCCCAGATCGACGTCGCGCGGCAGGTCGCGTTCGCGGGGAAATGGGTCGTCGTGGGTGCGATAGCCGAACGCGCCCTCGCGCACGGCCTTCGCCATGGGCGACGCGGCGAGGTAATCCGTAAGGCGCCTCGGAGCGATCAGGCGCTCATAATCGGCGCGCGCCACGATCACGACCGCGTCTTCGGGCCGCGCCCCTCGCGTGACAATCTGTGGCTCGTGCGCCAATGCGCGCCGCACCACCTCGCTGAATCCGTTCTTCGCTCTTTCGAGCGTCCACTGAGTCATGGCTCCTCCCGATCGGGAACCGTGGATAGACCCCCGATAAACGCAGAAGTTAGCTAGTCTGGCTAGTATGTCAACCCATCGGATCGTGGCAGACTGCCACGCCTCGCCCCAAACCTCCGCGTCCCATATAGTATTGGGCTATGCGCAAAACGCTTCTTTCCCTCCTGTTCCTCGCGGCCGCTCAGGCCGCCGCCCAGCAGCCGATCCCGCCGGAGCAGGCGGCAGCGCTCCTGCAGAGCCGGCCTGACCTTGCGGGGCAGCTCCGACAGAGGATCGGTGCGAGCGGATTGAGCCCCGCTCAGGTGCGCGATCGGCTCCGGGCGCAGGGGTACGACCCGTCGCTTCTTGACGCATACATGAGCGGTGAGGGCGCCGTGCAGGCGACGCCGGGGAGTGATGTTCTCGATGCCGTTCGGGCGTTGGGGCTCGCCGACGCCGATGATGTCGCCGGACTGAAGCGGATCGCCAAGCCGGCAACACCGAGTGGAAAGCCAGTTGAGCCGGCGCCGGTCAGTGGCGCGGCCTCCGCGCCGGGGCTCACGGGCGAGAGCTCGAAGGTCTTCGGGATGGAGCTGTTCCGCACGGCGACCTCGCAGTTCTTGCCGAATCTCGACGGCCCTGTGGACCCGCAGTACAAGCTCGGACCCGGCGATCAGCTCGTGCTGATCCTGACGGGGGATGTGGAGCTCGCGCACACCCTCGATGTGACGCGCGAAGGTTTCGTCGTCATTCCGCAGGTCGGGCGACTCGGTGTCGCTAGTCTCACGCTGGCACAGTTGGAGAACCTCCTCTACAACCGCCTCGGGCGGGTGTACTCCGGGGTGAAGCGCGGCGGTGGCACCACACAGTTCTCGGTGAGCGTGGCGCGCCTGCGGAGCGTACAGGTGTTCGTGGTCGGTGATGTGACCGCACCGGGGGCTTATCGCATCTCAAGCGCTGGGACGGCGCTCACCGCGCTGTACGCTGCGGGCGGACCGACCGACCGCGGAACGCTGCGTGGAGTGGAGCTCCGGCGCGGCGGTCGTGTGGTGAGCCGCCTCGATGTGTACGACTATCTCCTCCGCGGCGATGCGAGCCAGGACCTGCGGCTGCAGAGCGGCGATGTGCTCTTCGTAGGCGTGCACGGGCCGCTGGTGCGCTTGGACGGCGAGGTGACCCGCCCGGCGACGTACGAGCTGAAGAACAGCGAGTCGCTCGCGGACCTGATCTCGGCGGCGGGTGGCTACACCGCGACGGCGGCCGCGAGCCGAACCACGATCGAGCGCATCGTACCGGTCTCGGCACGAGTGCCAGGCGGGCGCGATCGCGTCGTGCTCGATGTGGCGCTCGCTGGCGCGGCCGGGATCCGCTTGGAGAACGGCGACATCGTGAGTGTGCCACGGATCGCGGACCGCGTGCGTGGGCGGGTGGTGGTGAATGGCGCGGTGTGGCAGGCGGGGAGCCAGGGGATGGTCGCTGGGCTGACGCTCACGGCGGCGCTCCGGCGTGCGGGTGGGCTCAAGCCGGACGGGTTCCTCGGCCAAGTGCTGGTGTCCCGACTGCGTCCGGACTCCACGCGTGTGCAGTTGCGCGCGACGCTCCGCGACACGACGGGTGCGGGCGCCGAGGAGTTCGCGTTGGAGGAGGATGACGAGGTGACGGTGTATAGCCGCACCGATTTCCGCCTGCCGCGCTTTGTGGCGATCGGCGGCGCGGTCAAGAACGCGGGGCGGTATGCGTATCGCGACGGGATGACCATGCGCGATCTGGTGTTGCAGGCGGGGGGGCTCACGGAGTCGGTGAACCTCGACGAGGCCGAGATCGCGCGCGTGGACGGTGCGCCGGGTGCGGGGACCGCGGCATCGATCCGCGTGGCGCTCGACTCGAGCTATCTTTTCGAGAACGGGAATGCGAAGGGGAGCACGGCCGAGATCGCGCTGCAGGCGTTCGACAACGTGGTGGTGTTCCCCTACCCGGGCTTCGCGCGGCAGCGGTTGGTGACGCTCACGGGCGAGGTGAAGTTCCCGGGGACTTACGCGCTGAAGAATCGCGCTGAGCGGTTGAGCGATCTGGTGACGCGTGCGGGGGGGATCACGACGTACGGCGACGCGGGGGCGGCTGTGTTCACGCGGTCGCGGAATCAGGCGACGTTCCAGTCGGACGATGCGCGGTTGCTCGTCGGTGTGGACCTAACGCGTGCGATCGCGCGGCCAGGGAACAGCGATGACCTGATTCTGCAGGATGGGGATGCGATCGCGATTCCCACGAAGCGACAGACGGTTGAAATCCAAGGAGCGGTGAATTCACCGACTGCGCTCGCAGTGGCACCGGGGCAGTCGTTGGGTTACTACATCCGCGCTGGGGGTGGTGCGAGTACCAATGCGGACAGTCGGCACGCGTTCGTGAGGCAGCCGAACGGCAAGGTGGAGGTACGGCAGCGAATGCTTTGGGTGGTCACCGTCGATCCGAAACCGAGAGCAGGGGCGACGGTCATCGTTCCGGCCAAGGGAACGGAGAGAGAGCGCGCGAGCCTCGTCAGCACCATCGCGATACTCGCACAGAGCCTAGCCGCGATCGCCGCAGTAATCGCGGTGTCGAAATAGCTTCGCACACAGGGCGCTCGATCTACTCGCCGGTCGGATCGGTGGGATTCCAAGACACCGAATTCCCCTACCCTCGTACCAACTGCGCGTCGGGAATGCGCTGTACGACCAGTCGCAGTTTGCCCGACGACGTTCGTGGAATCGCTGGCACCAACCGTAGCTCCAGCACCGCGTCGCTACCGAGCCGGGTAGCGAATTCCGAGCGTAGCCGTCGCTCCTCCTCATCGGTCCATGTCGAGCGCGCTACGACCTGGACCTGGAGAACGCCGGGCACCTCCTGGATCACTTGCGCTTCAACGATTGCCTCCATGTCCTTGAAGACGTGATCGATACGACCAACCCTGACCCCGCGTGCCGTGACGAGGTAGTCCTCGATCCGCCCGTCGAGTTCCTCCACGCGCCGACCTCGACGTCCACACGCGCAGGCCGAGTCGCTTACGCGGGCCAGATCCCCGACGTCGTAGCGTAGTAGGGGGAAAGCCCAGTTAGTGAAGTTCGTGCCAACGACGCGACAGCGCCCATCGGGTGCCGGAATGAACTCAACGCAGGAGAAATCCTCGTCCACGTGTAGCGATCCCCGCTCACACTGTGAGACATTCGCCACCCCCTCCGCCATGCCGTAGTGCTGCAGCGGAGCCGTCCCAAAGACCCTGGTGATGATCTCGCGTTGCGCTGGCATGAGACTCTCGGCGCCGAGCGTGATCCAGCGAGGAGCGCGAGGGCGCCTGCCGAGGCGTTCGGCGTGAGCAGCCAGCAGGGCGATCTGCGAGGGATACCCGTGGATCCAGCGATAGCCGCTCGCATCCATCGCGTCGAGGTATTCGCCGGCCGTATCGTCCGTCAGGTGATAGGCCGAGAACATCAACTGATGAGAGGATGAGTTCAGCCGCCAGTAGGGAGGACTCGTTTGCGAAAGTGGCACGAGTGATCGCCCCCCAAAGTAGAGACACGGCTCTTGCACTCCGATGCCGTGTGCGAGGCGATACCGCCACCACGTCGCCCACTGCTCGTGCTCCGCTCGGCGCGATACGGGAAACACGAGTCCAGCGCCCGTCGTGCCGCTCGTGTGCGCCGTCGCGCAACGCATCGATGCCGCGTTCTCGGCAACGAACCGCTTCGGCTCTCGGCGCACAGTCTCCTTGTCTAGGATCGGCAACTGCGCGAGATCTGCGTGCCCTCGGACATCGTCCGCCGTGAGGCGGAGCGCGGCGAATTGGTCGCGCCAGTGCGGCGTGGACGCGACCGCATGCTGGACGAACGCGCGCAATTGCGTATCCCGGTACGCCGCGATTCGTTCTGGCGGCCATGCCTGCCTCGCGATCGCCGCTGCTAGGCGCTCTCTGAAGTCGCCGCCATATCTCCGCCGCCGCACCCTCGCACCCTCGAGGTTGATGGCAACGGCCTGCAGCCACTGCGGCAACCGCTGGTATATCGCTTCACGATGCATTTGCGTCCGTCAGTTTGGTCCACCCGAAGTGTGGGCGGAATCCGCCGGGCACCGCCGGTGCCACGCGGTGCAATGGAATCGCGTTGCCGACGCGGTCATCGTCCACGACCACCGCGCCCAGCGATCCCGTGCCAATGGGCCATCGATGCGGCAAGAATGCACCGACCAC
>JAIETI010000167.1 GCA_019745365.1 Gemmatimonadaceae bacterium | reverse complement strand
GCTCGTGCGACGCGTGCTGGCCATCGGTGCGGGGCTGGAGGCGAGAAGACGAGGGCGACTGGTGCTTCTATAGTTGCCGCCGCAGCAGAAAATGCGACGGCGCACACCGATGCGCTACCATCGAATCCCCTACCGCCCGCGACCGCAGGCGCGCAGGTCGACGGCCGCGCGCGCCCCGCGCTCGACGCGCACCTCTGCGCTCGCGCGGTCCGTGCCCAACACGCAGCTCACTGTCCAGCGTTCATCGATGAATGCTTGCGCCTGCTGGCTCGGGCGCACCGAGGGGTTCACATGCCACACGACCGCATTGCGACCGCGCGGGACGACCATCGTCGCTCGCAGCGTGGTCGGGAGCGGGATCGCGGGGGCGCGACTGCTATCCGCCCGGAGCACGCCCGCAGTTTGCAATTCGAATGACTTCGTCAGCGTCAGCGTGGCCCCGGCCGGCGCCTGCACATCGAGCACACTGTGTAGTCGCGCGTCGGCCGCCGCCGCGTACAAGCGCAGGAACGCGGCGCGCGCACTCGACCCCGGGTACGCCCCCGTACCGTGATACTGATCGACCACGAACGAGTACGGCGGATGGAACGACCGCTGTCCCGGCGCGTGCTCGAAGGTGAACGCGAGCGTCCCGGCGCTGTAGTACCCCTGCTCCTCCATCGTTCCGCTCGCGACGTAGTACACCTTCGGCCACGGTCCCGCGTCCCACTTGAGATCCGTGCCGAGTGCCTGCGCGAGCGAGTCGTACACCACCACATCCGCCGGCACCGGCTCCTCCGCCGCGCTCGGCACGCGCAACACCTTCGCGTCCGGCGTGTGGTTGCTCAACGCGATCACCACCGGCTCGCTCGCCATGAGGTCGCGGATGTTGCGGATCTCCGGCTCCGAGAAGGGTGACGGTCCGCGGTAGTTCTGCGCGAGCGCGTTCGGACTCGCGCCCCCCGCACCCCAGAAGGCGCCGTAGTTGCGGTTCAGATCGACACCCGCGTTCACAGCCTCTGGTGCGCCGCACGCCTCGAGCGTCGGCTGCGCGACCCCCTCCAACCGACAGTTCTTCCGCTTCTGCTCCACCTTCATCGAGCGGGAGAGCACATAACCGTCGGGATTCACCACCGGCACCACGATCAGGCGGACCGCGTCGAGCAGACGCGTGATCGTACTGTCCGCCCCATCGCGCGCCAACACATCGTGCACGAGCTCGAGAGAGAGCTCCACCGTGGGCCATTCGCGTGCATGGTGCAGGCCGGTCATCAGGAACACCGGCCGCCCACTCGGCTCCGTCACCCGGGCCGCGACCTCTAGCGCCCACACCGTCTGTCCCGTCACCGACGGGTTCGCGAGCGCGAAGCGCCGGACGCGCGTCGGATGCGCCGTCGCGAGGGAGAGGAGTTCTGCGTTCACCTCATCGAGCGTGCGATAGGCGGTGCGCCCGCTGGGGAGCGCGGGTGACTGTGCGTTGAGCGCCACGCACCACAGGCTGAGCCCCATCCCCACCGTCACCAGTCGCATCATCGCTGCACTCCTCGGTCGAAGTCGACGGAAGAAGATACACCCGCGAGCGATGCGCTTGCTGAACGACTCGAGTGCCGCGATACTCAGCCGATGCGAGCGTGGCGCAGCTGGCAGCGAGGCGGGCGCATGCTCTGCGCGACCGTCGTCTTGAGTGGGTGTGCGTCGGAGAGCACCGCGCCGCGCTCGGGCGTCGAGCGACCGGAGGATGTGGTCTTCGTCACCGAGGACTTGCCGCGCTTCTGGGCGGCGTACGACGCGGGGGGCCGCGAGGGATCGGAGGCCGCGTTCCAAGCGCGCTACCTCGACTCCGCCTCCGCGGGGCTGCGCGAGATGGCATCGAAACGGTCGATCACCGCGGCATCGTTGGCCTCGCTCATGCTTCGAGCCCCACGCTACTTCGCCGCGCTGCGCGCCGAAGGACCGCTGTTGCACGCGGGGCATCCGCTCCTCAGTCATTTGCGCGCGAACTTCCGCCGCGTGGAGCAGCTCTTCCCCGACGCGACGTATCCGCCGGTCACCTTTCTCATGGGGCGCTTCACGAACGGCGGGACCATCGGTGAGCGTGGACTGCTCATCGCGTTGGAGTTCCACGGCGCCGACGTGCGCGCACCGACCGACGAGCTGAGCGCCTTCGGGCGCGCCAACCAACTCTCGCTCAGCGTGGACCTCCCCGCGATGGTCGCGCACGAACACGCCCACACCATGCAGGTCGCGCTGCAGACCACCGCCGCCAACGAGGGGTCATCGCTCCTCGCACGCTCCCTCAGCGAGGGCGTCGCGGAGTTCGTCGCCGATCTGAGTGCGGGACGCCCGCTCTTCCGGACGCGCTACGCCGCGTGGCAGTCGCGCGAAGCGGAGTTCTGGTCGGCGTTCCGGGCCGAACGCACCTCGCCGGATGTGAGTCGCTGGCTCTTCAATCAGGTGCGCGCGACGCCGGAATGGCCGGGCGATCTCGGGTACTTCATCGGCTACCGGATCGCCCAGGCGTACTTCGCGCGCGCGACGAACGCGGAGGCCGCGCTTCGCACCTTGCTCGCGACCCGCGACGCTGAAGCGATCCTGCGCGAGAGCGGCTACGACGGGTCGGGACCGCCGATCCCCCTCACGCCGTGACGCGACCGCTACCGACGCACGAGCACCGCCCCCAGCTTAGAGCGATGGCCGACGAACGACGTTTCGACGACGACGAAGTCGCGCTGATCCTGGAGCAGGCGAGCCAGGTGTCCGCGCAACGGCACGAGCACGAACTCGTCGAGCGCGCCCCCGGGCTCTCGCTCGCGCAGTTGCAGCAGATCGCGGCCGAATCGGGGATCGCGCCTGACGACGTCGCGCGCGCGGCCGCGAACGTCGCGCGCGGCGGGATCGCGCCGATGCAGGTACGACGCACACTCGGCGTGCCCGTCGCCCTCGGGAAGACCGTCCTCCTCGCCCGGCCCCTGACCGACGCCGAGTGGGATCGCATCGTCGTCGTGCTGCGCGAGACCTTCGAGGCGCGCGGCACGGTGCGCGCGGAGGGAACGCTGCGCGAGTGGAGCAACGGCAACCTGCGCGTCGTGCTCGAGCCCACGCCGAACGGCCAGCGACTGCGACTCTCCACGCGGCGCGGCGATGCGGGACTGTGGGCTGCTGTCGGTGCGGGGAGCGCTGCGCTGGGCGCCACGCTCGCCGCGACGGCCTGGATGTCGGGGGCAGCGGAGGCGCTCATGAGTGCGCTCCCCGTGCTCGGTGTCGGCCTCGCGATGCTGGCTCGCAACGCGGTCCTTCTCCCGCGGTGGGCACGCCAACGCAGCGCGCAGCTCGATGCGGTCGCCGCGGCGGCGGATCGGGTGATCGAAGAGTCCGATGCCTCGAAACGCTGACCGCTCCACCTCTTTCGCTCTGGACGAATGATGCGTTGCTCCCTCGCTCTCATGGCGCTCGCCGCCGCGACCGCCTGCGCCACCCCCGACACCACCGACACCCCCGACCGCATCTTCATCGGCGGGCGCATCTGGACCGGCGACTCCGCACAGCCGGAGGCGACGGCGCTCGCGATCCGTGGCGATAGGCTCATCGCGGTCGGCAGCGACAGCGCGATCCGCGCACTCGCCGGCAAGCGCACCACAATCGAATCGCTCGAAGGTCGGCGTGTCGTCCCCGGACTTCACGACGCGCACTGGCATCTCCCGACGCGTCGCTACGCCGACCTCGTCGGTGCGCGCGACACCGCCGAGATTGTGCGGCGACTCCAGGCGTTTGCGCAGACGCTTCCGGCGGACGCGTGGGTGACGGGACGCGGCTGGGCCCCCGACATGTTCCCCGAGAACCGTGCGCACCGTCGCTACCTCGACGGGGCGTTCCCGGATCGTCCAGTGCTCCTCACGGATCGCGACGGTCACCAACGGCTCGCGAACTCGCGCGCGATGGCGCTCGCGGGAATCACCGCGACCACCAAGGCACCCGCCGGCGGTGCGATCGAGCGTGACCCGCGCGGCGACCCGACCGGCGTGTTCAAAGAGACCGCGAACGCACTCATCTCGCGGCTCATCCCTGATCCCACCGCCGACGAGGTCTACCTCGCGCTCCGCGAGCAGCTGCATGCGGCCGCCGCGCTCGGGCTCACCAGCGTGCAGATCGCCAACGGACTCAGCGACGCCGAGCAGGCTGCCTTCGCGCGCGCCCTCCGCGAGGACTCGCTCATCCTGCGCGTGCGCGCGGCCGTGCCCTTCTCGGCGACCGCCACGGATTCCGCGCTGCGCAGCTACGTCGCGCTCCGCGACACACACACCGGTCCGCTCTTCCGCTTCGGCATCGCAAAAGGGATGCTCGACGGCACGGTGGATGCGACCTCCGCGTGGATGCTCGCGCCCTACGCCAAGGTCGGCGGCACCGGCCTCCCCCGCTTCACCCTCGCCGAACTCACGCGCACCGTCGCGCGCTACGACTCCGCCGGGATCCAGGTCGAACTCCACGCGATCGGCGACGGGGCGATCCGCACCGCCCTTGACGCGTACGAGGCGGTGAACAAAGCCACGGGCCGCACCGATCACCGCTTTCGCGTCGAACACCTCGAGGTCCCCGACCCCGCGGACATTCCGCGCTTTGCTCGGCTCGGCGTCATCGCGAGCACGCAAGCCATCTTCGCGATCCCCGATGCGACGGCACTCAACAACTACGCGCCACTCCTCGGCCCCGTGCGCGCTGCGCGCGCGATGCCATTCAAGTCACTCGACAACGCCGGTGCGATCCAGGCGTTCGGCAGCGACTATCCCGTCTTCCCCATGGATCCGCTCCTCGGGATCTACGTCGCGGTCACACGGATGACCGAGACGGGCACGCCGACTGGTGGCACGCAACCGACCGAGCGGATCAGTGTCGCCCAAGCGCTCCGGCACTACACGTGGGGCTCCGCGTACAGCGCGTTCCGTGAACACGAGCTCGGCACGCTCGCACCGGGGATGCTCGCGGACTTCGTCGTCCTCTCGTCAGACATCTTCGATGTCACGCCACCGGAGATGCTGAAGGCGAAGCCGGTGCTGACGGTGATGGGCGGCCGCGACCGCTATCGTCGCGCGCCCTGACGCACGACGCCCTCGGACGCGCAGGGAGCGCGGCCGAGGGCGTGCGTTACCGACGTTACTTGCTGATCGTGAAACCGGTGACCATCACCTCGGTGTTGTGGCCGAAGCGCAGCCCGACGAACCCGTCGGTGCTCTTCAACTTCCCTTCGCCGATCACCTCGGCCTTCGAGTAGCCCGCGACGACCGTCCCGTTGATCGAGCACTCGACGCGATCGCCCTTCACCGAGATCGCGATCTCTTGCGTGACCGGCTGGCCGACACCGGCCGCCTTGTGGACCGCGTCGTGCGCCGTCGCGCGGCGCCCGCCGAGCTGGAAGGGGGCGGGCGCAAAGCCGCGGAAGATGAAGGTGCCCGTGCCGTACGCGGCGCAGTAGAGTGCCGAACCCGCGGCGCCGTCCATCCCGTTCGCGCCGATGACGATCCCGTACGGATGCGGGTGGTCGTTCAGGTTCTGGAACTTCGGCTCGGTGAAGGTCGCCTTCACGGTGAAGTCGCCCTTCGCCGGCGTCTTGGTGTTCCAATAGGTGCTCGCCGGCCCCGTCGTCACATGGAAGCCCTTCCCTTCGCTCGCGAACTTCGCGTTCGCGATCGTCATGCCGCTCTTCGCTTCGTTCGCATCGACTGCACCAGCCCATCCCGCGACGGAGATCCCACCGTCGGCCACGGCGCGGGTCTGCTCATTCGGGGCGGCCTGCGCGTGAAGGGAGGCCGTGATAGCGAGGGTGGCCAGGGTTCCGAGAAGGTGACGCGAGTGGCGATGCATCGATCGAGCTCCGGAGAGAGGGGGAACCTGCTCAAGATACTACGTTCGCCGGAGGCGCGAGTTCCGACGGTCGCACACCCCCCTTGCGCACGTTACTTAACGACGTTAGGTTATCTGACGTTATGAAGTCGACTACCGCCGAACACGCCATCTCCCCATCCCGCGCCCGACGCGAGCGCGAGAAGGCCGAAACGCGCGAGCTCATCCTCGAGGCTGCTCGAGCCCTCTTCACTGTCGAGGGATATGCGCAAACCTCGATGCGGCGCATCGCGGATCAGATCGGATATACCGCCACCGCCATCTACCACCACTTCGCCGACAAGGACGCGCTCCTCAACGAGCTCTGCCTGAACGACTTCCGCGCACTCGGCGAGGCGCTGCGCCAGATGGAGCAGCTCCCCGATCCCATTGACCGGATCAGGGCCATGGGCGTCAACTACATCAAGTTCGCAGTGAACCACCCAGAACAGTTTCGTTTCATGTTCCTCGTCGAGCGCCCCATCCCAGGGCCGGACGTGATAACCATCGATCCTGCAGAAGATGGTTACGCCTTTCTTCTCGCCAACGTGCACGAGGCAATGGAGCGGGGCGCGTTCCTCCCGGCCTTCACCGATGCCGAGCTCCTCGCCCAGATCTTCTGGGGGAGCGTGCACGGGCTCGCGGTCATCCATGTCACCAAGCCCCGCGACGGGATTCATCCTTGGCTCGACCTTCGAGAGCCCGGTGAATCCGCCGAAGCGATGGTGGACGTCGTCTGTCGTGGTGTCCTTAAGAGCACCTCGGCCTGATCGCCACATCTTTTTTTTGCAACCCGGCTTAACAGCGTTACCTACCCTAGCGATGTTCTCTATGATCAAGTTCCGATCGCTCTGCGCCCCCGCGGTCGCGCTCCTCGCCGCGAGCCTCGCGGCAACGCCCGCGCACGCGCAGCGCTCACCGCTCGACTCCATCGCCCGACTCGCAGTCGAACGGAATCTCGCGATCCGACAGGCGCGCGAGACGGAACGTCAGAGCGCCGCCGAGGCACGACGCGCCAAGGGACTCCTCCTCCCCGCGGTCGGCGTCGATGCGCGCTACTCCGAGTTCACCGGGGTCATCGACATCGGCGACGCGATCAACCCCGCGTACGCCGCGCTCAATCAGCTCCTCGGCCAACCGCGATTCCCGACCAACATCTCGCAGACGCTTCCCTTCCGCCAGGAAACGCGACTCCGCTCGTCGATCCCCCTCTTCAACGGCGCGATCTACGCCAACCTCGCCGCCGCGCGTGCGATCGCATCCATGCGCGGCGCCGAGCGCGCGGCCGCCACCCGTCGCCTCGACGCGGACGCCCGCATCGCCTACCTCAACTACGCGCGCGCGATCCGTGCCGTGGAGATCTGGGACGCGGCACTCCCGACGCTCGCCGAGAACCTCCGCGTCGCTGAGCGTCTCCTCTCCGCTGGCACGCTCACCGGCGACGCCGTCCACCGCGCGCGCGCCGCAAAGGCCGACGGCGACCAGCAGCGTGCGGAGGCGGTGCGGCTACGGGACGCCGCCCTCGGCTCACTCAATCTCCTCCTCGACCGCGAGCTCGATACCCCGGTGCCCGCGCTCGCAGATTCGCTCCTTCCGGACAGCGTCGCGCTCTCGCTCGCTGACGCACTCGCGCGCGCGGCACGGCGCGAAGAGCGCCTGCAGACCGAAGCCGGCGCCGATGCCGCACGCGCCCAATCGCGCGCGGCGACGAGCGCGTTCCTTCCCTCACTCGCGCTTGCGGCCGACTACGGCATCCAAGGGAAGGACTATCGGTTCGACCAGGACCACGACGTCGGCATCGCGAGCGTGGTGCTGAGCTGGAACCTCTTCAACGGCGGACAGGATGCGCGGCGCCGCGAGATCGCCGCCAGCGCCGAACGGAGCGTCGCGCTGCGCGCGGCCGAGACGGACCGGCTGATCACGCTCGACGTGCGGACGGCCTTCGATGCGGCGCAGACCGCGCGCGCCGCGCTCATCCCGGCCGGCGCGCGCCTCGACGCCGCGCGCCGCGCCTTCCAGTTCGTCGATCGCCGCTTCGGCGAAGGGCTCGCCTCGCACCTCGAATGGTCCGACGCGCGCTCGCAGCTCACCGCCGCCGAGCAGAACCTCGCACTCACGCGCTACACCCTCGCGGCACGCATCATCGACTTCGAACGCGCCGCCGCGCTCCGGGTGCTCCCGTGAACCGTCTTGCCTTCGCACCACGCATCCACGCCCTGCCCCGCCCTCATATGTCGCGTCGTCTCCTCCTCCCGATCGTCTTTCTCGCTGTCGCCTGTGGATCCGACGACGCCGCACCTCCGGCCGCGGAGCCCGCCACGCCCGTGCGGGTCGCGGAGGCGGTCCCCGCGCGCGACATCGGCGCCGTCACGGCGACCGGGACGCTCGGCGCCAAGGACGAAGTGACGCTCTCGTTCAAGATCGGCGGGATCGTCGCGCGGACGCTGGTCGACGACGGCGCGACCGTGCGCCGCGGCCAGCTGCTCGCGCAGCTCGATCAACGCGAGATCGACGCGCTCGTCGCGAAGGCCGCCGCTGGCGCTGAGAAGGCGCGCCGTGACGCCGCTCGCGCCGAACGGCTCTTCAAGGATTCCGTGGTGACGCTCGTGCAGTACCAGGACGCCCAGTCCGGACGCGACGCGGCCGAAGCGGATCTGCGCCAAGCGAGAGTGAATCTGGAGTACGCGACGATCGTCGCGCCGAGCGATGGTGTGGTGCTCACCCGCACCGCGACGGCGGGACAGTTGGTGGGGCCAGGCACGCCGGTGATCCAGTTCGCCGCGCGCACGCGCGGGAGCGTGCTCCGCGTGGGCGTCGCCGATCGCGATGCGGTGCGCGTGCGGGTCGGTGATGCGGCGACGGTGCGCTTCGACGCGCTGCCGGAGAAGACCTTCCGCGGGCGCGTCTCACAGGTGGCGGCATCGGCTGACCCGCGCAGCGGGACCTACACCGTCGAGGTGACACTCGACGGTGTGGCCACGCTTCCGTCCGGGCTGGTGGGGCGAGTGACGATCGCGGCGCGGTGCGCGGCGGCGTGCGTCGCGGGTGCGGCGAGCGACGTCGCGGCGATCCCGGCTGACGCGCTCATCGAAGGGGACGGTACCCGTGGCGCGGTGTTCACGCTCGATGCGAGCGGCACCCGCGTGCGTCGCGTGGCCGTCGAGCTCGTCGGGCTCCGCGGCGATCAGGTGCTGGTGCGCGGCCTCGCTGCCGGCGCGCGCGTCGTCAGCGCGGGGGCGACCGCGCTCACGGATAGCGCGAAGGTGGAGGTCGCCAAGTGAAGCTCGCCGAGTTCTCCGTTAAACGGTGGCAGTTCACCATCCTGATGTTCCTGATGCTCGGCGCGCTTGGTGTGTCGAGTTGGTTCACGATCCCGCGGGGGGAAGATCCGATCTTCCCCATTCCAATCCTCAATGTGATCGCGGTGTATCCGGGCGCGAGCCCCGCCGACATGGAGCAACTCGTCGTCGACAAGCTCGAGGAGAAGCTCGGCGCACTGGAGCGGGTGAAGAAGCTCACCTCGAAGTCGGAGGATGGACTCGCGATCCTCCAGATCGAGTTCGATCCCGATGTCGATGCCGATCGCAAGGAGGATGAGGTGGTACGCGAGGTGAATGCGCTCCGCCCGTCGCTTCCGACTGGCCTCGCACGCCTCACGATCCTCCGCGCGAGCGGGACGAACGTGGCGATCCTTCAGGCCGCGCTGGTGAGTGAGACGGCGCCGTACGCACAGCTCGACAGTCTCGCGCAACAGTTCGAGGACCGGCTCGAGCGCGTGCCGGGGATCAAGAAGGCGGAACGGTTCGCGGCGCCGGCGCGACAGGTGCAGGTCGAACTCGACCTCGATCGCTTGGCGAGGCTCGGCATCCCCTCGACCACCGTGCTCCAAGCGATTGGAAGCGACAACATCTCGATCCCCGGTGGGAACGTGGATGCCGGGCGGCGGCGCTTCAACGTCGTGCCGCAGGGACGCTATCGGACGCTCGAGGAGGTGGAGCAGACGATCATCGGCGGGAGCCGCGGTGGCGTGGTGCATCTGCGCGACGTGGCACGTGTGCGCTGGGGATACGGTGATCCGGTCCACATCGGGCGCTGGAACGGGAAGCGCGCGGTCTTCTTCACCGCGGCGATGGCGGAGGGGTTCAACATCGCGCAGGTGAAGGCGCGGATGTGGCCCGAACTCGATCAGCTCGAGGCGCAGTTGCCGCCTGGGGTCACGCTCGCGCGTGGCTTCGATCAGGCGGCCAACGTGGATCGCCGCCTCTCGCGACTCGGCGAGGACTTCCTGATCGCGCTGGGGCTGGTCCTGCTCACGCTCCTCCCACTCGGGACGCGGGCGAGCTGGGTGGTGATGGTGTCGATCCCGCTCTCGCTCGCGATCGCGGTGAGTCTGCTGCACGTGTCGGGTTTCAGCATCAACCAGCTCTCGATCGTCGGATTCGTGATCGCGCTCGGCCTGCTCGTGGACGACAGCATCGTCGTGGTGGAGAACATCACGCGCTTCCTCCGTGCGGGGCACTCGCGGCGACAGGCGGCGGTGCTGGCCACGCGGCAGATCGCGGTCGCGGTGATGGGGGCGACGGCGACGCTGATCTTCGCGTTCTTGCCCTTGCTCTTCCTGCCGGGGCTCGCGGGGCGCTACATCCGTTCGCTCCCGATCGCGGTGGTGTACGCGGTGCTCGCCTCGCTCTTCGTCAGCTTCACGGTGATCCCGTGGCTGGCGTCGCTGGTGATGCCGGCGACGAGCGACGCGCATGGGAATCGCTTCCTCCAGCTATTGGAGCGCGGGATCCAGAAGAGCTATGCCCCGGTGCTGCACCGCGCGATCGGCAACCCCGGGCGCACGCTCTTGATCGCCGCCGCCCTGGTCGTCGCGTCGTTCGCGCTCGTGCCGTTCGTGGGATTCTCGCTGTTCCCGAAGGCGGGGACGCCGCAGTTCCTGGTGGACATCGAGGCGCCGAATGGAGCCTCACTGACCGCGACTGACTCGGCGGCGCGCTTCGCGGAGCGGACGTTACTGGCGCACCCGAACGTGCGCGGCGTCTTCTCCAACGTGGGCAAGGGGAACCCGTTCGTCTATTACAACATGGGTGGGAAGGGCGAGGCCGCGAACATCGGACAGCTCTTCGTGCTCCTCCATACGTACGATCCGGATCGCACGCCGGCGATGCTCGACTCGCTGCGCGCAGCGTTCGCGCGCTACCCCGGCGCCCGCGTACAGGTGAAGGAGTTCGAGAACGGACCGCCGATCGAAGCGCCGATCGCGCTCCGCATCCAGGGGCCGGACCTCGATTCGCTGCGCGTCTTCTCCGGGCGTCTCGCGACGGCGATGCGCGCCACGCCGGGCACGCAGTACGTCCGCGACCCGCTCGCCGTGTCGCGCACGGATCTCGCGCTCGTCGTCGATCGGCAGAAGGCGGGGATGCTGGGCATCGCCACGGCAGAGCTCGATCGCACGGTCCGGTTGGGGGTGGTCGGTCTCGAAGCCGGGAAGTTTCGCGCGGGTGATGGCGAGGAGTATCCAATCACCGTGCGCGTCTTTCGGGATGGGCGGCCGACGAGCGAGATCCTCGATCGCATCCAAGTCGCTTCCACCACGGGAACGATGGTGCCGCTCTCGCAGCTCGCACGCACCGGCTTCCGCAGCTCGCCGACAGAGATCGACCACCACGACCAGCAGCGCTCCGCGACGGTGACCAGCTTCGTGCGCACCGGCTTCAACACTGATCGCGTGACCAAGGAGATCCTCGCATCGGTCGCGTCGGCCCCGCTCCCGCCGGGGTATCGGCTCGTGGCCGCGGGGGAGATCGAGAGTCGCGAGGAGAGCTTCGGGGGGATCGGGACGGCGATCATCGTCGCGGTGTTCGGGATCCTCGCGATCCTCGTCCTCGAGTTCCGCACCTTCAAGAGCACGCTCGTGGTCGCGTCGGTGATCCCGCTCGGCATCGTCGGTGGGATCGTCGCGCTCTTCCTGAGTGGCAACACGCTGAGCTTCACGGCGATGATCGGCTTCGTTGCGCTCATCGGGATCGAGATCAAGACCTCGATCCTGCTGGTGGACTTCACCGATGAGTTGCGGCGCCAGGGGTACACGCTGGACGACGCGATCGAACGCGCGGGTGCGGTGCGCTTCGTGCCGATCGTGCTGACCTCACTCACCGCGATCGGTGGCCTGCTCCCCCTCGCTTTGCAGGGCTCGTCGCTCTACTCGCCGCTCGCGTGGGTGATCATCGGGGGATTGGTGTCCTCGACCCTGATCGCGCGTTTGGTCACGCCGGTGATGTATAGGTTGCTGGCCCCGAAGCTGGAGTTCACCGAGGAGCTGGCGGTCCCGATCCCGGTCGCGGGATAGCGCACGCGTGCCCGTCAACGAACATTTCGCGTATGCCACTTCATCGACTACAGGACACCCCGGTGCGGGAACTCGCACCGGGGCTGCACGCGCAGGTGCTGCATGGCGACGCGCTGAGCGTCATGCATGTGCGGGTCGACGCGGAGGCCCGCCTTCCCCGCCACGCCCACCCGCATGAACAGGCCACCACCGTCATCCGCGGCCGGCTCCTCCTCACCGTCGGGGATGAGGAGTACGACCTCTCGCCGGGGATGACGGCGTTCATCCCGAGCGGGGTGCCACACCACGCGTACGCCCCCGAGTCGTGCGAGGTGATCGACCTCTTCACCCCGGTCCGCGAGGACCTCCGCTAGTCCGAGAAACAGGGCACGATTTCAAAGGGATTGGCGTTGGGAACAGATGGGAGAGACACGAGGCCGTGCCTCCCGCTCGCCGTCCCCCGTCCTCCGGATCGTCATGTTGTCAGCCGCTACTCGCCTCCTCTCGTCGTTCGCACTCGTCGTCGGTGCCGGCGCTCCGCTCCTCGCGCAGGCGCCGACCGGTCGCCCGGCGGGCGTCGGAGGCCCAGGCGGACCGCCCCCCGGAGTGATGACTCGCGGTGCGGCACCTGACTCGGTCACGCTCCAATCGCAAGCGATCCGCGTCTTCCTCGACTGCCAGGGGCGCTCGCGCGGCTGTGACCGCGACTTCATCGTGACGGAGGTCAACTTCGTCAATTGGATGCGCGATCGCTTCGACTCCGATGTGCAGATCCTCGCCGCCGCGCTCACCAACGGAGGTGGCGGGATCGAGTACACGGTCACCTTCATCGGGCGCCGCAAGTTCGAGGGGATGGCCGACACGCTCATCCTCAACACGCTCCCGAACGATCCGGACGATCGGATCCGCCGCGAACTGGTGCGGACCTTCAAACTCGGGCTCGCACGGTACGTGGCACGCTCGCCGATCGCGAGTCGGATGCAGATGGTCTATGCGGCACCGTTCGGCCAGCAGGCGCAGGTCTCTGCCGCGGCCCTGAAGGACCGTTGGAACCTCTGGACCTACACGTCGAACTTCAACGCGTTCGTGCGGGCCGAGGAGCGGCAAGGCAACACCAACGCCTCGCTCTCGCTCTCCGCGAATCGCGCGACGGCCAACTGGAAGTTGAACTTCTCGCTCTCCGGGAACGTCACCGAGCAGCGCTTCGACATCGCCGCGCGCCCGGGGCGCCCCGCGTTCACGGTGCGCAACGAGCAACGCACGTTCGCGGCGAATGGCCTGATGGTGAAGTCGCTGTCGTCGCACTGGTCGGCGGGCATGAAGGCGGGCGCGTCGTACTCCGACTTCCTCAATCAGGACCTCGCCGTGCGCATGCAGCCGGCGATCGAGTACAACGTGTTCCCATGGACGGAGCAGACGCGCCGACAGCTCACCATCCTCTACAACGTCGGCCCCAACTGGTACGACTATCAGCGCACCACAGTGCTCGGCCGCGACCGCGAGACCCGGATCAGCCAGCAGCTCACCTCGTCGTTCGTGGCCCGGCAGCAGTGGGGATCGAGCAACATCTCGCTCGACTGGCTGAACTACCTGCACGACTTCAACCGCCACGCGCTGACGCTTTCCGGGAACGCCGATCTCCGCATCGGGCGCGGCTTCTCGCTCAACCTCGGCGGCTCCGTCGCGCGCATCCGCGACCAGCTCTACCTCCCCGCCGCCGGCAATACCGAGGAGGAGATCCTCCTCCAGCGGCAGGCGCTCGAGACCGGCTTCCGCATCACGACGAATGTCGGCATCCGCTACACCTTCGGCTCGATCTACAACACGATCGTCAATCAGCGGTTCAGCAGTCTGGGGAGCAGTGGGGGGAGGTTTTTCTTTCAGTTCTAATAGGAACTACAGGAACGACAGGAAGTACAGAGAGAGTGGAGAGGAAGTGGTGTAGCTTATGCACGTTCCCCCAGCCACCAGGCGACGCCACATGAGTTTGTACGCGACCAACCGACGCCTCCACTACTGGGCCTCGGCGTTCCTCTTCCTCCCGCTGGCAGTGATCATCTGCAGCGGCCTCCTGCTACAGGTGAAGAAGCAGGTGCCGTGGGTGCAGCCTGCGGAACAGCGAGGCACCGGAACGTCGCCGACCATCACGCTCGAGGCGGTCCTCGCGGCGGTCGGCACGACGCGCGCGGGGGCGGGGGCGGGATGGGACGCAGTCAACCGCGTCGACCTTCGCCCCGCCAAGGGGATCGCGAAGGTGTGGCTGACGAACGGGTGGGAGGTGCAGGTCGACCTCGTGAATGGCGCGGTGTTGCACGAGGCCTATCGCCGCTCCGACCTCATCGAGTCGCTGCACGACGGTTCCTTCTTCGCCGGAGACTGGTCGAAGCTCGGTCTCTTCCTCCCCGCGGGAGTCGCGCTCGCGTTGATGTGGGGGACCGGGCTATGGATGTTCGCCCGACCGATCCTGCAGCGCCGCCGACGCGCGAGCCCTTAGGGGCGCGCGAGCGCTGCGAGTTCGTCCACCAGCGCAGCGGTCGCGTTCAAAGGGAGCGCTCGCACCGCTCGGCGGCTGCCATCCGCCGCGTAGATCGCGGCGACGAGTGACCGGTTCTCGCCACGGATGGGGCGGCCGAGTGCGCCGTCCCAGTCGAGCAGGAACCGGTTGGTGCTGTCCTTCGGCATGCGCGACCTGATCATCCCGCGGATCAAGCGCGGTGCGCCCTTCATGTCCGCCACCGCGATCACGCGGGTACCGGCGGGGAGGGCCGAACGAAGTCGCGGCGCCCACGCGAGCATCCCGTCGAACCCGGCACGGTCCGCGACGAGGATGATCACCGGCCCACGGACGTCGCTGCGCGACACGCGCGCGCCGAACTGATCGGCGATCGCGAAGGTGGGGAGCGTGGCCGGCGCGGGCTCCTGCGCACCACCGGGGAGCGCAACGACCGCGACCACGACGAGCAGGCGAGCAAGGCGCATCGGCGAAGGGTGAGGGGTGGTGAATCCTCGGTGTCCGCCCCGTGGATCGCAACGGGCACACTGGCCGGAGGCCGGGGCGCTCGGCAACTTCCCCGCGTCCTCCCCTCTCGGAGCCTCGTGATGTCGTTCCTCCGTCTCGCCGTCGCCGTCGGCCTCGCCACGAGCACCCTCAGTGCGCAGATCCCCACCGCCGAGTACGCGGCACGACGCGAGAAGCTCCTCGCGCGCATCGATTCCGGGGTGGTGCTCGCGTTCGGACGCCGCGAGCCGATCAATCACTGGCCGCCGTTCTATCAGAATCCAGGGTTCCGGTACCTCACCGGCTTCCTCGAGTCGAACGCCGCGCTCATCCTCGTGAAGCAGGGCGGCCGCGTCACGTCGACGCTCTTCGTCGAAGAACCGAACGCGCGCACGGCACTCTACCTCGGCGACCGCAAGACACCCGACGAGGTAGCCGCGGCGCTCGGCATGAAGGCACGCTTCATCAGCACGCTGACGGCGGTCGCGGACTCGCTTGCCGCCACCGGACTCCCCTTCCATGTGGTCTCCGACGCGCAGAGCAATGAGTACAACGCGACCGACTCGCTCTCGTTCGGCCGGACCTTTGTGACGCGCCTGAAGGCGCGCCACACTGCGCTCAAGGTCACCGACGCCACGCGCCTCGTCGATCAGCTGCGCGCCAAGAAGAGTGATGCCGAACTCGCGCTCATCCGGAAGGCCGCGGACATCTCGTCGAAGGCGCACGAGGAAGCGATGCGCACCATCCGCGCGGGGATGAAGGAGAGTGAGATCCAAGCGACGATGGAGGCGACCTACCGAAAGCTCGGTGCAGACGGCCCAGGGTACACCTCGATCGTCGGCGCGGGAGGGAACGCCACGATCCTGCACTGGCCCGCGTCCTTCCGCGAAGCGAAGCCCGGCGATGTGGTCCTCATGGACGTCGCCGCCTACTTCGACGGGTACTCCGCGGATGTCACGCGCACGGTTCCCGTGGACGGCGTCTACTCCGCCGAGGCGCGCGAGGTCTATCAGATCGTGCTGGATGCGCAGAAGGCGGCCGAGCGGAACGTCACGCCGGGCACGCCGCGCAACGTGCCCAACGACTCGGCGTACGTGGTGCTCAAGGCCGGACTCACGCGCCTCGGACTGATCGAGTCTCCCACCGCGTCGTTCGACGCGCCGAAGGGACTGTGCCCTGGGCGATGGGCGAACACCGACGGGAGCTGCCCCCAGTGGTACCTCTACGTGTACCATGGCTTCATGCACGGGATCGGGCTCGACGTGCACGATCCCTCACAGTTCAGCGATACCGAACGCGGGACCTTCGAGAACGGCGACGCGTTCACGATCGAGCCTGGGCTCTATGTGCGCGAGCGGGTGTTCAGCGACCTGCCGGACACACCACGCAACCGCGCGTTGATCGCCCACGCGGGCACGGCCGCCAAGCGCTATCGCAACGTCGGCGTGCGCATCGAGGATGACTATGTCCTCGTGAACGGGAAACTCGAGCGCATCACGCTCGTCCCACGCGAGATCAACGAGATCGAGGCACTCCGGCGGCGCGCGGTCTTTCCGTGAGCGCGTCGCTCGCGCAATCGCGCGCGACGCAACGCCGGTGGCTTGGCGTGGTGGTGCTCTGCTTCCTCGCCGTCTTCATCTCGTACATCGACCGCACCAACATCTCCGTCGCCGCGCTCGCGATGCAGGCGGAGCTGGGCTGGGACGAAGCGACGAAGGGCGTGGTGCTCTCCTCGTTCTTCGTCGGCTACATCGTCTTGCAGGTGGCGAGCGGCGGGCTCGCGAACCGGTTCGGGGGGCGCCGCCTCCTCGGACTCGCGGTCATCTGGTGGTCGCTCTTCACGATGCTCACCCCGCTCGCCGCCACGCTCTCGCTCACCGCGTTGATCGCGGCGCGGATCGCGCTCGGCCTCGGCGAGGCCGCGGTCTTCCCCGCGTCGATCAACATGGTCGGGCGCTGGGTGCCCGCGGAGCACCGCTCCCGCGCGGTTGCGGCGTTCTCGAGCGGGATCTCGATGGGCACCGTGTTCGCGTTGCCGGTCACCGGGTGGTTGGTGCGCGACTATGGCTGGCCCGTCCCCTTCTATGCCTTCGGACTCGTCGGGTTCGTCTGGGCCGCATGGTGGTTCGCCCGCGTGCCTGAAGGACGAGGCACGCCCGAGGAGGGTGCACCGGGCGACGCGCGCGCGATCCCCTGGGGGCGACTGCTGCGCACGCCGGCGGTGTGGGCGATCATCGTCGCGCACTTCGCGAACAACTGGTCGCTCTACGTGTTGTTGGCGTGGATGCCGAGCTACCTGAAGAGCACCTTCGCGGTGTCGGTGGCGGATGCGGGAGTGCTGAGCGCGCTCCCGCCACTGACGGCGTTCTTCGTCGCGAACACCGCTGGGGCGGTCGCGGATCGCATGATGCGCCGCGGTCGCTCCGCAACTTTCACGCGGAAGCTCATGCAGGCGACGGGACTGTTCGGTGCCGCGAGCTTTCTCCTGCTCGTCCCCTTCGCCCCGACGCTCCCGGTGGCAGTCGCGTTGATGTGTGGCGTCTCCGGGCTCTTGGCCTGCACCCTCGCCGGGTTCGCGCCGAACGGCTTCGACATCGCGCCGCGATATGCGGATGTCATCTGGGGGATGAGCAACACCGCGGCGACGATCCCCGGCATCGTCGGCGTGGCGATCACTGGGTGGCTTGTCCAGCAGACCGGCGGCTACACCGCGCCTTTCGTGCTCACCGCCGGCGTCGCGATGGTCGGCGGGATCACCTATCAGCTGATCGGCTCGGGCGAGCGCCTTATCGATTGAACGGTAGCGCCCACGAATGAGAGGGCCGCATCTTCTCCCCATGCGACCCTCCCCCGCGCTCCTCCTCCTGCTCCCAGCCCTCCTGCTCGCGCAGCGCCCGCGGCAGACCGACGCCGATGCGTACACCCGCTACGAGTTGCTCGCGCCCGGATCGGCGAAGTTCCGGATCATCTATGAGGTCACCGCCACCACCGTCGGCGCGACGCACTACTTCAATCCGATCCGGAAGGGGAGCATCGCGACCGACGAATCGGTCTTCGATCGTGCGACGGGGGCCCCGCTCCCGTTCCGCGAGGTGGACGCCGCAACGGCACGCGCTGGCGGCGTGAACGCGAGCGATTCGGCGCAACGCTACATCGAAGTCACGCTGACGCGTCCCGTCCCACCGACTGGCGGTGAGCAGCGCCTCCTCATCAACAAGACGTATGAGGATGCCGCCTCGTATTTCACACGCGGCGACACGCTCGTCTTCACCCGACCACTCGGCATCAAGCGGAACGCGGTGGTCCTCCCGGCGGGATACGAGCTCCTGAGCTCGAGCTTCCCCGCGCAGGTGCTCCAAGAGCCGGATGGACGCGTAGGAATCTCGTTCTGGAACGCGACGCCGTCCGAGGCCGCGGTCACACTGCGGGCGCGACCGGTCAGCGCGCGCCCGGCGGCGAACCGCCCGAACACGCTCCGCGTACGGTTGAACGAACGCGCGCATCAGGATCGGGAGATCGTGTACTTCCTCCAGCCACCGGAGACGCACGCCTTCGATCTCTATCACGACTACACCGAGTCGCGCGTCGGCGTGGACAAGTACCTCAACGTCGTCCGTGCGGGGAGCACCGTGTCGAACCCGAGCGCACTCGACCTCGACCGTGGCACACCGCTCGTCCACGAGGTGCTGCGCGGCGCCGCGATCACCTCGGCACGTCTCGACGTCCCTGATGTGACGCCGTCCACGGAAGTCGTGGTCTTCCGATTCCCGGCCGTGAAGGCGGGGCAATCGATCCGGCTGCGGATGTCAGAGACCTACACCGATAGCGCACGCTACTATCTCAACGGCGACGAGCTCGTCTGGGACCGCGCCTTCGGCCGCCCCGCGAATGCGGTCGTGCTCCCCGCCGGGTGGATGCTCACGAACAGCTCCATCCCCTGCACTGTCACCACGCAGGCCGACGGACGCGTGCGACTCGATTTCGTGAATCCGCGCCCCGACGAGATCGCGGTGTTGCTCACCGCTCGTCGCCGGTGAGCCCCGCGCGGTAGCTTTCCTCGATGCGACTTCTCGTCCTCGCTCTCCTCGTCACGGCAGCGTGCGCAACGGTCCGACCGCGCCCGACGTCCGTCCCCGCGCCCTCCGACGGCTCCCTCGCGCAGATCTACTATTGGCGCGCGAAGCCCGGCAAGCTCGACGAGTACTCACGCTACATCCGCGAACAGGCGGAGCCGATCGATCATGAGGCGCAGCGGCGCGGCGCCTTTCTCTCGGTCGCGACCTTCATCAGTCGCGACACGCTCTCGCCCTGGACGCACATGCGCGTCTTCATCCTCCGCGACTCCGCGCAATGGCGCGGCCTCAGCGGTGCACTCGACAGCGCCGGCCTCCGTCTCCATCCGGACTCCGCCGTACGGGCGCAGCGCGCCGCGTATTCGGCCACGCTGCGCGATCGCGTCGGCTCGGCACTCCTCGAGATCAACCGTTGAGCGCCCCCGCCAAGGGGAAGACCTTCGACCGTTCGATCGTCGAAGGCCCCATCCTCGCCGCGGTCTGGACGATCGCGTGGCCCACCGTGCTGCAGAACGTGATCGGCGGGGCCCAGGGGATCATCGACCACGCGCTCGTCGGCCGACTCGTCGGCTACGCCGGGAACGCCGCCGTCGGCGTCGCGTTCCAGATCTTCCTCGTGGTCATCACGTTTGTGATGTCCATCTACACCGGCATGGGCGTCCTCGTGTCGCGCTTCACCGGCGCCGGCGATGCGGCGGCGGTGAATCGCACGACGTATCAGGGCTTTCTCGCTTCGATCATGCTCTCGGTGCTCGTGCTCGGGCCGGTGGGCTGGCTGCTTTCGCCCACGCTACTCGACCTCGTGCATGCCGCGCCCGAGGTGAAGGCACAGGCGCTCCCCTACCTGCGCACGCTCTTCATCGGCGGCGTGGGGATGTTGATGTTCTTCTTCCTCGGCGGCGCGCTCCGCGCCGCGGGTGACGCGAAGACCGGGCTCCGTCTCGGCATCGCGATGACCGTGCTCAACATCTTCCTGAATGTCGTGCTGATCCGCGGGTGGGGGCCGATCCCCGCGTTCGGTACGATGGGCGCGGCGCTCGGCATGTCGATCGCAGGCCTCGCGGTGAGCGGGTACGGGTTCTTCGAACTGATGCGCGGTCATCTCGTCATCCACTGGGAGCGCGGGATGGATTGGCGTCCCGATTGGACGATCATCCGGCAGCTCTTCAAGTTCGGCCTCCCCGCGGGGATCCAAGGGATCGCGATGAACATCGCGGGAGTGATGCTCCTGCGCTTCATGGGCTCGCTCGCGCAGAGCGGGCAGACGCAAGCCGTGTACGCTGTCGGCTACTCGGAGCTCTTCACCTTCATCACCTGGACGTCGGTCGGGTTGATGGGCGCGGCGGCCACCGTCGCCGGACAGAACCTCGGTGCGAAGCGCCCCGATCGTGCGATCCGCGCGGTCGCACTCGCGTCACGCCTCGGACTCGGCGTCGCCGTCGTGATCGGCGCGCTCTTCCTCACGATCCCGGGCACCTTGTTCGGGCTCTTCGGGATGCACGAGCCCGAGCTCATCACCCTTGGCGCAGAGTTGCTCCGCTGGCTCTCGGTGTCGGGGCTGTTCATCACGGTCGCGCTCACGTACTCGGGCGGGCTCACCGGCACCGGTGACACCAAGGGTCCGCTGTACATCTCGCTGATCTCGCAGATCGCTCTGCCGATCGGGCTCTTGCTCGCGATCCAGACCACGCGACCGCTCGAACCCCATCACATCTGGATGGCGATCTTGCTCGGACACATGTCGCGCGCGACGCTCAGCGTGCTCCGCTTCCGCGCCGGCAAATGGCGGAACATCACGATCGAGGCCCCGCGCGCCGCCTGAGCGGGCGCGTGGGCGTCAGCGCGTGAAGAGCGCGCGGAAGCGGCCGTAGCCCTGTGCGTCGAGCTCCGCGACCGGGACGAAGCGGAGGGCGGCCGAGTTGATGCAGTAGCGCATCCCGGTCGGTCCGGGACCATCGGGGAAGAGGTGGCCGAGGTGCGAGTCACCCGCCGCGCTCCGCACCTCGATGCGGCGCATCCCATAGGTGGAATCGGTATGCTCGGTCACGTGCGCGGGCTCGATCGGCGCCGAGAAGCTCGGCCACCCGGTGCCCGAATCGAACTTGTGCACCGACGCGAAAAGCGGCTCGCCGCTCACGATGTCGACGTAGATGCCGGGCTCCTTGTGGTCCCAGAACTCGTTCGCGAAGGGACGCTCCGTCGCCGAGCACTGAGTCACCTCGTACTGCAGCGGCGTGAGCGTCGCGCGGAGGGCGGGGTCTTCGGGCTTCTGCTTGGCCATACCATGCCAATCCGTTGCGGGGTGTGAGAGTTCCGGTGTACCCCGGGAATACTACGGTCTGTCGGGCCCGCGTCCGATACTCAAGAGGACCACCGCGCCGCCGGGCGCCACTCACCTTCGCGACCACCGATGCGCCGACTCTGCGGTAGTCTTGCGCTGTTCACGCTCTGGCTCGGGCTGCCGCTACGCATCGCGCGTGCGGCACCCCAGGACAGCGTCGCGTTCGCGACGCTCTCTGACACGGCCAAGGTCCGAGCGATGAACGCCGAGGCGTGGGCGCTCCGGCGCACCGAAGGTGCACGCGCGATCCTCTTGGGGCAGCGATCGCTCGCGCTCGCGCGACGGATCCCCTTCCCCGCCGGTGAGGCGCAGATCCTCAACTACATCGGCGTCGCGTATCAGTGGCTCAGCGACGAGAAGGCGGCCTCGAAGTACTTCTTCGAGGCGCTCGCGGTCAGTGACAAGTACGGCATCCGCAAGGAGAAGGCGTACGGGCTGATGAATATCGCCTCGTCGCTCCGGAATGAGGGAGAGGCGGCCCAAGCGCTCACCTACGCGGAGCAGGCACTCCGGATCCAGCGCGAGCTGGAGGACCATCGCGGCATCGCGTACGCCCACATCCGCCTCGCCGAGATCTACAACTCGCTCCAGCGGTTCGATGACGCCATCGTC
>JAIETI010000152.1 GCA_019745365.1 Gemmatimonadaceae bacterium | reverse complement strand
CACGCCGCGTCCGGCGGCCTGCTGGGGAGCATCACCGCCCTCCCCTTCGCGTGAGCGGTCGCGCCCTCGTCACGGGGGCGACCGGCCTCGTCGGGTCACACCTCGTCGAGGCGCTCCGTGCGTCGGGGCGCGAGGTGGTGGCGCTCGTGCGCAACGCCGACGCGGCGGCATGGCTCCGCGCACCTGGCGTGCGGGTGGTCGCCGCGTCGCTCGATGATGCCCACGCCATGCGGCGCGCCGCCGATGGGTGCGATGCGATCCTGCACACCGCGGCGGTGATCACGCCGCCGGATGGCCGCTACACCGCGACGAACGTGGATGGGACGCGCGCGATCGTCGAGCTGGCGCGCGAGACGCGCGCACGGCTCGTGCAACTCAGCAGCGTCGCGGTGTACGGCCCCGAGGGTCGCTATGCGCTGTCCCAACCGGATGATCGCTGGCAGGAGACGCGCCCGTTCGCACCGCTCCCACCCAACGCCGCGTACGCGATCTCGAAGCGCGCGAGCGAGACGATCGTCCTCGATGCCCATCGGGCTGGTGAGTGTTGGGCCACCGCGATCCGCCCCTGCGTGATCTTCGGCCGACGCGACCGGCAATTCACGCCACGCGTCCACGCCCTCCTCCGGCTCGGCGCCTTCCCGTTCATCGGCGGCGGGTCGACCCGACTGCCGCTGGTCCACGCCTCGACCGTGGCCTCGCTCGCACTCCGCGCCCTCGCGGACGATCGCGCCGGTGGCGAGGCGTACAATGCCATCGATCGCGACGCCCCCACGATGCGCGATGTCGTTCATGCCGCGCGCGCCGGACTCGGACGGTCCCTCTTCACCGTGCCGATCCCGGTGTCGATCGTCCGTGGAGCGCTCGCCACCGTGCAGGCGCTCTCCTTCCTGTTGCCGCGCGACGCACGCGGCGCCGTGCGCGTCGCCTCGCTCGACCTCGTGCTCAAGGACTCGCCGTTCAGCGGCGCGCGCGCGCGCACCGAACTCGGTTGGGAACACGCGGTCGACGCGCGGGCCGCGCTCACCGACGCGTTCGCATGGCGTGCCGCTGCGCGTCGCTAGCGGAAACGCAGAAGGGCGCGACCGTTGGTCGCGCCCTTCCTGTCCCACGATGCCGTGCCACGCTGGCACGGCGCGGGATTACATCTTCTTCTCAGCAGCCGGCGCAGCCGCCGAGTCATGCTTCATGCCGGTGTCGGCCTTCATCGCCGACGAATCGGCCGGAGCCGCAGCCGGAGCCGCCGCCGGGGCCTCAGCAGCCGGAGCCGCCTCTTCCGTCTTGGCGCCGCAAGCCGCGAGCACGAGAACCGCCGAAACAAGAGCAATGCGCTTCATGGGGTACTTCTCCTAATGGGGAGGTGGAGGACGCAGAGATGAGCCTGCGTCCTTCGTCCGCAGTGCTCTATCGCAGCCTAAATGCTACCCCAAAATGACGCACTGGTCAAGACTTGGCAACAACCCAAGTCCAAGGGGGACAAGCGGTTCAGACCCCTCCGGAGCTATCGATTTCGTCCAACTCCCGCGCCCTGCGAACGGCGGTGATCTCCAATCCCGTGTCAGGGCAATCTACGACTTGAACGTAAAGCATTTCACTACAACAGGTTACGAGAAGATGCGCCGCGCCCCCACAGGCGCTATTCTTTGAGGGTTGCCTAAGGAGAAGGATGTGAACGTGGACGAGAATGCCTTTCCTCCGTCGAACGAGGAGGACCTGGTCGTGGTGCGTGGCGCCTGTCCGCACGACTGTCCCGACACCTGCGCCACGCTGGTGACGGTCACGCGTGGCCGTGTGGTCCGCATGGCCGGCGACGGCGCGCATCCGTTCACGCAGGGCTTTCTCTGCACGAAGGTCAATCGCTATCCCGAGCGCACGCATCACGCGGATCGGTTGACCACACCGCTCAAGCGCGTCGGCCCCAAAGGGAGCGGCGAGTTCGCGCCGATCAGCTGGGAGGTCGCATTGCGCGAGATCGCCGAGCGGCTCCAGGCGATCGCCGTCGGCCCGCACGGTGCACAAGCGATCCTCCCGTATTCGTACGCGGGCACGATGGGCAAGCTGCAGGGCGGCGCGATGGACCACCGCTTCTTCCACCTCCTCGGCGCATCGAAGCTCGACCGCACGATCTGCGCCACCGCGGGGATGGTCGGGATGCAGATGACCGTCGGTCAGAGCGTGGGAGCGGACGGCGAATCGGCCGGCGATGCCGCGGATCTCATCCTGCTCTGGGGAACGAACACGCTCACCGCGAACCCGCATCTCTGGCCGCACCTGCTCCGCGCTCGCGAGCGCGGCGTGCCGATCCGCTGCATCGATCCCATCCGCACACGCACCGCGGCCCAGGCGGACGAGTGGATCCCGATCCGACCGGGCACGGATGCCGCGCTCGCCTTGGCCATCATGCACGTGCTCTTCGCCGACGGACTCGAGGATCGCGACTACCTCGCCGCATACACCATCGGCGAAGCCGAGCTGCGTGCGCGGGTGACGGAGTGGACGCCCGCGCGCGCGAGTGTGATCACGGGGATCCCGGCAGATCGCATCATCGCGCTCGCGCGGGAGTACGGCACGGCGCGCGCGGCGTTCGTGCGCATCAACTACGGGCTGCAGCGGCACGCGGGCGGTGGGATGGCGGTGCGGACGATCGCCTGCCTCCCCGCGGTCACTGGTCACTGGCGTCGTCCAGGCGGCGGCGTGCAGCTCTCGACGAGCGGGAACTTCAAGTTCAACATGGAGGCGCTTGAGCGCCCCGATCTCTCGCCGCCGGTACGGACGATCAACATGACGCGGCTCGGTGATGCGCTCACGCTCGCTGATGCGGGGGTCGGCGGCCCGCCGGTGCAGGCGCTCATCGTGTACAACTCGAATCCCGCTGCGATCGCGCCGGACACGAACGCGGTGCGCCGCGGACTCGCGCGCGAGGATCTCCTCACCGTCGTCCTGGAGCATTTCCAGACCGACACCGCAGACTTCGCCGACTACCTCCTCCCGGCGACGACGCAGCTCGAGCACTGGGACGTCCATTCCGCCTACGGTCACGTCTACGCGACGCTCAACCGTCCCGCGATCGCGCCGATCGGCGACGCGCTGCCGAACACAGAGATCTTCCGGCGATTGGGCGCCGCGATGGGGATGTCGCACCCCGCATTGCAGGACGATGATCTCACCTTGATCCGCCAAGCACTCAACTCACCGCATGAGCGCATGCAGGGTGTCACGTTCGAACGGCTCATGGCCGACGGCTGGGTGCGACTCAACGTGCCGCGACCGTACGCCCCGTACGCGCAGGGCGGCTTCGCGACGCCGAGCGGGAAGGTCGAGTTCGCCTCGCCACGGATGGCCGCACTCGGGCTCGACGCCGTGCCGACCTACACCCCTCCGCGCGAGATCCCGGACGAAGCACCGGAGTTGGCCGCACGTTTCCCGCTGCAACTCATCTCGAGTCCACGTCATCAGTTCCTCAACACCACCTTCGTCAACGTGCCGAGTCTGAGCCGCAACGCTGAACCCGAATTGCATCTGCATCCCACCGACGCGGCCATTCGTGATCTCGCGGATGGCGCGAGCGTGCGCATCCACAACGACCGCGGGGCGTTCCATGCGACGCTGCGTGTGACCGACGGCGTACGCGAAGGGGTGGCGTGGGCGCCGAGCATCTGGTGGCAGAAGCTGTCGCAGGACGGCGAGAATGCGAACGCCGTGACGAGCCAAGCGCTGACCGACCTTGGGGCGGGCGCCGCCTTCTACGACTGTCTCGTCGAAGTGGAGGCCGCGTGACGGAGTTGCCGACGACGCTCGGCGCCCTCGCGCGCTCGGCGTGGGGGATTCCGCGGATGCGCGGTCGTTCGGTGCGCGATGAGCTTCGGACGAATCTGCGCGCACGGCTGCTCGCGGGCGGACCGCTCTTCCCGGGGATCCTCGGCTACGAGGACACGGTGATCCCGCAGCTCGCGAACGCGTTGCTCGCGCGCCACGACTTCATCCTGCTCGGCTTGCGCGGACAGGCGAAGTCGCGGCTTCTGCGCGCCTTGGTATCGCTGCTCGATGACGCGATGCCGATCGTGGCCGGGAGTGAGATCAACGACGATCCGTTCGCGCCGATCTCGCGGTTCGCCAAGGACCGGATCCGCGAGGCGGGTGACGACACGCCGATCGCGTGGGTGGGGCGAGACCAGCGGTATGTCGAGAAGCTCGCGACACCGGACGTGACGGTCGCGGACCTGATCGGTGACCTCGACCCGATCCGCGCGGCGCGCGGTGGACATCTCCTCAGCGACGAACTCACGATCCACTTCGGCATGCTGCCGCGCGCGAACCGTGGGATCTTCGCGTTGAACGAACTCCCTGACCTCGCCGGCAAGGTGCAGGTGGGGCTGTTCAACGTGATGCAAGAAGGTGACGTGCAGATCAAAGGGTATCCCGTGCGGCTGGAGCTCGATGTGCTCCTGGCGTTCACGGCGAACCCTGAGGACTACACCGCGCGCGGGAAGATCATCACGCCGCTCAAGGACCGCATCGGTTCCGAGATCATCACCCACTATCCCGAGGCGGTGGAGCTCGGGATGGCGATCACCGCGCAGGAGGCGTGGACCGCGCGCGATGGCGTCACCGTGCGGATCCTCCCTTTTCTCGCCGAGGTGGTGGAGCGCGTCGCGTTCGAGGCGCGCGAGGACAAGCGCGTGGACCGGCGGAGCGGCGTGTCGCAACGGTTACCGATCACGCTGATGGAGAGTGTGGTCTCGCACGCGGAGCAGCGCGCGCTCCGACTCGGCGAGTCCGAGGTCGTGCCACGGCTCGCCGATCTGTATGCCGCACTCGCCGCGATCACGGGGAAGCTCGAGCTCGAGTACGAGGGGGAGTTGGTGGGCGCGAGCGCCATCGCGCGCGAGCTGATCCGACGCGCGAGCGATGCGACGCTGCGCGCGCGCGGTGTGCACGCGCCCTTCGATGCTGCGGTCATCTGGTTCGATGAGGGCGCGATCCTGCAGGTGACGGATGATGCGAGCGCGCAGGCGGTGCGGCTCGGGTTCGATGCCGTGCCGGAGCTGGTCGGCACCGTGGTCGGCGAGGGGCTCGCGGATGCGGGCGATGACGCCGCCGTGGGCGCCGCGTGCGAGTTGGTGTTGGAGGCGTTGGTGGCCCGGCGCCGACTCTCGCGCAGCGAGAGTGGACGCTACGGGCGCAGTCGCGCGTGAGCGGGCGTTCGCGCCTCTCCGTGCGCCGCGCGCGCGCGGGTGACGTGGCGGGGGTCGCGGCGATGCGGCGCGCGCTCCTCGCGGAACACGCCGACGATCGGATCTTCGGTCGCCTGCGACGTGACGTGGGTCGCCGGAACCTCGGGGCGGTGCGCGCGGCGCTGTCTCAGGACGATCGACTCGTGTTGGTGGCCGCCGCCGGTGCCGCGTTGGTGGGCACGCTCGAGTGCGCCGTCGCGCGCAATCATGCGCTCCTCACGTCGGAGCACGTGGGATACCTCTCGGCGGTGTATGTCCGACCGAGCGCACGTGGTCGCGGGGTCCTGACGCGCATGGTCTCGATGGCGGAGCGGTGGTGTCGGGCGCGCCGCCTCACCGAGCTTCGGCTGCACACCGGCGCGAACAATCCACTCTCCAACGTGGTGTGGGAGCGGCTCGGATTCGCCGTGGCGGAGCATACGCGACTGCGAGCGATCGCGTGACCGATCCGACCACCGCGGCGACCGCCGCCGAGCCCACGAGCGGCGAGCGCGGCGTCCGCCGCCGCGTCTGGGGGATCGCCGCGCGACTGGTGTTCCTCGTCGTCGCCGCGCTTGCCCCATTACTCATCGCGATCCTGTGGCGGTCGAACCGGATGTCGGCGGATGCGGAACGCCGCGCGTTCGTGGACGCGGAGCGTTATGCGATCCGACTGAGCTATCGCCTCACACTCGAAGTCGGATCGTTGCGCGCGGCGGTCGAGGCGGGGGCGTCGGCGATCGGACGCGCGGGTGTGTCTGGCGTCGACGATGCGACGTTGCGGCGGATCGTGAACGGGCTCGAAGGGCGGACCGCGCTCGACGCCACGCTCTCGCTGGTCGATCTCACGGGTCGCGTCGTGGCGATCTCGGGACGGCGCGAGCCGACGCGTCAGATGCCCAACGTACGGACGCGCCCGTACTTCGACGAGGTCGTGCGGACCCGTCGGACGGTGTTCGGCAACGCGGTCCGATCGCTCCGCGACTCCGTCTGGTCGGTGCAAGTCGCAACGCCCGCGATCGACGGCCGCGGCGAGGTGGTGGCGGTACTCATCGCTGGGATCCGCCTCGAGGCCTTCACGCCGCTGCTCTCGGATACGCTCGCCCCCACCGGCAGTGTGATGACGCTGATCGATGGCAGTGGACGGATCCTCGCACGCACCGCCGATGAGGCGCGCTGGGTCGGCGAAAAGGTGTTCAGCAACGAGACCCTGCGGCTCGCGCTGGCGGGGCGTGAGGGGGCGCGACTCGCCGTTGGACTCGATCGCGAACTCACCGTCCTCGCGAACGCGCCCCTCCCGAATCTCCCTTGGCTCGTCTACGTGGGGATCCCACTCGAACGGGCACTCGCCGAACGGCATGCGCAGGTGCGGCAGGAGCTGATCGCGCTCGCCGTTGCGCTGACCTTGGCGACGGGGCTCGCCCTCGTGATCGGGAGTGGGATCGCACGCCCGCTCCGTGCGCTCGCCGCGGAAGTGCGCGCGATCGAACGGGGCAGCGCACGCACGCCACGTGACTATCGGGGCCAGGATGAGGTCGGGTCCCTCGGACGCACCGTGCAGCGGATGGCGGCGACGATCGAGCATCGCGAGGCCGAACTTCGCGACTCGGAGTCGCGCTACCGTTCGCTCTTCGACGCGAGCCCGATCGCGACGTTCGTGCTGGAGCTCGGCACGGCCCGCATCCTCGAGGCGAACGCCGCCGCGTCGGAGTTGTACGGATGGTCGCGCGCCGAACTCCTAGCGATGACCGGCGAAGCGCTCCGCCCCGAGAGCGATCGGGCCGCGTGGCTCGCACGCTTCCGCGCGGAGGGGAGGTCGCAGATCTCCTCCGGTCCCAACCGCCATCGCACGCGCAGCGGCCGACTCATCGACATCGAGGTCTCGAGCGCACCGATCCAGTTCCGCGGTGCCAACGCCCGACTCGCGCTCATCCTCGACATCTCTGCACGGGAGCAGGCGCGCAAGGATGTCGCGAACGCCGAGGAACAGGTGCGCCAGATGCAGAAGCTCGACGCGGTTGGTTCGCTCGCCGCCGGGATTGCGCACGACTTCAACAACCTGCTCACCACCATCCAAGGGAGTGGCGAGCTCGCGCTCGCCGAGGTGCCGCGCGAGCACCCGGCGTACAACGACATCGCGTTGATGCAGAGCACCGCGCGGCGTGCCACCGCGCTCACGCGACAGCTTCTCTCATTCTCGCGCCAACAAGCGAGCAATCCGGTCGCGGTCGACCTCGACCAGCTCGTGACCGGGATGCAGGAGCTGCTCCGCCGGACCATCACCGAAGCGGTCCGCCTCGAGATGCAGACGGGCGCGGCGGGCGCCGTCGTGCGGATCGACACCTCTCAGCTCGAACAGGTGCTGTTGAATCTCGTGGTGAACGCGCGCGACGCGATGCCGAACGGCGGGACCGCGACCGTACGGACGCGCAGCGTTGAGGGCGTGCCCTTCCAGGGGGTTCCGGGCGGCGCGTGGACGGTCGTCGAGGTCACCGACACCGGGAGCGGGATGTCGGAGGAGACGCGCGCGAAGGTGTTCGAGCCGTTCTTCACCACGAAGGAACGCGGCCGAGGAACCGGACTCGGCTTGAGCACGGTCTATCGGATCGTGGTGCAGGCCGGCGGACATGTCACGGTGCAGTCGACGCTTGGTGTCGGTACGACCGTGCGCTTCTGCCTGCCGCGCATCGCCGAGGCCCCTCGACGGGTGTCGCCACCGACCGGCGCCACGCGGGCGGTGCGCGCCGCGACCATCCTGCTCGTCGAAGATGACGCGTCGGTCCTGCGGATCGCGCGACGTCTCGTCGAGACGCTAGGCTATCACGTCATCTCCGCCGATAGCGGCGCCCGTGCGCTCGAGGTGGTTGCCACCTATCCCGACACCATCGACCTGCTCCTCACCGATGTGATCATGCCGAACATGAACGGACGGGAGCTCGCGGACCGGATGGCGGCGCTCCGGCCGGCCGTCCGCATCGTGTTCACGTCGGGATATACCGACGACGTGGAACTCCTGCGACGCGTGCGTGAATCGGGGAGTCACTTCCTCCCGAAACCCTACACGCTCGAGACCCTCGCGGCGATGTTGCGCACGGCGCTCTCGGAGCCGCGCTAGTCGTCAGTCGGCCATCAGCTCCGGATAGCGGCGAAAACACCAGACGGCGAAGGCGAGGAGTGCCGTCGCGGAGGCACCGATGGCCCACCCAGGGCCGACGTGGCGCGCGCCCCACCCCGCGAGGAACGACCCGACCGGCGTGAGTCCGATGTACACCGTCACGTAGACCGCCAGCACACGCCCGCGCAGCCGCTCGGGGACGATCTCCTGTAGTCGCCCGTTGATGATCGCATTGTTGATGATCATCGCCGCTCCGACACCGACGAGCAGCAGCGCCGCGACGAGCTCGACCCGTGCGAGCGCCACACCGATGAGGAACAAGGGCAGCACGATCGACGAGGTCGCCAACCACGGTCCGCGTGCGATCCGTGACCGGGCCGCTGCCATCACGAGTGCGCCTCCCATCGCTCCCACACCCACACACGTCATCAGCAACCCGTAGCCGCTCGCGTCGAGCCCGAGTCGATCTCGCGCCAGCACGGGGAGGAGCGTCAACACCGGGATCCCGAGGATCGAGAACACCGCGACGACGCGCACCAAGATCCACATCAGCCGCGTCTCGCGAACATAGCGGAGCACCTCCCCGATCCCTTCGGCGCTCCCGCCGCTATGGATCGCGTGTGCCTCACGCGGTGGGACGCGGATCAGACTGAGTCCCCAGAGCACGAACCCATAGCTGAGCGCATCGAGCCCGAAGCACCACGCGATGCCAAGTTGCGCGATGACGAGCGCCGCGATCGATGGGCCCGCGATCCGCGCGAGGTTGAAGCCCCCGGAGTTGAGTGCGATCGCGTCGAGGAGGTCTTCCTTGCCGACCAACTCGACGATGAGCGATTGCCGCGCGGGAATCTCGAACGCCGCGAGGGTCCCGTTCAACAAGGAGAGGGCGATCAGACCGGAGACAGTCATCCGGCCAGACCACGCGAGCCAGAACATCAGCACCGCTTCCACGAACAACGCCAGCTGGGCGATCTGCACCACCCGCAGTCGCTCGAAGCGATCGGCGACCAAGCCACCGGGCAGGGAGAACAGGAGCACCGGGAGGGTTCCCGCGGCGCTCACCACTCCGACGATGAAGGGATCGTTCGACAGCTCGAGCGCGAGCCAGCCGGCGGCCACGCTGTGCATCCAGGTACCGATGAGCGACGCGGTCTGCCCGAACCAGAACCGCCGGAAGTTCGGGTGTCGCTGCAGGGTGTGGAACGGATTGAACGAGCGCGCCGGGGCGGTCACCGCGGAAAGATCGCTCGGCGGCCGTCGCGCGGCACCGCCGCTCGTGGCTCCCTCCCCTGCCGTGCACTGGCTACCTTGCGAGGAGTCGCCGGTCGAGGAGTCGGATGCGTCAGCACAGCTACCGGAGGTTCAGCCCCGAGTCGGCCGATCAGGTCGACCTGCAGCGGCTGCTCGACTCGTTGGCGGACTTCCTCCTCCAGAGCGGGTTCGCCGGTGGACCGGGTGACACGCCCTACTGGGCCGAACCCGGGGAGCCGGCGGACAAGTCGATGGACGCGCTCCGCCAAGCGATCCTCGATGCGCTCATCCAGAGCGGACAGTTCACGCCCGAGCTGCTCGATGCGCTCCGCGGGGACGGCGATGAGCTCTCCGAAGAGAAGCTCGCGGCGCTCCTCGACGCGATCGTCCAACGACTGATCGCCGACGGGCTCCTCAAGACCGATCAGGCACCGAGCGCGCCGGGAACGCTGGAGGCGGTCGATGGCCCTGCGGGCCTCGCCCGTCAGGCCGCGCGTGATGTGCAATTCTCGCTGACCGACAAAGGGATCGACTTTCTCGGCTACAAGGCGCTGCGCCACATCCTCGGTGGCTTCGGGCGCTCGAGTGTCGGGACGCACGATACCCCGTTCCGTGCCACCGGGATCGAGAGCGACGGCGACAGCACGCCCTATCAGTTCGGCGACACGATGAACCTCGACGTCCCCGCCACCCTGCGTCGGTCGATCGCACGCACCGGCGAGTTCGGCGTGCCGCTCGACCTCGATTACGACGACCTCATGGTGCGGCAGGCCGAGTATCGGTCGAGCTGCGCGACGGTGTTGATGCTCGACTGCTCGCACTCGATGATCCTCTACGGCGAGGACCGGTTCACACCCGCGAAGAAGGTCGCGCTCGCCCTGACGCATCTCATCCGCACCCAGTTCCCCGGCGACACCATCAAGGTCGTGCTCTTCCATGACTCCGCGGAGGAGGTGCCGATCGGCGCGCTCGCGGGGGCGCAGGTCGGGCCGTATCACACGAACACCGCCCAGGGGCTCCTCCTCGCGCGGCGGCTCCTGCTCGCGCAGCGGAAGGACATGCGGCAGATCGTGATGATCACCGACGGAAAGCCGAGTGCGTTGACGACGCCGGACGGCTCGATCTACAAGAACTCGATGGGACTCGACGCCTACGTGCTCCGCGAGACGCTCAAGCAGGTGACAGAGTGTCGACGAAGCGCGATCGTGATCAACACCTTCATGCTCGCGCGCGATCGCGCGTTGGTGGAGTTCGTGAAGATGGTCTCGGCGATCTGTTTGGGGCGCGCCTACTTCACGAACACGATGTCGCTCGGACAGTTCGTGCTGATGGACTTCCTCAAGCGCAAGACGAAGACCGTCCGCTGATGCTCTCCGCGCTCTCCACCGCCCTACTCGGATTCCTGCTCGGCCTGCGCCATGCGACGGACGCGGATCATGTGGTCGCGGTGACGGCGATCGTCGCGCGGGAGCGGTCGCTCGCGCGCGCCGCACGCATCGGAGTGTGGTGGGGGTTGGGGCACACGCTCACGGTGCTCGTGCTCGGAGGCGCGATCATCGGCTTCCGGCTGACGATGCCGCCACGCCTCGGACTCGCGCTCGAGTTCGGCGTGGCGCTCATGCTGATCGTCATCGGCTTTTCGACACTCCGTCCGAGCGCCGCCGCTGCGCCGACGGACGCGCCCGACCGTCGCCCCTTTCTGGTCGGGACGATGCACGGGCTCGCGGGGAGTGCGGCGGTCGCGGTGCTCGTGCTCGCGACGATCCAGGATCCGTGGTGGGCGATCGTCTATCTCCTCGTGTTCGGCGTCGGCACGATCGCAGGGATGCTCCTCGTCACCGTGCTGATCGCGGCCCCATCACTCTGGCTCGGGGCCCGCGTGGAACGGATGCAACTCGGCCTGCGCCTCGTCGCGGGTGCGCTCTCTGTCGTATTCGGGCTGTTGCTCGCGCGTGAGCTCACGCAGGCCGGGCTGTTCGGCGGGCCGATGGAGTGGACGCCGCGGTGAGTCCGCGCCGACTCGACCAGCGCGAGCTCGCGACGGTCAGCCGAAAGCTCCGCGCCTGGTTCAAGCGCCACCATCGCAAACTCCCCTGGCGGGAGACGCGCGACCCGTATCGCATCCTCGTCTCCGAGTTGATGCTCCAGCAGACGCAGGTCGCGCGGGTGATCGACTTCTACGGCGCCTTCCTCGAGCGGTTCCCGACCCTCGAGGTGCTCGCCGGCGCACGCGCGGCGCAGGTACGAGAGGCGTGGCATGGACTGGGCTATTACGCGAGAGCGCGAAACCTACACGCGCTCGCCAAGCAGGTCAGTCGCGAGCGCGATGGTGCACTGCCGAGCGATCCGGCCGAACTGCGCACGCTCCCGGGAATCGGCCCGTACACCGCCGGCGCGGTCGCGACGTTCGCGTTCGAACGGCCGGCGGCGCTCGTCGATACGAATGTGGCGCGCGTGCTCCTCCGCCTGTTCGCGCCACGGACGAGCCCCAAAAGCGCGCGTGGGCAGCGACGTGCGTGGGAGATCGCCGAGGCCGCGTTGCCGTCACGCGGCGCGACGGCGTGGACGCACAATCAGGCGCTGATGGAACTCGGGGCGCTCGTCTGCACCGCGCGGGTCCGTCACTGTGCGCGCTGCCCGTTGCGCGCGCACTGTGCGACTTACGCGGCCGACCGCGCCCGTGCGAGCGCCGCCGCGTAGCGCCGCTCGGCGCGCGCAAAGACCCAGCGACCGAAGCGGCCCGCCCAGATGCGGTGCGCCACTTTCTGGGCGAGCGTTACACGCACCGGCCGCATCGTCCAGAGCGCGATCGCGATCCCGACCATGGCGGTCACCGCGAGGAGCGCCACCGCGCCGGGCGGCGTGATCGCTTTCTTCCCGGGATCGCCTGACACGGCGAACCGAATGATCGGGGGGATCGACATCCCGCCGATGAAGCCGAACCCCATCGCGATCCGTCGCCGACGCGCGGCACGCGTCCGCTCGACCGGATCCTCCAGGAGCTGCTCGCGTCCGATACGGATCTCCTCGGCGATAGTCGCGAACGCGGCGTTCACATCCGCGTTCGCGAACCCCGCCCGCACCACATAGCGCACGCGGTCGATCGCTTGCAGCACGACCGTCGTACCCACGGTGAGGAAGAGCACCGCAGCGATCAGCCCATCGAAGCTGCCGCCCATCCCCGAGAATCGGTAGAACACAAAGAACACGAGACTGAGCGTCAGCAGCGCCTGCAGCGAGTGCGCCGTCTGCTGATGGAAGAGCCGGAGGATCGGGGCGACCTCCGCGGCGCGGAGCTGCAGCGCCCCGATCGCATCCGCCATCGCCTCGCCGGTGGCGAAGCGTTCCGCCGGATCCTTGGCGAGTGCGCGCGCGATCGCGTCGTCGAGCCCCGCCGGGAGTTCCGACCGATGCTCACGCACGCGTGGCGCCGCGACGGTGAGATGTTGCATCAGGAGCTTGTGCGCGCTCTCCGCGTCGAACGGCGGCCGCCCGGTGGCGGCGAAGTAGCCCACGCAGCCGAGGGAGTAGAGATCACTCCGTCCGTCAACGGGCTCCGCGGCGGCTTGCTCGGGACTCATGTAGCGTGGCGTGCCGATCGAGTGCCCGACCTCGGTGAGATTGCTCGCCTGCTGCTGCCGGGCGATCCCGAAGTCCATGATCATCGCGCGCCCCGTCCCGCGCTCGACGAGGATGTTGTCCGGCTTCACATCCCGATGCACGATCCCGCGCGCATGCGCGTAACCGAGCGCCCACGCCGTGTCCTGGAGGAATCGCGCGAGCGTGGTCGCATCGAAGGGGCCCGCGCGCGCCACCCGCTCGGCCAGATTCTCGCCATCGACGTACTGCATCACGAAGGCGAGGAGGTCGTCGTGCTCTTCGACCGCGTACACCTGGACGATGTTCGGGTGCGAGAGCGACGCCGCCAGTTTGGCTTCACGCACGAACCGTTCGCGGAGCGCAGCTTGGATGGCGAGCTCCGTCGGGAGCACTTTGATCGCAACATGCCGATCGAGCGAGAGATCGCGCGCGAGATAGACCGTCCCCATACCCCCGCGGCCGAGCTCACGCTCCACGGCGTAGCGTCCCTGGGTCCGGCGCTCTAGAGTGGCGCGCAGCGGATCGTCGACCGGTGTCATCCGTAAACGGTACCGCGCACTCCACGTGAGCGCAAAGCAACGCGGGGGGCGACCATCGATGGTCGCCCCCCGCGCATGCCGTTCTGTCGATCGCCTTACTTCACGATCTTGTGGCGGTAGTCGAGCCCCGTCGAGTACGGCCGCTCGTTGTAGCCGGTGTAGATCTGCCGCGGACGCGCGATCTTCTGCTCCTTGTCGAGCAGCAACTCCTCCCACTGCGAGAGCCACCCCGCCGTGCGCGCGATCGCGAACAGCACGGTGAAGTAGTCCGTGGGGAAATGCATCGCGCGGTAGATCAGCCCGGTGTAGAAGTCCACGTTCGGGTAGAGCTTCCGCTTGATGAAGTACTCGTCCGAGAGCGCGATCCGCTCAAGCTCGAGCGCGATCTCCATGTCCTTCGACATCCCCGCGACCTTGAGCACCTCGTCGCAGAGCCCCTTCACGATCTTGGCACGCGGGTCGTAGCTCTTGTACACGCGGTGGCCGAAGCCCATCAACCGCGACTCGCCCTTGCCGCTCTTCACGCTCTCGATGAACGCGGGGAGGTTCGCCGGCGAGCCGATCTCCTCGAGCATGCGGAGCACGGCCTCGTTCGCGCCGCCGTGCAGCGGGCCATACAGCGCCGCGATACCAGCCGAGACAGCCGAGTAGGGGTCCACGTGCGACGAGCCGACCGCACGCACCGCGTTCGTCGAGCAGTTCTGCTCGTGATCCGCGTGCAGGATGAAGAGGATGTCGATCGCCCGCGCGTACACCGGATGGGCCTCGTACTTCGGCTCCGACATCCGCGCGATCATCGAGAGGAAATTCTCGGCGTACGGCAGCGAGTTGTCGGGATAGACGTGCGGCATCCCCTTCACATGGCGGTACGCGAAAGCCGCGATCGTCGGAACCTTGGCGAGCAACCGGATGAAGGCGATGTCGCGCTCACGCGGATCGTGGATGTTCTTGGCCGTGGGGTAGAACGACGAGAGCGCGGCCACACCCGACGCCAGCATCGACATCGGATGCGCGTCGTAGCGGAACCCTTCCATAAAGCGCTTGATGTTCTCGTGCACGTACGTGTGGTACGTGATGTCCTGCACCCACTTGTCGTACTCGGCCTGCGTCGGGAGCTCGCCGTGGCGCAGGAGCCACGCGACCTCGAGGAAGCTCGCCTTCTCGGCGAGCTGCTCGATCGGGTAGCCGCGATAGCGCAGGATCCCCTGATCGCCATCGATGAAGGTGATCGCGGACCGGCATGACGCGGTGTTCATGAAGGCCGGGTCGTACCCCATGATCCCGAAGTCGGTGGGGTTGACCTTGATCTGCTTGAGGTCGGCGGTGCGGATCGTCTCGTCGGTGATCGGGGCGTAGTACACCTTCCCCGTGCGCGAGTCTTTGATCTCGAGGTGGTCGCCGGCCGGCGGTGTCGCCGTGGGATTCGTCATCTGGAATGACCTGCGAAAGCGAGTGTGATTGGACAGCTTAATTGTAGCGGAGCGCTCGGCTCCGGGCATACGGTCCCGATCTGGGGCGCCCACCCCCTCCAGCTATAACCCCTCTGCCCCCGGAAACGCTCCTGACCGCCGCGCTCGCCGCCGCCATTGGCGGGGCGATCAACGCCATCGCTGGCGGGGGGACGCTGGTGACCTTCCCCGCCCTGCTCGCCCTCGGCGTTGCCCCCGTGGCGGCGAACGCGACATCGACCGTGGCGCTCTGGCCGGGGACGATGGCGTCGCTCTGGGGGTATCGACGTGCGATCGCTGGGGCTGGAGTCTGGGCCCGCGCCTGGGCGCTCCCATCGCTCGCGGGCGGCTTCGTCGGCTCGTGGCTCCTCCTTCGGACCCCCGACGCTCGATTCGCGGCACTCGTCCCCTGGCTCATCCTCGGTGCCACCGCGCTTTTCATGGCCCAGCCGCTCGTTCTTCGGCATCTGGCCGGGACGGGGATGGTCGCTTCGATCGACCCCACGCGGGAGGCGCCACCGACCCGTTTCTTGCTCTTTCAGTTCCTCGGCGCGGTGTACGGCGGCTACTTCGGCGCCGGACTCGGGATCGTCATGCTCGCCGCGATGGGGCTCATGGGGCTGCGCGACATCCATCAGATGAACGGACTCAAGAACGTCGGCGGCGGCGCCATCAATCTCGTCGCCGTGGTGCTGTTCGCGACGAGCGGGATCGTCCGCTGGCCGCTCGCCACCGTGATGCTCATCGGCGCGATGATCGGCGGCTACGGCGGATCGCGCCTGGCCCAGCGCGTAGGCGCTGCGTGGGTGCGACGCGCCGTCGTCGTCATCGGACTCAGCAGCGCCGTGTACGCGTTCGTGCGATAGCGACCTAACTTCCGACTATGACCTTCGACCCGCGCGCCGATCACACCCTCGACCCCGCCGACTGGGAGGCGTTCCGCGCCCTCGCGCATCGGATGGTCGACGACTCGCTCGATCATCAGCGCACGCTCTCTGAGCGGCGCCCGTGGTCGCCGATCCCGGCGGAGGTGCGCGCGTCGCTCACCGGAGCGCCCCTCCCGCGCGACGGCGTCGGTGCGGAGACCGCCTACGAGCAGTTCACGCGCGAGATCCTCCCCTACACCAACGGCAATCGTCACCCGCGCTTCTGGGGGTGGATACAGGGGAATGGCACGCCGCTCGGGATGATGTCGGATATGCTCGCCGCCGGGATGAACGCGCACATGGCGGGGCTCGACCAGTCGCCGAAGCTGGTGGAGCTCCAGGTGATCGCGTGGCTCGCCGAACTGATGGGATTCCCCAAGTCGAGCAGCGGGATCCTGCAGAGCGGCGGCACGATGGCGAACCTCATCGGGCTCGCGGTCGCGCGCCATGCGCGCGCAGGCTTCGACGTCCGCGCGCTTGGCGTGCGCGGTGGACCGCAGCTCACGGTGTACGCGTCTGCAGAGGTCCACGGCTGGGCGCGCCGTGCCTGTGAAGTACTCGGACTCGGCGCGGATGCGTTGCGGAGCGTTCCCGTCGATGACGCCCTGCGCATGGAGATGGGCGCGCTCCGGGCCGCGATCGCGGCGGATCGCGCCGCCGGTCACCGACCGATCTGTGTGATCGGCACCGCCGGCACCGTGAACACCGCCGCGACCGATGATCTCGATGCGATCGCGGATCTCTGCGCGGCCGAGGGGCTCTGGTTCCACGTGGATGGCGCCTTCGGTGCGCTCGCGCGGCTCTCCCCGGAACTCGCACCGATCGTGCGCGGGATGGAACGCGCCGACTCGCTCGCGTTCGATCTCCACAAGTGGGGGTATCTCCCCTATGAGATCGCGTGCGTCCTCGTACGCGATGCGGCGGCGCACCGCGACACCTTCGCGATGGCGCCGAGCTATCTGCGTGACGAAGGGCGCGGCGTGATCGCCGGCGGGATCCCGTTCTACGAGCGCGGCATCGAACTCACGCGGAACTTCAAAGCGCTCAAGGTCTGGATGTCGCTCCGCGCGCAGGGGGTGTCGGCGTGGACCGACCTCATCGAGCAGAACGTCGCGCAGGCGCGCGCGTTCGCGGAGCGCGTGGTCGCGCTCCCGCATGTCGTGCTCGCGGCGCCGGTCTCGCTCAACGTGGTCGCCTTCCGCTTCGCGCCGCCGGGCGTGGCACCAGAGCGCGCGGATGCGATCACGAAGGAAGTGCTCTTGCGCGTGCAGGAGAGCGGCGTCGGGGTCCCGAGCGGCTCGCAGGTGGGCGGTCGGTACGTGATCCGCGTGGCCTGCTCGAATCACCGCACACGCTGGTCGGATTTCGAGACGCTACTCGCGGCGCTCCCACCGCTGCTCACCGAGGCGATGGCCGCGGTCTGAGCCGCGCTACGGCGCGAGCCCGCCGAGCTTCCGGATCGTCTTCCACTCCGCGGCGGTCACCGGTGTGACCGAGAGTCGCCCGATGCGGAGGAGCGTCATCGCCGCGAGGGCGGGGGTCGCCTTGATGATCGGGAGCGTGACGGGGGTCGCCATCGGCTCCACCGCGCGTACATCGACTTGGAACCAGGTCGGGTCACTCACGACGGAGTCTTCGTCGTAGCCCTTGTGTCCCCGCTCGAAGGCCGTGTGATCCGGATACGCCTCACGCACGACCTCGCACACGCCGACGATCGCCTGCGGCTTGGCCATCGAGTGGTAGAAGAAGAGCCCATCCCCGAGCCGCATCCCGTCGCGCATGAAGTTCCGCGCCGCAAAGTTGCGCACGCCGTCCCAATGCGTGGTGCGTTTAGGTGCCGCCCAGAGCGCATCCCAGGAGAACACCTCGGGCTCGGACTTCACCAACCAGAACCGGCGCTCCCCTTTCGCACGCGGCGCGAACACCGCGGCCCACGGGGTCGCGGCGGCGGCCTTCTTCGCTGGACTCACGCCACGCCCTTCTTGATCGCGGTGAGCACGGCGCCGGCGAAGGTGTCGACCTCGTCGACCATCGTGTACACGTTCGGCGTGATGCGGATCCCCGTGAACTCGGGATGGACGATCGGCGTGGACACGATCTTGTACTTCTCCGAGAGCCATCCGCCGAGCTTGACCGGATCGATCCCGGTGACGCTGAAGAGCGCGATCGCGCCCCCCTGATCGGGGCCGAGCGGCGTGAGCACCTTCACGCGATCACTCTCTTTCAGGAGGCGTGTCGCCCAGCGATCCCGCAGATAGCGGAGCCGCGCGATCTTCCGCTCAGGACCGATGCCGCGATGGAACGCGATCGCGGCACTCACCGCGTTGAAGTTCGCCTGCGGGTGCGTGCCGATCTCCTCGTACTTCCGGATATCCGCCTTCTGCGCCTCGGCCGACCCCATCATCGACCAGAGCTGGGGGATCTTCTCTTTGCGCACATAGAGGAAGCCCGCACCGATCGGCGCGTGCAACCACTTGTGCAGCGAGGTGCCGTAGTAATCGACGTCGAGTTCGTCGCGCGTGAAGGGCCAGTGCGCGAACGCATGGGCACCATCGATGAACAACTCGATCCCCTTGGCCCGACAGATCTTGCTCAGCTCGCGCACCGGGAGGATCTGCCCGGTGAGGTTGGTGATGTGTGTGACTTCCATGACACGCGTGCGCGGCGTGATCGCGTTCGCAAAGGCATCGATGACCGCCTGCGGGCTTGGCGGCGGCACTGGGAAGGAGACCTGTTTGAGCACGATCCCCTCGCGGCGGACCCGCTGTTCCCACGTGGTGATCATCCGGCCGTAGTTCTGATTGGAGACGATCACCTCGTCGCCTCGCTTCAGGTCGATACCGAGGATCATCGTCTCGAGCGCTTCGCTCGCGTTGCGGACGACCGCCATCTCCTCGGGATCGCAGCCGAACTCCTTGGCCAGTTCGCGGCGCGTGCTCTCCATCCGCGGCTGCAGGATGCGCCACATGTGCTCGACCGGAAGTTCGTTCGTGAACTTCAGGTCGCGGATCATCTGCTCGAGCACATGGCTCGGCGTGGGCGAGATCCCGCCGTTGTTGAGATTGATCAGCGTGCGGTCGGCGTCGAACGCACGCTGGATCTGCGCCCAGTACACTTCGTCCGTGGCGACGTCGGCCGGGGCGCGATCGCCGGCGATGGTGTTCGCGCGGAAGAGCTGCGCGTAGGCGTCGCGCGAGAAGGCGGGGAGCGCGACGCTCGCGGAGGCGAGGCCAGCGACGAAGGAGCGGCGAGACGGCATCCGGTGACTCCGGAAGGGGGGTGTCAGATTCTACTGTTTTCGTAGGCCGCGGGATAGCGCGATCAGGGGACGACGATCAGCCCGACTTCACTCCCGAACTCGTCGCGGACGCGCGGGAGGTTCTCGGGCACCCGCCACGCGCCGCCCCCCACGCGGACCACGATGCGCTGTGTGCCCGGCGCGACGATGAAGCTCCCTTCCCAGCCATTCTTCGTTCGGGCGAGCGGCGCGGGACGCCAACCGGTGAAGGTCCCCGCCACTTCCGCCGGGCGGTCCCCCTTCACGCGCACGACGAGGATCGCGCCCGACCCCGTCGCCGCACGCTGCAACGAGACCGTCACCGCAGGCGTGCTGATCGGGATGAGGTGCAGGCGGAGCAAGAGCATCGCGAGCTTCGATTCCGGCGCGCCGCGCACCGGATCCGCGAGTTGCTTGCCGAACGCGAACTCGAAGCTGACGTGCTCATCGGGTCGCCAGGCCACTCGCGCGAGCGACGCACGCCCGCCGCGCGCCTGCATGCTCGCACCCTCTCGCCTCGTCGCGCGATACTCGCCGGACCAGCGCGCGTATCTCACCTCGACGCCACCGCTGTAGTCGTAGAAACGCGCGGTGCCGAAGATCGGGGGTGCGGGCGGAGCGGCGACTAGGGCGATGTCATCGACGAAGAGCTGGTTCACCCCGCCGGTGAGGGTGACGCCCCGGTAGCGCGCCCACGCGGCTGAGGAGAGGGTCGCGTTGTTCGTCGAGACCCCGCTGCGGTGCGTGCGGCCAGCCTCAGCACCGACCCACCCGCCGGCCCACTCACGTGGCGCGATGTGCTGTCGCATGCCGAGCGTCGCGCTCCGCCCAGATCCGCTGCCTAAGAGATCGAAGCGCGCAAAGCTCGCGGCGGACTCGGTGCGCCACCAAGAGAATCCGCGAGGCACGAACGCCGCGGCCCCGACGAGCTGCGCGGCCGCCACACTGTCGCGCGCGATGGTGCCGCCCGCGTCAGCCGCGAACGCGAGGCGGCCGCGCCCGGTCCGAAGACCGAACGCGGCCACCAAAGCGTCGCGGGAGGGGGAGCTGGGTTGGCGCAGCCGCGCGGCGCCGAGTTCGATCGTGGCTTGCTGCCCAGCGACCGGGGTACGCGCACTCAGGACGAACGCCGTCGCGAGGACGGCGACCCGTCCCGGCACGCTACGGCTTGCCGCCCCGTGGAGCGAGCACCGCCGTTGCACCCGGAGTGAGGAGCGACATGATGCCGCGGACGCGCAGATCGAGCGCCGCGTCGGGCGCACGTCCCGTGGAGACATCCCGCTGCACCTCGCTCCCGAGCGAGGCCAGATGGGACACGGTCGCACCCCGCTTCATCAGGTCGAGCACCATCTTCGTCGCGCGTGGCGGCGTCACCCCACGAGTCACCAGTTCCGTCACGACGCCCAAGGGCATCGCGACCGACCGATTGGGCCACGCGGCGCGCAACTTCTTGAGGTCGGCGGGACCGAGTCCCGCCGACAGCGCGTCGGCACCCACTTTGACTTCGTCGAGTTCCAGCACGGGACGAAGGTGGTCCCGCGCCGCCGCCAGCCGCAAGGCGAGGGCGTGTACCGCTTCGCCGATGCGGGCCGCGTTCGCGCCCTTCAGCTGTCCTTCGAGCGCCTTCTCGATCAGCGGCGCTGAGGGGGTCCCGCGCTCTTCAGCCGCTACGACCTCCGCCGCGATTACACGGCGCAACGCCGCGTCGCGGATCGCCGCGAGCGAGGGTTCTGATTCCTGGGCGCCGAGGAGCGCGGCCGCGCAACAGCCCAGCCAGCCGAGCCGCATCATCGTCCGCCCTCCGGCACGAGCACGACCGAACCGGCGCGACCGAAGTCCGCGTCCGGCGCGAGCGGTGCGTGCGGATCCATCGTCCAGCGCACGCCATCCACGATGAACGCGTACACATGACGGCCAGGCGGAAGCGCGACCGTCGTGGTCCACGCCCCACTTCCGGGCTCGCGCACCAACGGCGACGCCGTCGCACTCCATTCATTGAAATCGCCGACGACGGCTACGGAGCGCGCGCTCGGGGCATCGAGCACGAACTGCACCCCCTGCCCCGCCACGTTCGCCACCGTGCGCACTGGCGTGCTCGCGCTCACCGCAGCGAACTCCGCCGTCGACTCATCGCGACGCACGCCGACCACGTATCCCGCCACTAGGGTCAGACCAGCGACCGCTGCGGCCAGCGGGCGCGGCACGGACGCGGTCATCCAGCGCTGCAGCCGACCAGCCCAGGAGCGCGACCGCCCCGCCGTCGTCGCCAAGATGCGCGCGATCACGCGGGGATGACGCGCGGGCAATGGCCGCAGCACCGCGACCGCGCGCATCAGGATGTCGTCCTCTCGTCCTTCACGCATTCACCACCCCTCCCAACTTCGTCCGCAGCGTGTCGATGGCGCGCTTGACGCGCATCCGCAGGGCACCCGACCGGGCACCGGTGACCGCCGCGATCTCGTCATAGTCGAAGCCTTCCACGTGATGGAGGAGAAAGGCCTCCCGCTGTTCGGCGGGCAGCGTCTCCAACACACGGCGGACCTCGTCGCCGAACTCCACTCCATCCGACTCCTGACGCTCATCCGCCAGGTTGATCGGCAGTTCATCCGTCTGATGCCGCGCCCGCCGACCGATCGCCGTCCGACAGCGATTGGCCAACACCCGGAAGAACCAGGGCTCGAACGGTGCCCCCTCCCGGAAACGCGGCAGCGCATCCCACACCCGCACGAACGCCTCCTGCACCGCGTCCTCAGCGTCCTGCGTGTCATCTAACATCAGCCGCGCGAACCGCAGGGCGCGCGCGTGGTACCACTCCACCAGCTCGGCGAACGCCTGATGGTCTCCGCGCTTGGCGCGTTCGATGACCTCTGCTGAGATCGAATTCACGCCCAAGAGGATGCCGTCTGGACCCGCCGTTGCCTAGTCCTGAGTACGTCCATCTGCACCGCACTACCTCCCGTTCGGTCCACCCGTCACAGTCCCAGTCCGATAGTTTTCTGCCACCGCCCCCGCTGAGGCCCTTTCGGGATGTCGACACTCACCGCCCCCTCCCCCGTCACACCCTCCCCGACCCCCGCCGAGGGGGAATGGGTGCAGTCGGTGGACCCCGCGTCCGGCGCGGTGACGGCGCGCTACGCCGCGACGGATGCGGCCGCGCTCCCAGCGCTCCTCGCCGCCGCTCGTGACGCCCAGCGCCGCTGGGCCGCTCGGCCCATCCGCGAGCGCCGAGCGCTGCTCGAGCGGATCCGCGCCACGCTCTTCACCCATCGCCACGCGGTCGCCGCCGCCGTGAGCGCGGAGACCGGGAAGCCGATCGCCGAAGCCATGGCCGCGGAGGTCGTGATCGCCATGGACCACGCGCGCTTCTATCGGCGTCGCGTGCGCGGCTTCCTGCGCCCGCGCGCGGAGTGGCCGTCGCAGCCCGCACTCTGGCGCAAGCGCGTCGA
>JAIETI010000044.1 GCA_019745365.1 Gemmatimonadaceae bacterium | reverse complement strand
GGAAAGCGCGGGCGTTCATGGAAGAGATGCTCGGCCATAGGGGCGGAAAACTACACGCGATCCGCCTCGGGGGTCACTCCACCCTCAGTCGATCGCGAACCGCTCCTGTGCGCTCCGCACCGCCGCTACCAGCCGCGCGACGTCCTCGGCGGTGCTGTACACATAGAAGCTCGCGCGCACCGTCGCCGCGACGCCGAGCGACCGCATGAGCGGTTGCGCGCAGTGATGCCCCGCGCGCACACAGACCCCAGCGCCATCGAGGAGCGTCGCCGCGTCGTGCGGGTGCACACCGTCGATCATGAAGCTCACCACGCCACTGCGACGGGCGCTCTCGCTCGGACCGAGGATGCGCACTCCGCCCACCGCATGGAGCGCGGCGTCGGCGGCTTCGATCAACGCGCGCTCGTGCACACGAACCTGCGCCATGCCAAGCGCGTCGAGATAGTCGCAGGCGGCGGCGAGTCCCACCGCACCCGCCGCGTTCGGGGTCCCCGCTTCGAAGCGATGCGGGAGCGCGTGCCAGGTGGTCGCCTGATCACCGACGAACTCGATCATGTCGCCGCCGAACTGATACGGCGCCATTCGCTCCAGCACCGAGCGCCGCACCACGATCCCGCCGATCCCCATCGGGCCGAGCAGCTTGTGGCCGCTGAAGGCGTAGGCGTCCACGCCGAGCGCGTCGACCGAGACCGCGAGGTGCGGCGCGCCCTGCGCGCCGTCGCACACCGCGAGCGCGCCCACGCCGTGCGCGATCGCGACCAGCTCAGCGACGGGATTGATCGTACCGACCGCGTTCGACACATGGCCGAAAGCGATCACCTTGGTGTTCGGCGTCACCTTTGCGCGGAGGTCGTCGAGGTCGATCTCTTGCGTTGCGGTCAGCTCCGCGATCGCGAACTCCGCTCCGACGGCGAGCGCGAGCTGCTGCCAGGGGACGAAGTTCGCATGGTGTTCGAGTCGCGTGACCACGATCCGATCGCCGGCTCGCACATGCGTGCGTCCCCACCCCGTGACGAGGAGATTCATCGCCTCGGTCGTGCCGCGCGTGAAGAGCATCGTGTCGGCATCGGCGACGCCGAGGAAGCGCGCGATGCGGCGGCGTGCATGCGCGTAGGCGTCCGTTGCCGCTGCGCTCGGCGCGTACGCACCGCGGTGCGGGTTGGCGTTCGCGGTCTCATAGAACGCCCGCTCGGCATCGAGCACGGCACGTGGCTTCTGCGCCGTCGCGGCGGAGTCCAGATAGCAGAGCGTGGGCTGCGCGGCGAGGAGCGGAAAGTCGCCGCGGGGTGCGAGCGCGCTCATGCGATCAACCGTCGCACGTACACCACGCCAGCATCAACGAGCACGTCGAAGCACTCCACCGGGTCGGTGGCGGGCCCGCGGCACACCGCGCCATCCGCGCAACGGAACTGCGCACCGTGCCACCCGCACTCGATCGTCCCGTCGGGGTTGAGATAGCCCTGCGAGAGCGGAAAGTCTGCATGGCTGCACTGATCGCGCACGGCGGTCACCTGCTCGCCGAGGCGCGCAAGGCACACCGTGGTCCCGTCCGAGAGCGTCACCGATCGGAGCATCCCGTCCGCGAGTTCATCGAATACGGCGACCCGCTCCGGTGCGCCCACCGGTCACTCCGTGCTGACGGCGCCCGCGGGGCGCTCGAGCGCGGCCTTGAGCGCGTGCCATGCGAGCGACGCGCACTTCACGCGCATCGGGAAGCGCCCCACGCCCGCGAGCGCGCGCACGGAGCCGAGCGACTCCGGAGCCGGCGCGTCCGCGCCACCCGTGACCATCGCATGCACCTGCGTGAACAGTGCGTCGGCCTCGGCACGCGTCTTTCCCTTCACCGCCGCCGTCATGAGCGACGCCGACGCGCGCGAGATCGCGCACCCCGAACCCTGAAACGTCACCTCGTCGATGGTGTCCCCATCGACCTTGACCCAGACGGTCAGCTCATCACCGCAGAGCGGATTGCGCCCCGCCGCCTCACCCGTCGCCTCCGGCAGCGCGCGAAAGTTCCGCGGCCGCCGGTAGTGGTCGAGGATGATGCTCTGGTAGAGCTCGTCGAGGTCGGGTGCGCTCACGCGGGGACGCCGTTGGTGAACCGCTCGAACACCAGCGCCTCGAGCCCGAGGCGGATCGCGTCGACCTCGATCGTCTCTAGCACCTCGGCCGCGAAGGCGTAGGTGAGGAGCGCGCGGGCCGACACCGCGCTGATCCCGCGGCTCTTGAGATAGAAGAGCGCTATGTCCTGCAGGCGCCCGACCGTCGCACCGTGCGTGCACTTCACGTCGTCGGCGAAGATCTCGAGCTGCGGCTTGCTGTCGATGCGCGCCGTCCCCGAGAGGAGGAGCGTGTGGTTCGACTGCTTGCCGTCGGTCTTCTGCGCTTCGGGGTCGACGTACACCTTCCCGTTGAACACGCCGTGCGCGCTGCCGTCGAGGATCCCCTTGTAGAGCTCTCGGCTCGCGCAGTTCGGCGCGATGTGCTCCACAAAAGTCTGATGGTCGCAGTGCTGTGAGCCGTCGAGGCAGTAGAGCCCGTTGAGCCGCCCTTCCGCGCCCGCGCCATTGAGGCGGGTGTAGATGTTCGTGCGCGAGAGCGCGCTCCCCGACGCGAAGGAGAAAGCGTGGTACGTGCTCGTCGCGGCCTGGATCGCCTGCGAGGTGTACACGTGGTACGCGTCTTCCGCTTCACGCTGGATCTTGTAGTGCCCTACCACTGCACCCTCGCCCACCGTGAGTTCGGTGACGGCGTTGGTCAGATACGTCGCGCGGTCGAGTCCGATGAAGCTCTCGACGAGCGTGACCTGCGCGTGGCGGTCGGCGCGCACGAGCGTGCGCGGATACAACGCCGCGCCGGCCGCGCCGCTATCCGCGACATGCACGATGTGGATCGGCACCTCGACCACGACATCCGCGGGCACGTGAATCACCACGCCGTCGCTCATGAACGCGGTGTTGAGCGCGGTGAACGGCTGCTCCACGTACTGCGCGAGCTTCCCCAACTCCTCAACCAGGAGCTCGGGCTGCGTCTTGAGCGCGTCGGCGAGCGTGCTGACCGTGACTTCGGCCGGGAGTCCCGCGAACATCGAGAGCGCGGGATCGAAGCGACCGTTCACGAACACGAGGCGATGCCAATCCTCGGCACCGAACAGATACGGCGAGAGCGCGTCGAGCGTCACCGACGACTTCTCGGCACGCACCGGCTTGAAGGTGCGCTCGGCGATCGGCGTCACCGAGGTGAAATGCCAGTCCTCGTTACGCGTCGTCGGGAAGCCGAGCTCGGCAAAGCGCGTCATCGCCGCCTGTCGGAGCGCGGGAAGCCACTCGGGCCCCTTCCGCTCCGACGCGAGCGCGGCGAACTGGTCCTGATAGCTGGCCGTGCTCACGCGCCGACTCCGGCCGGCTCGAGCAGCCAGTCATAGCCCTTGGCCTCGAGCTCGTGCGCGAGCTCCTTCCCCCCCGACCTGATGATCCGGCCGCCCGCGAGGACGTGCACGTGGTCGGGGATGATGTAGTCGAGCAACCGCTGATAGTGCGTGACGACGACGGTCGCGTTGGTCGGACGCTTGAGCGCGTTCACGCCGTTCGCGACGATGCGGAGCGCGTCGATGTCGAGGCCGGAGTCGGTCTCGTCGAGCACCGCGAGCTTCGGCGCGAGCACCGCCATCTGCAGGATCTCATTGCGCTTCTTCTCACCACCCGAGAAGCCAGCGTTCACCGAGCGATGCAGCATCGCCGGGTCCATGTCGACGAGCTTGAGCTTCTCCTCGACGAGGTCGAGGAACTCGATCGGATCGACCTCTTCCTCACCATGCGCCTTGCGGATCTCGTTGTACGCCGCGCGCAGGAAATACGCGTTCGTCACGCCCGGGATCTCGACCGGGTACTGGAACGCGAGGAACACCCCGCGCTGCGCGCGCTCTTCAGCGTCGAGATCGAGGAGATCTTCCCCCTCGTAGCTGATCGAGCCGCTGGTGACTTCATAGCCCGGGTGCCCGGCGATGATCTGCGCGAGCGTGGACTTGCCGGAGCCGTTGGGCCCCATGATGGCGTGCACTTCGCCGGCGCGGACGTCGAGGGAGATCCCCTTGAGGATCGGCTTGTCGCCAGCGGAGGCGTGGAGATCGGAGATGCGGAGCATGAGTCGAGTTCGGAGAAGAGAGTCGAGAGTGGGAGGCGTCGGCTAGCCGACGGAGCCTTCGAGCGAGATGCCGAGGAGCTGCTGCGCTTCGAGCGCGAACTCCATCGGGAGCTCCTTGAACACTTCCTTGCAGAAGCCCGCGACGATGAGCGAGATCGCGTGCTCGGTGTTCAGGCCGCGCTGCTTGCAGTAGAAGATCTGATCCTCGCCGATCTTCGAGGTCGAGGCCTCGTGCTCGAGCGTGGCGGAGTCGTTCGCGACTTCGATGTACGGGAACGTGTGCGCGCCGCACTTGTTGCCGATCAGCATCGAGTCGCACTGCGTGTAGTTGCGCGCGCCCTCGGCCTTCGGGAGCACCTTCACCTGGCCGCGGTAGGAGTTCTGCCCGTGGCCGGCGCTGATCCCCTTGGAGATGATCGTCGACTTCGTGTTGCGGCCGATATGGATCATCTTCGTGCCGGTGTCGGCTTGCTGATGGTTGTTCACCACCGCGACCGAGTAGAACTCGCCGGTGGAGTCGTCGCCCTGGAGGATCACCGAGGGGTACTTCCAGGTGATCGCCGAGCCGGTCTCGACCTGCGTCCACGAGATCTTGGCGCGCGCCATCGCCTTGCCGCGCTTGGTGACGAAGTTGTAGATGCCGCCCACGCCATCCGCGTCGCCGGCGTACCAGTTCTGGACCGTCGAGTACTTGATCGTCGCGTCATCGAGCGCGATCAGCTCGACAACGGCCGCGTGCAGCTGATTCGTCGAGCGCTTTGGCGCGGTGCACCCTTCGAGGTAGCTCACCGACGCGCCTTCCTCGGCGACGATCAGCGTGCGCTCGAACTGCCCCGTCTCGGCGGCGTTGATGCGGAAGTAGGTCGAGAGTTCGAGCGGGCACTTCACCCCCTTCGGCACGAACACGAAGGAGCCGTCGGAGAAGACCGCCGAGTTAAGCGCGGCGAAGAAATTGTCCGAGTAGGGGACGACCGAGCCGAGATACTTCTGGATCAGATCAGGGTGCTCATGCACCGCCTCGCCGAAGGAGCAAAAGACCACCCCGGCCTTCTTGAGCTCGTCCTTCATCGTGGTGCCGACCGACACCGAGTCGAAGATCGCATCAACGGCGACGCCGCTGAGTCGCTTCTGCTCCGTGAGCGAGATGCCGAGCTTTTCGTACGTGCGCAGGAGCTCCGGATCGACCTCGTCGAGCGACTGGAGCGGCTTCACGCTCTTGGGCGCGGAGTAATACGTCTGCGCCTGATAGTCGACCTTGGTGTACTTCACGTTCGGCCAGCTCGGCTCGGTCATCGTGAGCCAGCGGCGGAAGGCCTTGAGGCGCCAGTCGAGGAGCCACTGCGGCTCCTGCTTCTTGGCGGAGATGAGCCGCACCGTCTCTTCGGTGAGGCCGACGGGGATCGTGTCGGACTCGATGTCCGTGACGAAGCCGTACTGGTATTCCTTATTGACCAGCGTCTCGATGGAGGCGCTCATCGGGTCTCCTGGGGCAGGGCGCGTGCGAGGGGCGTGGGAGCGGGGAGCGCGGCGGTGTACTCGCAGGCCGCGCAGCCATGCATCATGTGCTGCTGACGCTCGATGGGAGCGCCGAGCACGTCGGCGATGAAGTCCGCTTCCGCGTCACAGACTTCGGGGAATCGCGCCGCGATCTCACGGATGGCGCAGTTGTGTTCGGTGATGGTGGTCGTGGTCGCCTGTGAGGACGACTCGGCCATGTAGCCGCTGGCGCTGAGGAGCGAGGCGAGGCGCCGTGCGCGCTGCGGGAGCGGCAGGGCGTCGAGCTCGGCCCGGGCGCTGCCGAGGATCGTCTCCCAGCGGCGGCGGAAGATGCGCGTGACGCCGGCCGGTCCTTCGAGCGCGCGGATCATCTCGAGCGCGTCGGCGAGCGTATCGACGTAGTCCCGCGGAAAGAGCTGCTCACCGGCGTCGGTGAGGGAGAAGGCGTACACCGGACCGCCCACTCCGCGCGACTCGCGTGCGAAGCGCACGAGCCCACGCTCTTCGAGTTCTTTGAGATGCCGGCGCACCCCGTTCGCCGTCATCGCCAAGCGCGAGGCGAGCTCACCGGCCGTGAGCGGCTGCTCCTTGCGGAGCATCAGCAACACGTCGGCGCGCAGCCCCTTGAAGGCGGAGAGCGAAGGCGAGAGAGCGGAAGGCATTCGGATAGAGAGAGGAAAGCTAGCTATCCGTGAACGAAAATGTGGACGAAATGGTTCCGGAGAGGTCCGGCGCTGGTGAGTTCGGATTGAGAGTCAAGGTAAAAAATACGGTAACGCTATTATTGATAGCGAATTATGAAGCATTCGCAAACGTTTGTGTGTGCGGGTTTGGCATAGCCACCCGACCACCCATCGATGCCAACGCCGTTTCTGTCCTTCCTGTCCCTCCTGTAGTTCCTTTCGTTCCTCCTTAACTTCCTCCGCGGTTCGTTCGTCTGCTCCCCACACGAGGCCGATCGCGCCTCGACGCACCTGGAGAGTCCGACCATGCGCAACACCTCGACCATCGTCACCGCGTTCACCGCTCTCGTCCTCGCCGGCAGCACGCTGCAGGCGCAGGGAGGCACCGGCCAGGCCGGCCAGGGGCAGCGCCCCGCCCGTCCGCAGGTCGATCCGGCCAAGCAGGCCGAGCGCCGAGCGCGCTTCGACGCGCTCACGCCGGAGCAGAAGGAAGCCGCGAAGGCCGCCCGCGAGCAGGCGCGCACGCAGCGCCAGCAGATCGCGGCGGATGTGAAGGCCGGCAAGATCACCAAGGAGCAGGCGCGCGAGCAGCTCAAGGCGCTCCGCGACGCGCGTCGCCCCGCCAAGCCGTAAGACATGACCCATCCTGCGCGGCCTGCGAGCCGCCGACCGCGCACCATCGCCGCGAGGACACTCCTCCTCGCGGCGATCGGCGTTTCTTCCCTCAACGCCCAGGCGCCCGCAGACTCTGCCGCGCCCGCCACGAAACGCATCAGACAGACGCTGAGTGTCGCGCCCCGACTCCGCGACTACACCGTCGGCGCGACCGCCGTGCGTGAAGTCGGCGTGCCGTTCAGTTACACACTTCGCAGCTCGCGCGTGGACGTCCGCCTCGACGGTGCGAGCGTGCGCTTCGAGGGCGCCACGCGCACGATCAATGGCGCGCTCCCGCTCCGCGCGCGGCTCGACCTCGCCGCCCGCGGCGGCCGCGACACCCTGCGCTTCTACGCCAGCGGCTCCACCACGCCGAGCGCACTCGACACGGCGATGACGAACGCGATCGGCGCGGTCGGCACTGCGACGCTCGATCTCGATGCGGGATCGCTCGGCACACCGGCCGCGTTCGGGACGCGCTTCGCCACCGGCACGACCTTCGGCGAGCACGGGGCACTCCGAGTACGCGCGTCGCTCGAGGCGCAGTCCAAGCCAAGCACGGTCGCGGGCCCGGTGTTCTACAGCGGGACCACCTGGCGACTCGGCGGCACGCTCGAGCGGCGGAGTGAGCTCACCGTCGCCGCGGTCGATCTCGACGTCACGCGCTCAGCCGCCGATTCACTCGGGGGACAGAATCTCTTTCCCGGCGGCGGCAACCTCTCGCTCGCGGGGCGCATCGAGAAGTCGTTCCTCGATAACGACGCGACGATCTATCTGAACGGCTTCTACTTCGCGCCATTCAATAACACGCGCAACGATCAGCCGACGCGCCTCATCCCGCAGGGGCGCTTCCTCAGTCTGGTCGGCTCCGCCGCGATCCCACTCGGCGCTCTCGGCGACAAGTTGTTGTTGCCGACGTTGATGTTGTTGCGCGAGTCGAGCGATGGCGAACTGCGGACGCGGAGCTTCATCACGCAGCCGGGGATCGGCGGACGTCCGCCGATCACGGTGCCGGTGCAGAACGTCTCCACCTACGGCGCGAGTGGATGGACGCTCTCGCCGAGTGTGGCGCTGTCGTTCCCGATCGGTCGCCTCGATCTCACCCCGGAGGTCGGGTACGCTGCCGGGTCAGTCGGCGCGACCTTCAGCGAGTCCGTTGTGGCACGGCGCGGGCGCGCCGTGCTCTCGAGCGATCAGTTCCGCGATCGGATCCGCGGCTGGTGGACGTCGGTGGAGTTCGCCGTCAGCTGGTGAGTGGGCGCCGCGCTCAGCGCGTGCGCGCCCAGTTCGCGATCGGCAGGACACGCACCTTCGCGTTGTTCGCGATGTTGATGAGTCCCACCTGTGCGCCGTCGAGCGTGCGCGCGTAGTTCACGATCCCGATCGCGAGCCCGCGCTGCGTCCCCTTCACCTGGTTGAAGGAGGAGACGTTCACGCCGCGCGCGGTGCCATCTTCGATGCGGAACCACGCCGGTGCGATCATCACGCCATTCGTGCGCTCTGCGCCGATCGCCGCCGCGGCCGCGAACTTCCGGATACGATCCGCGCCGATGCCGATGCCCGCGATGGTGATGCCGTCGAGCGTCGCGCCGCTGCCGACGCCGATCCCTGCGATGGTCACGCCCCGTGCGCCCGCGCCAGCGCCAACACCGATGCCGGCGACCGTGAGGCCGCGGATCGATCCACCCGCGCCGACGCCCACACCCGCGACGGTGATCCCGGACAGCTCGCCGCCCGCACCCGCGCCGATCCCCGCGAGCGTGATCCCCTGGATCGATCCACCCGCGGCCGCGCCGATCCCAGCGACCGTGAGTCCACGGATGTAACCGCCAACGCCTGCGCCGATGCCCGCGATCAGCGCGCCGCGCGCGTTGCCGCCGACGCCAGCACCAACCCCCGCGATCGTGATGCCGCGCAGATCACCACCCGCACCGGCGCCAACACCGGCAATCATAAGTCCGCGGATATCACCGCCCGCGCCGACGCCGATCCCGGCGGCATGGATGCCGCGCACCGAGCCACCGGCGCCCATCCCGATCCCCGCGAGCCCGATCCCTTCGATCGAGCGATTCGCTCCGACACCGAACACGCCGATCGAGAGCCCCTTCACCGATCCGGCGGCCGTCATCGGTAATCCGAGCGCCACGCCGGTGACCGTTCCGTCCGCCTCTTCGGTACTCTTCGGCGCCCACACTGTCGCGTTGATCCCGCGCACACGTTCGAGCTCGCGATCGCGGAAGTTGATGCGAAGTCCATCGACCGTCGGATAGTTTCCGATCGAGATCACTCGGCGCGGCGGGTGCTCGAGCGAACGGTCTTGGGCGATGACGGTCGTGGTGGTCGCGCTGATGAGCGCGCACGCGAGCAGCGGACGAAGATGCATCGGGGAGACTCAGGGCTGAGGACTGTCGTTCCATACGCGCGCGCGTACGGTGTGGTTTCGCGTGGTTCGACAGGTCAGGGAGGGGAAGGGTTTGAAACCCTGCGGAGGGCTCACTCCGTGAGCGCATCCCGCGTATCGATATCGCGGAGCACCCCGCGATCGCGCACCGCCACCGCGAGCACCCGCGACGGATCTATGCGCACCACCGCGCGCGCGCCGCCCTCCGGCACGGTCATCAGCTCGCGCCATGTGTCCCGGTGGAACCAGACCGGATGCCCGCGCGCACCCTCGAACGTCGGCACCACAATGGGCGCGCCCGTTCGCTTCGCACCGTCGATGACCGCGAGCGCGGACTCGAGCGTCACGAACGGATGATCGACCGGCCAGAGCAATGCACCGACGACCGGAAGATTCGTCAGCTGCATGAGTCCCATCCGGACGCTACGGATCTGTTCATCATCGCCCTTGGCGTTGACCACCACGCGAACGCCGTTCGGCGCCAACAGATTCGGCGGGAGCACCGCGAGCACCGCACTCGCGCCGGTGAGCTGCGCGGTGACCGCGACCGCATCGACGAATCGGGTGCTCGTACCGGGGAGGAGCGCGCCCGCCTTCGGCTCGCCAAAACGGGTGCCGAGCCCCGCGCCGGGAATGACGACGGCGAAGGGAAAGGCGTGGAGCGTCACGTGCCGAGCGCGCGCATTGCCCGGCGGAGCAGCGCCTGCGCGATCGTCACCTTGTACGCGTTCCCCGCGAGTGGCTCCACGTCGTACATCGCCCGCTCGGCGAGGGCGTCGATGCTCTCGTCGTCGAGCGCGCCGATCGCGACATCCTCCTCAACCGACGAGTTCACCTGCCACGGCCCGGCGGCAACGCCACCGAGGACGATGCGCACGGTGCCGTCCTCGGCACGCGAGGCGGCGCACGAGACGAGCGCGAAGTCGTAGGCGCCGCGCTGCATGACCTTCTCGTAGCGCTGCACGCCACCGGCGCGCGCGCCGGGGAGCACGACGCGAGTGATCAGCTCATCGGGTGCAATCGCCGCTTCGCGCGTCGCATCGCGCGCGGCGTCAGCAAAGAGCGCGGCGATATCGAGTGTGCGCACGCCAGCCGGCCCCGTGAGCTCCACGCGCGCATCGAGTGCCGCGAGCGCGACCGCGGGATCCGACGGGTGCACCGTACGACAGGGACCGCTCTCGACGATCGCGTGATACTCGTTCGCGCCGCTGCGCGCCGGGCACCCACTTCCGCCGCGCTTGAGGCAGGTGGGTGCGCCGCGGCGGAAGTACCAGCAGCGCGTGCGCTGCGCGAGGTTCCCGCCGAGTGTGCCCATGTTGCGGAGCGCGACCGTCCCCACACTCGCCGCCGCCTCAGCGAGCGCGGGATAGGCGGCGCGGATGGCGGCATCGTTCGCGATGTCGGCAATACGGAGGGCGCCGCCGAGCGCGAGGCCACCGTCGTCGGTGGCGGTGACGGTTTCACTGAGCGCGAGACCGCGCACATCGACCAGCGTGCTGGCGCGGGTGAGGTCCTCCTTGAGGAGGACGAGCAGGTCGGTGCCGCCGCCGATCGCGCGCGCGTCGGGGGTGCCAAGGAGCGCGAGGGCCTCGGCGAGGTTCGCAGCGCGGTGGTAACGGACCGGGTGCATTATTCAGCGTTCCTCATATGACAGCTCTCTCCGGTCCTCTGCGACGTTCGGTCGCCCTGCTCGCGGTCGCGCTCACGGCGTGCGGTACGCCCACACCCGATCGATCGTCTGCGGTCGCCGCACCGGATACGCTCGCGCCGCAGCCGCTCGAAGCGCGCGTCGACTCGACGCTGATCTCGGCGCCGCTCTCCCCCGCGGCCGACTCGATCGCGGCGTTCCTCGTGTTCGCCCCACGGAGCGAAAGGTGGTTCCTCGTCGCGAGTCGCGGCAAGCGCGCGCTGCTCGATCTCGGGCGCGTGGATACCGACGTGGCCCGCGACAGCACGCGCCGCGCGGCGTACGAGTCCGCGGTGCACGCACGGTCGCCGTGGCCCGTGGGGACGCCGTTCCGGGTGCGCGGTGCGTTCGGCGAACGCGTCGTGACGATCGACCGCTTCACCTCGTGGAACGGACGGATCGTCGCGCGGCTCTCGATGGATAGCGTGCTGGATGCGGCCGCGCGCGCGGCGAACTTTGTGGCGAGCGCGGAGCGGCTCGACTCGTTGCCGCCGGCGGACACCGTCGCCGTGTCATCGCCTGATTCGGCCGCGATGCCGCCGAAACGTGTAGGGATGGATAGCTGCTGGCAGGGGAAGCTTCCGGCACCGATCGCGGCGCGGCTCACGGCCGTGCGCGATTCGCTCCGGGCCGCGCTGGAGAGCGGGCCGCGCCCGCCCTACGAGCGGTTGCAGCGCCGCGTCGCGTTCGGCGCGTCGCAGGTGACCGGGTGTTTCGGCGCGGCGCGTGCGGCGATCGTCGCGCATCAGCGCGCGGGCGACGTCGAGTGGGTACGCGAGCTCGCGGTGTTGGTCGATTCTGCTGGTGCGGTCACGCCGATCACGTTCAACGATCTCCGCTTCCGTGCGCACGAGCTGCTCGGCGCCTTCGACGCGGATGGCGATGGCGTGTGGGACCTCACCACGCGAGCGACCACTGAGCGCGCCGGTGCGACTACGGTGTTGCGACTCGACCTCGCGAAGCGCCGCGCCCAGCGCTGGACGCAGGGCTTCGCCTGGGAGCGGATGTAGCTCGAGGGCTAAGCGGTCGGCTCGAACCGCAGCGCGCCCGATGGGCAGCGCGCGATCGTCGCCGCGATCTGATCGGCTGGCGCCCCCTCGACCTCGATCCAGCGCTTCCGCTTCACATCGAAGACGGCCGGCAGGCTACGAATGCAGACCGCCGAGTGGGCGCAGACATTGGGGTCGAAGGCGACGGCGAATCCATCACCCTCGTAGCGCTGGGGACGCTTGGGAGCATCGGTGTCGGACATGGGGGAAGGGTGTGGGATGGAGTCGGAAAACGCAAAACAAAGAATAGAGGAACAAAAGCAGGTACAGAAAAGACAGGAACTACAGAAAGTACAAAATAGCATTATATTATTTACTTATATGGATTCGGCGCTCGCGGCGGCACTTGGGAGGATCGATGGCCTCATCGATCGGGAACGGTCGACGTTGGCGCCGATCCTCTTGCTGCGCACGGCCAGCGACATCCATAGCATCGGTGCGGAGCAGTGGGGCGGGGTGCTCGCGGCATGGTTCGCGCCTCAAGAGTCGCGTGCGTCGATCGACGAGTCGGTGCTCGCCACCGCGCGTGCACTCGCGCTCGGCGCCCGTCGCCTGGTCGGGGGGCGCGCCCTGACCAGCGCGCTACTGCGAGAGATCGGGCTCGCAGCTGCCGAGGATCCTCCCGACTCCGTGACGCCGCTTTCCGACGCGATAGCTCGCTCCAAGGGCTCCCACGATCTCGACGCTCGCACGATTGCTTCGCTCGTCCCGGTGGCGGAGGGGTTCACACGCGACCCGGTGCTCGCGCTGGAGCGTCGCATGGATGAGCCAGTCAGCGAAACGATGATGCGGTTGCACCGACGTGCGCTTAGAACGGCGAGCGCGCTCTCCCGACACCACCAGCTACAGGTCGGCGCGCGCACCGCGCTCGCGGACGAAGGGCGCGGACGCTTCTCACAGCTCGCCTTGCTCGATGCCTTCGCGTCGACGCCGGTGCTCTCCGCCGTGCGTGCGGCGGCGGCGATCGAGGGGACGGTTCCCACTGCCGACGCGGCGATCGACGCCTGCCTCGAGCGGGGTGAGCTCCGCGAGATCACCGGGCTCCGCCGCGGCCGCCTCTACGCGCTCACCTCGGTAGTGGAGGGACTCGCGTGCGGTGCCTAGCTTCGTGTCCATGACGAGAATCGGTGTGATCGGTGCCGGGAGCTCAGGGCTCGCCGCCGCGAAGAACCTCCTCCAATCCGGCTTCGACGTCGAGGTCCTCGAACGCGAGGACGACCTTGGCGGGAACTGGAACTACGGAAAGCCCTACGCGCGCGTGTATCGCTCGACGCACACTATCTCGTCGAAGCCGGGCACGGAGTACTGCGACTATCCGATGCCGGCGGCCTTTCCAGACTACCCGCACCACTCGCAGATCCTCGCCTATCTGCGGAGCTACGCCGAGGCGTTCGACGTGCTCCCGCGTATCCGCTTCTCCACCGCAGCGGAGCAGGTCGAGCCGGTGACCGCGGGCGCGCCCGATACTGCGTGGCGAGTGCGCACCGCCGACGGCACCACCCGTGAGTACGACGCGCTCGTCGTCGCCAACGGCCACAACTGGTCGCCGAAGACGCCGACCTATCCGGGGACCTTCACCGGGACGGTGATGCACTCGGCGCACTACCGAACGCCCGACGTCTTCCTCGGCAAGCGCGTGCTCGTGGTGGGCGGTGGCAACTCCGGCTGCGATATCATCGTCGAGGCGGCGCAGTTCGGCGACCGCGCGTGGCATTCCACCCGTCGCGGCTACTACTACTTCCCGAAGTACGTGCTCGGCCGGCCGGCGGACCAGTTCGGTGATACGCTGCACGCGCTTCGCGTTCCCCTCTGGATCCGCCGCGCGATCGCATCGGTCATCTACCGCGTGTTCGTGGGATCGCCGAAGTCGCTTGGCCTTCCGATCCCCGACCACAGGCTCTTCGAGACGCACCCGGTGGTGAACACACTCCTCCCGTACTACGTGGGGCAGGGCGACATCACGCCGGTGGGCGACATCGCCCGATTCGACGGGGCGACGGTGCACTTCACCGACGGACGCTCGTCCGAGTTCGATCTGATCGTGTTCGCGACGGGCTTCAACATCGAGTTCCCCTTCCTCGATCGCGCGCATCTCAATTGGCAGAACGGTCGTCCGGCGCTGCACCAGAACGTGTTCCATCCCGAGTACGACACCCTGTTCGTCGCGGGGCTCATCCAACCGGACAGCGGGCAGTTCGGGTTGGTGCATCGCCAGACGGCGGCGATCGCGTCGTTTCTCGCCGCGCGCCGCGACAAGCGTGCGAGCGCGGCGGCCTTCCGGGCGGAGAAGCGGCGGGCCGATCCAGGGTCCGCCGGTGGCGTGCACTACAAGGACTCCACGCGGCACTATGTGGAGGTGGAGCACTGGAGCTACGGGAAGGGACTCGAGCGCACGGCACGGCAGCTCGCGCGCTGAGGCGCCGCGCGCCGTGACGACAGCGGCGCGGCACTCGTTTCAGTATGGATGCGTGCGCCCCGCTACTCTCTCGCTCTGTTACTGCTCACGACCGCGTGCTTGCGCGGTCCGACGCCGTCCGTGCGTCCGGGGCCGGAGCGCCGAGCGCCGACGCCGAGTGAGGAGCGATTCCCGGCGCCGCCTCCGACGCTGAGCGATCTCGAGTATCTCCGCTCCCGTAAGCTGATGGTCCCGGTCGCGGGGATCGCGCCAGCGAAGATTCCCGACACCTTCACGGCGAAGCGCGGGACGCGGATCCACGAGGCCGTGGACCTGATGGCGCCGCGCGGCACGCGGGTGATCGCGGCCGACGATGGGCGTATCGCTCGACTCGGCCGCAACGATCTCGGTGGGATCGTGATCTACGCGGTCGATAGCGCGGAGCGCTTTGTGTACTACTATGCGCATCTCGATCGCTATGCCGAGGGGCTCGCTGAGGGGATGGCCATCGCCAAGGGCGATCTGTTGGGCTACGTTGGGACGACGGGGAATGCGCCGGCCAACGCGCCGCATCTCCACTTTCAGCTGATGAAGCTGGTCGATCAGCGGATGTGGTGGAGCGGTCCACCTCTCGATCCGCGCCCGCTCTTCACGACTCCAGGGACGCCACGATGATTATAACCGGAAAAGAGCGGGCGGTGCTGCGCCGCGAGTGCAATCAGCTGCGCGCGACCGTACACATGGGGCACGCGGGGATGACGCAGGAGTTCCTCGACGCGCTCAAGGAAGCGCTGCGCTATCACGAGCTCGTGAAGGTGCAGCTGAATCGCACCGTCGATGGCGATCGGAAGGGGATCGCGGCGCAGCTCGCTGAGGCGATGGGCGCGGAGCCGGTGCAGACGATCGGGCGGACGACGACCATCTATCGGCACAATCCGGCGATCGTGCGGAAGCCGGGCGATCTCCCGCCGTGGAAGCGGAAGGGGATCGAGTTGGTGAAGCCGGGGGCCAAGCCGAAGGGTCCGCCGAAGGAGCGTTCGCGTCCGAAGGGGTGGCAGAAGCGTCCCGACAAGAAGAAGGGGGAGCGTCCGCGCATCGACGACGGGCGTCCGCCTGCGCGCGGGCCGCGTCCGTTCGCGCGTCGCGCGGAGGGTGCTGAGGCCCCGGCGGAGCGCGCGGAGCGATCCGAGCGTGCGCCGCGCGAATCGCGTGGGTTCGGTGGGCGTCGTGATCGTGGCGAACGCGCGGAGCGCGGTGAGCGTGAGGAACGCGAGACGCGTGCGCCGCGCTTTCCGAAGCCGTTCACGTTGCGACGTGAGCGTGAAGCACCGGGCGCGTCGACCGCGTCGCCGAGTCGCGAGCGTGGGCCGCGGCGTGAGGGGGCGCGGGATGATCGGCGTAGTGCGAGCTCGCCCGACGCTGGTGAGCGGCCGCCGCGGTCGCGGCCGGCCGGGGGTGCGCGCGGCGGTCGTCCGTCGTCCGGCGGTGCGCCGAAGACGGGCGAGCGTCCGCGCGGTCCGGTGAAGTCGCGTGTGAAGAAGAACGGGACGCCGCGCCGCGGGGCGCGGCGGTAGCCGCTACTTCTTCGCGGGGAGCCGCGCGAACGCCACATCCCAGGCGCGCCCGCCGCTCACGTGGAGCGCGTCGATCCGCCCCTTCGCATCGCGGCTGAACCAGACGTCGCCGACGTCGTCGCTGCCGAAGCCGTCCTTGTACACCGCGTCGAGGGTCATCGTGACCCCGGCGCGGATGCGGAGATGCAGCGCGCCCTTCTCGACCGTGACCTCGTAGGTCACGTCGAGTTCGTCGCTCCGATAGCGGCCGACGTAGCCGTCGAGGACGGTCAGCGGCGCCTCCACGCGATCGAGCATCGTGGTGTCACTCTCGGCATCGATCCGCAGCAGTCGCGAGGGCGTGGTGCCGCCGCGCGGATCGAGCGGGACGATCTTCGTGGCCGCGCCAAGAAGCCAACCGCCGGAGCGCAGTGGCCGGAGCGGTGTGCCGCCGAGGGTGAGACGTCCCTTCGCGAACTCGATCGGTTGATAGGCGTGGTCACTCGTGCGCACCCAGTGACCGACCAAGCGCGAGGCGCTCACGCTATCCGTAGCCACAGTGTCGAGTGCGGGCGCAGGCGCGAGCGTCGGGATGAGTGCATCGACCATGCCGCGGCTGAGCGCGGTGGGGTTCGCACTCGCGGCGTTGCACAGCACCGCGACCGAGAGCTGGTCGTGTTGCGGATAGCGCACGAGTGAGGTGCGATACCCAGCCGTCGCCCCGTTGTGCGAGATCTCCTGCGCCCCGCGGTAGCTGGTGTTGATGATGCCGAGTGCGTAGCTGATCTCGCGGCCGCTCTTGGTGCGACTGCGACGGACGAGCGTGTCGGCCCAGGCAGCACCGAGCTTCTTGGTGGCGAGGGCGTCGTTCCAGATGAGCCAGTCGCTCACGGTTGTCAGGAGTCCGCCCGGCCCGTACACATCCTCGATCGGCATCTCGAGCTTCCATCCATTCCCCTCGCGCGAGTAGCCCTGCGCGCGGCGCGGGACGACGGCGGTCATATCATCGCGCCACTTGGTGTCCTTCATCCCGAGGGGGCCGAAGATGCGCTCCTGGCTGAATGCGGCGAGCGACTTGCCCGTCACGCGCTGCACGATGGTGGGGAGCAGGCCGAAGCCCGAGTTGGTGTAGGAGTAGGTCATCCCCACCGGATAGTTCAGCGACTTCTGACGGGCAACGATATCGACGAGCACATCCTGCGTGTGGCGCCGCGTGCCACGCGGCCACCCTTGGAGCGCGACGAGATTGCTCCACTCGCGGAGTCCGCTCGTGTGATTGAGGAGATGGCGGATGGTGATCGGCGCGTCGTAGACGGGGAGTTCGGGGATGAACTTCCGCACGTCGTCGTCGAGCGAGAGTTTGCCGTCGAGCGCGAGGAGGACGATCGCCGTCGCCGTGAACTGCTTCGCGACCGAACCAGACTCGAAGATCGTCGAGGCATCGTTGGCGCGGCCACTCTCGAGGTCGGCCATCCCGTAGCCGCGTGTCAGCAACACCTTCCCGCTGCGCGAGACGCCGACGGCGCAGCCGGGGCCGTGCACCGAGTTGAAGGGCGCGAAGACGCGGTCCGCGAGCGCGGTGAGGTCTTGGCTTTGGGCGGAGAGGGTGGTCGTGCTGGCGAGCAGAACGGACGATCCGATCAGGCGGGCGATCACGGTCATTGTTGGCTCCGAGGGAGTACGCTGCGCCGAAACTCTGTTCAACCGGCCAGCAAGATACCGCCTGTAGGGGATATCGCGGGTTGCGTACGGGAACTCACTATTGTGAGGCGGCTGCGGACAGAGCGACGATGAGGTCGTCGGTGCCTCGGCGATCGATCTTCAGCAGCTCGCAGCAGATCGGTCGGGAGTTGGGGACGTTCATCGTCTATTGAGGTAGCAATGGCGAAGACATTCACGGCTGTGCCGCTCGCCGCGATTGTGTGTCTAGCGTGCTCCGAAAGCAGCGGAGTGTGTCCGGCTGTTCCACAGCCAGGGGTGCAGCTTCGGGTAGTGGACGCGCTCTCCGGGCGATCGCTTGACTCACTCTCGATGGTCACGGTACGCGCGCTGTTCGGCAACCGGCGCGAGTCATCCGGGCCGCTCCTGCCGAGCCTGGATCCCGGGAATCCGATCTACGCACTCACGCAACAGAAGGGGTCCTTCGACATCGGAGTGCGCGTGCCGAGCTATGCTGAATGGCGAGATACCGTCTTCGTCGACAAGCGGGGCTGCACCATCATCCCCGCCAAAGTCGAAGCCCGCCTCACCCGCCTCGGAGGCAACTAACCCAACGCCGCCAGCACCCGCCAGGGCGTCAACGGTAGTTCACTGACTTCCACACCCAACGCGTCCGCGACCGCAGCCGCGATCGCGGGCGCCGTCGGGATCAGCGGCGGCTCCGCCAACCCACGTGCGCCGGTGTGGTTCGCGTCAGCATCGACATTCTGCACGCACCACGCATCGATGGCGGGACAGTCCGCCATCGTCGGGATCTTGTAGTCGTGCAGTGACGGATTGAGTGGCACACCGGTCGCCCCATCGAGTCGACGTTCCTCGAACAGCGCGTACCCGAGCCCTTGGAGGATCCCCCCTTCGAGCTGACTCCGCGCGAGCGTCGGATTGATCACCCGCCCACAATCATGCGCGGCCACGATCCGCAGCACGCGCACCACGCCAGTCATGCGATCGACCTCCACCTCGGCCATCTGTACGCCGACGGTGACGATCGCGCGATCACTGGGGTTCGGACCGCGCGACCCACGCCCCTGGATCATCACGTTCCCGAGCTTTCCCGTCACCTCAGCGAAGGTCATCGTGCGATCGGAGTCGCGGACGATGATCCGTGACTCGCGCGTCTCCAGCGCATCAGCGGGAACGTTGAGCAGCTGCGATGCGGCGTCGAGCAGCTTGGCGCGCGCGTCCTCCGCGGCCATGCGCACCGCAGGTCCGACGCTCGCCGTGGTCATCGAGCCCCACGAGTTGCCGGCGTACGGCGCGCGTTCAGTATCGCCCAGCACTACGCGCACATCGTGCAGCGCGGCGCCGAACGCATCGGCCGCGATCTGCGCGAGCACGGTGCGCGCACCGGTCCCGAGATCCTGCGTGCCACTCGCGATCTCGATCGATCCATCGTTGTTCAGTCGGGCGGTCGCGTATGCGGGCGGTCCACCGCCCGTCGGCCAGGTCTGCGCGGCCACGCCGCGGCCACGCACACGCTCGGGATGCGCGCGGTCCGGTGCCGGGCGCGGGGCCGTCCACCCGAAACGCTCGGCGGCTTCGTCGTAGCACTGCCGCAGCGCATTCCCCGTGAACGCACGATCCAACCGCGGATCGCGCTCAGCAAAGTTGCGACGGCGGAGTTCGAGCGGATCGATGCCGAGCGTGGTCGCGAGCGCGTTCATCGCGCCTTCGAGCCCGATCGCACCCTCCGCATACCCTGGCGCGCGGAACGCCTGCATCCCGCTCGCATTGATGTGGGCGAAGCGCTCGGTGGTGTGCACGTTGGCGCAGGCGTAGAGCTCGTGATAGAGCTGCGCCGGACCGCCCTCCCAGCCGGAGATGCCGAGCGGGACGTCGGCGTCGAGCCGGATCGCGGTCAGCGTGCCATCGCGCCGTGCGCCGAGGGTGACGCGTTGGGTGGTGGCGGGCCGGTTCCCGCTGTCCATCTGTTCGCCGTCGCGTTCGAGCACGCAGCGCACGGGGCGCTGCAGCTGCTTCGCGAGGAGCGCGGCGGTGAAGGTGTGCGCGCCGGCACCGTTCTTCGCCCCGAATCCGCCGCCCATGTACTCCTTGATCACGCGCACCTGCGATTGGGCGATGCCGAGCACCCGCGCCACATCGTTCCGCGTGCGGAAGATCCCTTGCGTGCTCTCCCAGATCGTGAGGCGATCGCCCTCCCACTCGGCCACCGCACCGTGTGGCTCCATCGCGGAGTGGAGCGCGACCGGGGTGCGATACTCGCGGGTGATCGTCACCTCAGCGGCCGCGAGTCCCGCCGCGACGTCGCCACGCGAGACGACGATCGGCTCGGCGAGATTGCCTGCGCTGCGTACTTTGGGCGCATCCGGCGCGGCGGTCGCTTCGAAGGTTGCCGCGAAGGGGAGTGAGTCGATCTGTACGACGATCGCGCGGAGCGCGCGCCAGGCGACGGACTCCGATTCTGCGCAGACCGCGGCGATCGGCTGGCCGGCGTAGCTGATCGCGCTGGGAAAGAGGCGCGTCTTGGCGGGTGCGTCGCCGGGGCCCATGACGGCGAGCACGCCAGGGACTGCCCGCGCGGCGGTGGCATCGAAGTGCGTGATCGTTCCTTTTGCGACGGTCGATCGCAGGAAGAGGGCGACCGCCTGCCGAGGGCGTTGGATGTCGGCGGTGTAGCGCGCACGCCCTGTGACCTTCTCGGGCGCGTCCACGCGCGGCGGCGACTGACCGACATGCGTGAGCGCGGCATCCGTGCCCCATGGCGTGGGCTCGAACGCGGGACGCTCGACAACGCGGGTCTCGGTGCGCCCTTCGACCTCGACCGTGGTGGTGATGAAGCCGCTCTTCACCTCAGCCACGAGAGCGCGCCTCCGCGACCGCACGAATCGCGGTGAGGATGTTCGGATAGGTCCCGCAGCGGCAGAGATTCCCGGCCATCCAGGCGCGGATCTCCTCATCCGAGGGGCGTGGATTCGCCGCGAGGAGTGCATCGGCGGCCATCAGTTGCCCCGGCGTGCAGAAACCACACTGCGCCGCGTCGTGTGCGATGAACGCGGCCTGGAGGTCGTTCAGCGCGCCTTCGGGGCCCGCGAGCCCCTCGACCGTCCGCACCGCCTGCCCGTCACAGCCGTGGGCGAGGGTGAGGCAGGCGTGGACGGTGCGGCCATCAAGCTGCACGGTGCAGGCGCCGCACTCGCCGCGATCGCAACTGAGTTTGGTCCCGGTGAGTTCGAGGTCGTCGCGGAGCAGGCCGAGGAGCGTCGTCTCGCCGGCGGGGTCGCCCTCCCACGGGCGGCCATTGATCGTCAGTCGCATCCCCTGAGATAGGGGGCGGGGACGCTGGTGTCCAGCGCTCGACGGGGGGCGGTCGTGCCGATACTATTCTTCGAGCGCGCCGCCCCACGCGGCGCCATAACGCCGCGAGGAGCGCGATGCCGTACGTGATCACCGAAGCTTGCATCGGGACGAAGGACAAGGCCTGCGTGGATGTCTGCCCGGTCGATTGCATTTACGAGGGACCGGATCAGCTCTTCATCCACCCTGACGAGTGCATCGATTGCGGCGCCTGTGAGCCAGAGTGCCCGGTGACGGCGATCTTCCCCGAGGAGGATGTGCCGGGGAACCTCGCGAGCTACATCGCGAAGAACCGCGACGTCTTCACCTCGGCCACGCCGCCCGGCAAGCCGACGCGATAGTCTGATCGAACGGCCCAGCGAGCCGGTCCGCCACGCGGGTCGGCTCGTCTGCATTGATATCGTGGTGTTCCCCTCAACACGCGGTGGCTCGATGCGCTCCACTCTCTCGCTTTCGCTGTTCCTTACGCTCGCGACGGTCGCCCGCGCGCAGATCGCCCCCGGGCAGGAAGTGAACGTCGCGATCGGTGCCGAGTGTCCGGCCGGGACGGTGAGTATCCGTCCGGGGCGCTGTCGTGCGCCGACGATGACGCCGCCGAACCTCGTGGACTATCGGCCGCGCTCGACCGTGGCCGCGGCGCCCACGACGCAGCGGAAGGCGAAGTTCCCGGTCACCGACTGGCATGGGCATCCGCAAGGCTCGCTCGGCTCGCTCGCAGCGATCCGCGCGCTGGGGCTGACGCTCGACTCGCTCAACATCCGTGTGATGGTGGCCGCCGATCGCCTCTCGGGCGATCGCCTGCGTGCGACGCGTGCGCGGCTCGACAGCGTGCCCGAGATGCGGGACCGCATCAAGCTCATGGCGGGGTACGATTTCCGTGATGTGGGGCCGGCGTGGGCGGCGAAGGCGGTCAAGCAGCTCGAGGCCGACGTCGCCGCCGGTGCCGTCGCCGTCGGCGAGATCCAGCAGGGGTTTGGGCTCTCGACCAAGAAGGCCGACGGCACGCGGCTCACGTTGAACGATCCCGATCTCGCGCCCTTCTGGGAGGCGTGTGCGCGGCTCAAGATGCCGGTGTTCATCCACGTCGCCGACCCGGCGCAGTTCTTCGAGCCGATCGACGCGAACAACGAACGCTGGCTCGAGCTCTCGCTCTTTCCCGGGCGCCGCTACGATCCGGCGCAGTTCCCCGCGTTCGAGACGCTCATGAAGGAGCGCGACGACCTCTTCCGTCGTCAGCCGCGCACCACCTTCGTGATCGCGCACCTCGGTTGGAACGGCAACGATGTGCCGCGCCTGCGCGCGCTTTTCGACAAGTACCCGAACGTGTACAGCGAGATCGGCGCGGTGCTCTACGAGATCGGTCGGCAGCCGCGCGCGTATCAGGATCTCTTCATGCACTATCCGGACCGGATCCTCTTCGGCAAGGACTCGTTCCAGCCAGATGAGTATCCGTACTTCTGGCGCGTGTTGGAGAGCCGCGACGACTACTTCGACTACTACCGGCCGTATCACGCATTCTGGAAGCTCTATGGGCTCGGGCTCCCGGACGCGGTGCTCAAGAAGGTGTACTCCGAGAACGCGGCGCGGTTGATGCGGAAGTAGGGAGTGCCTCGCGTCCTAGTCGATTCCGAGATCTTCAATGGTGGTTCTGGCCCAAGCCCGGATTCGATCACGTCGGGGCGATTCGACGGTGAGCATTTCGATTCGTTCGAGTAGTACGTCCGGTCGAATCATCCACTCTGAGAGCAAAGCACGCACGAATTCGCGGTCCTTGTCACGGAAAGCAGCCAACTTGCTGGCCGCAAGATCGGTGACGTCCAAGCACCATCCCGTGTGGTTGCGGGTGTTA
>JAIETI010000092.1 GCA_019745365.1 Gemmatimonadaceae bacterium | reverse complement strand
ATCGAAGTTCTGCATCGATTGCGGCAAGCCGGTGGTCGCCGGCGGCGCCCGCGTGATCGATGTGGCGGCGATCCGCGCATCCGCCACCGGACGCCCCTCCGCGAGCCCGCCCCCCGCGGGCTTCGAGATGCCGAGCACCCGCGTCTCCGCCGCCGCGAGCACCGGCAGCACCGGCGCCAAGTCCGTCCTCGTCGCCTGCCCGCACTGCTCGGCGATGATCGAACCCGGGCAACCGTTCTGCCCCCGCTGCGGTCAACGACTCGGGGCCGCGCCCACGCCCCGCGCGGTGTGCGGCTCCTGCTCCGCGCCGATCAAGCTCGGCATCGACTTCTTCTGCGGACGCTGCGGCGCGCGCACCGGGAGCGAAGCGCCACAGCTTCCAATGTCCGGCACCGCGGTCTTCAGCGCGAAGGCGATGCAGACCGGCGGCAAGCTCGCACTCCTCGACGACGACGGCTCGACCACGCAAAGCTTCACGCTCGAGGCTGAGACCACCGTGGGGCGCCAAGAAGGACAGATCGTCTTCGCCGACGATGTATACCTGAGCCCCGTGCACGCGCAGTTCAGCGCGCGCGAAGGGCAGCTCTTCGTGCGCGACCTCGGCTCGCGCAACGGCACCTGGGTCTTTCTCGATGCGCCGTATCGCTTGCAGGACGGCGACACGATCCTTGTCGGGGCGCAGCTCATCCGTTTCCGTCGCCTCGGCTACCCGGGCCCGCATCCGCCAGAGGCGGATCAGACGCGTCGCCTCGGCTCGAACACGCCACCCGCCGATATCGCCGTGCTCTCGCAGCTCCGCGCGGACGGGAGTGCGCGCGACAACTTCCATCTCTCGCCGGGACGCTCGGTGTTCCTCGGGCGTGAGCAGGGCGACTGGATCTTCGGCTATGATCAAACCATGAGCGGGAAGCACGCCGAGATCCGCAGCGAGGACCTGGAGTTCATCGTGCTCGACGCCGGGAGCCGCAACGGGATCGCGGTCTCGGTGCGCGGCGAGCGCGCGGTGAAGCCCGGCACCAAGATCATGCTCGGCGATCAGGTGATGCGGGTGGAGGCACTGTGAGCGAGCAGAAGATCTGCCCGACCTGTGGCACGGAGTACCCGCTCTCGGAGCGCTTCTGCCCGCGCGACGGTTCCGCGCTGCGCGCGCAGAACGCGATGGGCGACCTCATGGGCACCATCGTCGCCGAGCGCTACCACATCCTGAAGAAGCTCGGCGAAGGTGGGATGGGACAGGTGTATCTCGCCGAGCATGTGAAGATGGGACGCAAGTCGGCGCTGAAGGTGATGAACCCGGGAATGACGCAGGACGCGGATGCGATCGCGCGTTTCAATCGCGAGGCGTCGAACGCGAGCCGGTTGAATCATCCGAACATCTGCGCGATCTACGATTTCGGCGAGACGCCGGACGGGCTGATCTACCTCGCGATGGAGTTCATCGAAGGGGAGTCGCTCACCTCGCTCGTCGAGCGGAATGGCGCGCTCCCCGCGCCGCGCGCGGCGTCGATCATCCATCAGGCGGGCGACGCGCTGCAGGTGGCGCACGACGCGGGGATCGTGCACCGCGATCTGAAGCCCGACAACATCATGATCGCCAAGGGGCGCGACGGGAGCGACCTGGTGAAGGTGGTGGACTTCGGGATCGCGAAGGCGAGCTCGAGCGATGCGCAGAAGGTGACGAAGACGGGGCTCGTGGTCGGGACGCCGGAGTACATGAGTCCCGAGCAGCTCGCGGGCGACAAACTCGACGGGCGGAGCGACCTCTATTCACTCGGCTTGGTCGCGTTCAACTGCCTCACGGGAAAGCTCCCCTTCCCCGCGGATTCGGCGCAGGAAGCGATGATCGCGCGCTTGGTGGAGCAGCCGAAGACGCTCGCTGAGATCCGCCCGGACATCGCGTGGCCCGCGGCGCTGCAGCAGGTGATCACGAAGGCGCTGACGCGCGACGCGGCCGAGCGCTATCAGAGCGCGGCGCAGTTCGGTCGGGAGATGGCGGCGTCGGTGGAGGGGATGCCGGCGGTGCTCGCTGCGGCCGAGGGGACGATGGTGATGTCGGCGCCGAGCCCGGCCGCGCGGACCGCCGCGGCGCCTGCGGTGCCGCCCACTCGGGTGGCCTCGAAGGGCTCGACCCCGGCGGACAACGCGGTGGTGCCAGCCGCCAAGAAGGGACCGCCACTTGCTGCGATCATCGGTGGGATCGGGGTGATCGCCGCGGCGGGGATCGGCGTGGTCATGATGAAGAAGCCGGCCGCGGCGCCTGCCGATACCACCGCGATCATCGCGCCGCCTGGCCCCTCGGTGACGCCGAGCACAGCGCAGCCGTTGGCGAACAACGATGCATCCAAGTCGGCCCCGCCGGTGCAGCAGCTTTCGACCCCGATGCAACCCACGGGGGGGGCGGCTCGTACGAATGGGGGAGGGGCGGCGGAGGCGGTGGATCCGTTGAAGCGATGGTTGGGCGTTGCCAATGATGCCGAAGAGGTCACGGCGAGCGAGGCGCAACAGATCATCACGCAGTTGGATCCGGTGGCCGCGTCGGCGACTGGCGATCGGAAGGCCCTCGCGTACGTTATCCTAGGACACGCGCACGCGAAGTTGGGACAAGGGGACGAGGCCTGTGTGGTGTGGAAGCGCGGGCAGCGTTCCGGTGACGGACCGAATGCGAAGAAGTCTTCTGGACTCGTCGAGACCTTCTGCCAATGACCGCGTGACCGACTCCCGAGCGAACGGCCCCGTGATCGTCCACGTCTTCGGACGCACGGACGTGGGACGCACGCGTGAGCACAACGAGGATGCCTTCGTCGTGGCGGATCTCACCACGATGAACGCCACGCTTCAGCCCGAGGTGCGTACGCACGTCACCGGGGAGCGCGGCACGCTCTTCATGGTCGCCGATGGGATGGGTGGCGCCGCGGCAGGCGAAGTCGCCTCGCAGATGGCGACGGAGATCGTGCTCGCGGAGCTCGACGCGCGCTGGCGCCAGTCGCCGATGAAGGACGCTGACACCTTCGCGGCCGCGATCCGCGGCGCGACGGAGATGGCGAACGTCGCGATCCACCGCTTCGCGGCCGAGCATCCCGAGAACCGCGGCATGGGGACGACGGCGACGATCGCGGGGCTCCTCGGCGATCGCCTCTATCTCGCGCAGGTCGGCGATTCGCGCAGCTATCTCGTGCGCAACGGGCACGCGATCCAGATCACGAAGGATCAGTCGCTGATGCAGAAGCTGATCGAGGCCGGGGAGCTTACGCCCGAAGAGGCCGAGGTCAGCGAGCGTCGCAACATCATCCTGCAGGCGTTGGGGCCGGAGCCCGCGGTGAAGGTCGATCTCACGCACCAGCCGGTGCGCGCGGGTGACACGCTCATCCTCTGCAGCGATGGGATGAGTGGGCAGATGCGCGCGAACGACATCGCGCGGATCGTGGACGAGGGCCCTGATCTCGTCACGATCTGCAAGGCGTTGATCGAGCTCGCGAACGAGAACGGCGGGCCAGACAACATCACCGTGATCGCAGCGCGCTTCGAGGGTGAAGGGCTTCAACCACCCGAAGGGGCGGATGCGGTCGGTCACGCGGTGTTCCGCAGCTCCGGGGAGTCGCGCGCGACAATGCCGGTTGATGCCAACCTCGTCGCGACGCTTGAGGTCGCGGCCTCCGCGCCGACCCGCCCAAGCAAGCCGCCCACCCCGCGCGTGACCGCGCCGGTCGCACCCCCCGCATCGGCAGCGCCCCCATCGAGCGGACGCCCGTCGCCCACGGCGCTGCGCCTGATCTTCGGTGCGATCTTCATCCTCGTCGCCGCCGCGCTGTACCTCACGCGCGGACGTTGATGGCGCTCGAACTCCGCATCACGAGCGGCGCGCGCGCGGGCGCCCGTGAGCGATTCGACAAGTCGGTGGTGAGTCTCGGTCGCCACCCGATGAACGATCTGCGGCTCGATGTCGAACGTGACGTCGATGTCTCCGGGCGCCACGCCGAACTCCGCGTGACGGATGGGCGCGTGCTGCTCGTCGATCTTGGCAGCACCAACGGCACCTATGTGAACGGTCAGGTCATCGACGGCGAGCGCGCCGTGTTCGACGGCGATCTGATCGCACTCGGCAAGGATGGCCCTCGCATCGAGCTCCGCCTCATCGCGTCGATGGAGAGCGCGGCACCGGAGCCCACGCGCGTGAGTGGTGGCACGCCCGCACCAGCGGCCGCGCCGCGCCGCGACACGACTGCGCGCATCGCCGAGGCGGTGGAGAAGCAGACCGGGACCCTGCGGCGCTCGATGTACGCATTGGCGGCGGTGCTCGTCGTGGGGCTCGTCGCGGCGTATGTGATCGGCGAGCGTCGCTCGGCGGGTGAAGTGGCCGCGATGCGCACGCTCTTGGCGCGCACCGACTCGCTCAACCGCGCGCTGAGTGCGGCTGCTGGGCGCGACGGAGGGATGGCCGACGCGTACAAGGTGCTGCAGGCGGAGAATGGCGCGCTCGCGCAGCAGATCTCGGCAGGGATCGCGAAGGGTGGTGGCTCGGTCGAGGAGTTGAGCGCACGACTCGCCGCCGCCGAGCGACGATTGGTGCAGGCGCGCACGGTGGGAACGCTCGATGCCGAGGCGATCGCAAAGCTGAACCTGCGCGCGGTGGCGCTCATCGCCGTCGAGATGGCGAATGGCGACCTCGAGAGCGGCACCGCGTTCGGCGTGACGCCGCAGGGGCTGTTGGTCACCAACCGCCACGTCGTGCAGGGCGCGGATGGGCAACCACCCAAGCGGATCGCGGTGATCTTCAGTGAGAGCAACCGGTGGATCGCGGCGCGGCTCGTGAAGGTCAGCACGTCGGACGATCTCGCCTTCATCAAGCTCGATGGGAGCGGTCCATTCCCGAGCGTGGTTGGGATCGGCTCGAGTGCACGCGCCGTGGTGGTGGGCTCGCCGGTGGCGATCATCGGTTACCCGCTCGGTACCTCCACCGCTGGGATGGATGGCGACATCTCGACGATCACCGCGCACGCCACGCTCGCGCGCGGGACGATCGCGAAGTCGCTGGACGACATTCTGCAGATCGATGCGTTCGTGGCGAGTGGGTCGTCGGGGAGCCCGGTGTTCAACGCGCAGGGATGGGTGGTCGGCGTGGTGTATGGCGGGCCGGCCGAGGCGCAGGGGCGTATCGTGTATTCGGTGCCGAGCGATCGATTGATCCGTCAGTTGCCGACCGAAGGCGCGAGCGCGATCAAGAGCCCGTAACGAGCCGGTGGGCGACGGCGAGCTGCATCGCCGCGTCGCCACGCCAAGCCAAGAGCATGTGCTCGCTCCCGCTGAGTCGCGCGGCCCCGACCGGATCACCGAAGAGCACCACGACGCATTCGCGTCCACCGGCACGCGCGATCTCCTGCGCGCGGGTGACGGCCGCGCACGCGGCATCGCTCGGTGCGATGTGTCCTTTGCCGCCGACGACGCCGGCGTACACCGCGATCACCAGCGGGGCGTAATCGGTCCGCGGATCCAGGAGCGGCACCACCTCGATCCCCATCGCGGTGAACGCGTCGGGGAGTTCACGTCGGGATGGGGTGGGCGCGTAGGCAGTGCGATCGTCTTCGACGACAACGAGCCGCACGCGTGAGGTGATGATGGGGAGCTGACCGCGGACGACGGTGAGTGCACGCGCGGCCGCTTGGCGTGCCCACATCGCGTCGTCGAGGGTGGTGGCGCGCCCCGGCGCGGCGGGGGTTCCCCACTGCGCCCACTGGAGTCGACGGGCGCGGCTCCGCTCGAGCTGTTCGGCGTCGAGTACGCCATCCGCGATGGCGCGCTCCATGGCCTTGAGGATCGCGGCCGGATCGAAGGGGGCGAGGAGGAGGTCGAGCCCCGCGCCGAGTGCGCGGACCGCTGCGGCGGGTTCAGCTTCGAGTGCGAGGGCGCCATCCATCTCGAGCGCATCGCTCACCACGAGCCCATCGAAGCCCATCATCTCGCGGAGGAGCTGTTGGATGATCGGCGCACTCATCGACGCCGCGCGCCCGCTCGCATCGAAGGCAGGGACCGCGATGTGACCGACCATCACTGAGGCGACACCGACATCGATCGCGGCGCGGAAGGGGGCGAGATCGATCTCGTGCAGCAGTTGTTGCTCCGCTTCGATGATCGGAAGATCGAGATGCGAATCGAGCAGCGTGCGCCCGTGCCCGGGAAAGTGCTTCGCGCAGGCGAGCACCGACTCGGCTTGTACAGCGTCGATCCACGCTTCGCCGGCCTCCGCCACGGTGGCCGCCTCGTCACCGAACGCGCGCGAACCGACGACGGGGTTGAGCGGTTCGAGCGCGATGTCGAGCACGGGAGCAAGCAGCCAGTTCACGCCGATTGTGCGTGCATCGCGGGCGGTGATCGCTGCCGCGCGGCGCACGCTGGCCTCTCCCTCTGCGGCGAGCGCCTGTGCAGGCGGAAACCCCGTTGCGCCGGAGAGTGTGCCGCCGAGCCCGTTCTCGCCATCGACCGCGATCAGGAGCGGATGGCGCGCGCGGGTGTGGAGGGCGCGCACCAGCGCAGCCACGGCGTCGAGGGGACCGTTCTGGATGACGAAGCCGCCGACACCGAGGGTGAGCGCGCGGGCGATCCGTTCCGCTTCGCCACCGAATCCGCGTTCCGCGTCCCACCGAATGGCTGGGATCAGATGCGCGGCGAGCGGGTTCACGCGCCCGGCGTCCAGCTACCGAGCACGCGTGGGCCGCGCGCGCCGGTCACGCGCACCACGTTGCCGGGCTCACCCTGGAGAAAGCGGAGTCCGAGGAGTGCGAAGGCGACCGCCTCTTTCGCCTCGCCGTCGAAGTAGCGGGTATCGAAACGCTCCACCTGAATCGCCGGGAGCGCGGCGGCGATCTGTTCGAGCACCACTGGGTTCCGTGCCCCGCCGCCGGAGCAGACGAGCGTGGTGACTGGCTCAGGGAGAAAGCGCTCGAACGTAAGCGCGATCGCACGTGCGGTGAGGAGCACGGCGGTCGCGACACAGTCCGCAGCGGTCGCTCCAGGGCGCGCCGCGCGCACGCGCGCCATCACGTCGGCGATGTACTCGCTGGTGAAGAGCTCTCGCCCGGTGCTCTTGGGGGGCGGCGCGGCGAAGTACGGGTGCGCGAGCAGCGCATCGACGACCTCCGGCACCGCACTCCCCCGCCGCGCGATGACGCCATCGCGATCGAACGGGACGCCAGGAAAAGAGGCGCGCACGATCCCGTCGATCACGCACATGCCGGGGCCGGTGTCGCAAGCGCGCACCGCTTGCAGCTCGCTCCCGCCGGGCGGCACCACGGTGACATTCCCGATCCCACCGATGTTCTGCAACGCGATCCACTCGGTGTCGTGCGCGAAGAGCAACGCGTCGGCGAGCGAGACGAGTGGTGCGCCCTGCCCTCCCGCCGCAACATCGCGCACACGGAAGTCGGCGATGACCGGGATCCCGGTCCGTTCCGCGATCACCGCGGGCTGCCCGAACTGCCAGGTTCCCTCGGGCGCGGCGTGCCAGACGGTGTGCCCGTGCGATGCGATCGCGGTGACCTCATCGCGCGCGAGCCCCGCCTCCGCGATCACGCCGACCGCGGCCTCGCCGAGCCAACTCCCGAGCGCGAAGTCGAGCCGGGTGTACTCATCGGGTGTCGCGCCACGCAGGGCGTCCGCGAGCCGTGCCCGCTGCGCCGGAGTGTACTCCGTCGATCGGAAGGCGAGCAGCTCCGCGCGCGGCCGCACACCGTCGACGTGAAAGCGCACCGCGGCCGCACTGATGCCGTCGAGCGAGGTCCCCGACATCAACCCGACGAGGATCGGGGCGGTCGGCAGCTCAGTGAACCGGGTCATACGGGAGGCGGTGCGTCGGTGACGACGCGGCGGATCACGCCACCACCTTCGTCGAGCAGCTGCTCCGCCTCAGCGCGCGTGCACTGTCGCTTGTGCATCACGATCGCGGTCTTCACCCGTCCGCCAGCGGCCACGAGCAGGGTGCTCGCCGCGTCGCGTGAGAGCTCGCACACCTCGGCCACGATGCGTTCAGAGCGATCGCGCAGTTTGTCATTCGTCGCTTGGAGATCGACCATGAGATTGCCGTAGGTCTTACCCAAGCGGATCATCGCGCCGCTCGTGATCGTGTTCAGCACGAGCTTGGTCGCGGTGCCGGCCTTCATGCGTGTGGAGCCGGTGAGCGCCTCGGGACCGGTGACGGGGACGATGGCGATGTCCGCCGCGGCGCGCATCGCCGGCGGCGGTGGCGAGCAGGCGACGAGCGCGGTGCGTGCGCCGAGCGTGCGCGCGTGTTCGAGCGCGGCCTGGACGTAGGGGGTGGTGCCACTGGCGGCGATCCCGACGACGAAGTCGCCAGCGCGCACCTGCGCGGCGGTGAGATCCGCGCGCGCGCCGTCGGGGCGATCCTCCGCGCCCTCCTGCGCACGGGTGAGCGCGGCCATCCCCCCGGCGATGATCCCCTGCACCATCTCTGGTGACACGCCGAAGGTCGGAGGGCACTCGCTGGCGTCGAGCACGCCGAGTCGGCCGGAGGTGCCCGCGCCGACGTAGAAGAGGCGGCCGCCCGCGCGGAAGGTCGCTTCGGCCGCGTCGATCGCCGCCGCGATCTCGGCGGCCTGCGTCGCGACCGCTTCGCTCACCGCGCGGTCCTCGGCGTTCAGGAGCGCGACGATCTCGGCACTCGACGCGAGGTCGATCTCTGCCGTGCGCGGGTTCCGCTGCTCGGTGACGCGCGGGTCGTGGATACGGGCCATGGGAGCTAAGTTACCGCCTATGCGCACACCCGTCATCCGTTCCCTCGCCTTGGCGCTGTGGGCTGGCGCCGCCGTCGCTCCCCTCGCTTCGCAGGGGACTCCACCGCCCACCACCGACTCGAAGCACTCCGGGACCTTTCCCGGTGGGTGGCGCTTCCCGACCATCGAACCCGCGACCTTCGCCACCTCGGCGATGGTGGTCAGCAACTCCGAACTCGCGAGTCAGGCGGGGGTGGAGGTCATGCGCGTCGGCGGGAACGCGGTGGATGCTGCGGTGGCGACCGGCTTCGCGCTCGCGGTGACCTATCCGTTCGCTGGGAACATCGGGGGCGGCGGATTCATGGTGATCCGCATGGCGGATGGCCGCGTCGCTGCGCTCGACTATCGCGAGATCGCGCCGCTGGCGGCGACGCGCGACATGTTCGTCGATCCGGCAACAGGGAAGCTCACGGAGAAGAGCGTGGTGGGGCATCTCGCGTCGGGTGTTCCAGGCGCGGTCGCAGGACTCACCGAGGCGCTGAAGAAGTACGGTCGACTCCCCTTGGCGCGCGTGATGGCGCCAGCGATCAGGCTCGCGAAGGAAGGGTTCATTGTCGACAGTGCGCTCGCGCGTTCACTCGCGGGGAGCAAGGAGAAGATCGGTCGCTTTGCGGGCGGGGCGCGCTTCGCACCGAACGGCGAGACGCCGGCGCCGGGCTCACGATTGGTGCAACCGGAGCTCGCGCGCTCGCTCGAGCTGATCGCGGCCAAGGGCGCGAGCGCCTTCTACACGGGGCCGGTGGGTGAAGCGTTGGTGGCGGAGATGAAGCGCGGCGGTGGGCTCATCACGATGGCCGATCTCGCGCGCTATCGCCCGATCTGGCGAAAGCCGATCTTCTCGACGTATCGCGACCACACGATCATCTCGATGCCGCCGGCGTCGTCGGGTGGCGTCACGATGACGGAGGCGCTGAACATCCTCGAAGCGCGTGGCCGGCCGGCGCCCTATGCGAGCACGGCGTACTATCACGGACTCGCCGAGTCGTTCCGTCGCGCGTTCATCGACCGCAACAGCAAGCTCGGTGATCCCGCGTTCGTGAAGGTCCCACTGAAGGAGCTCACGAGCAAGCAGTACGCGCGCGCGCGCGCGGCGACGATCGATCCCGCCAAGGCGACCGTCACACCGGCGTTCAAGTCAGGGGTGGAGCCGGAACACACGACGCATTACTCCGTCGTCGACCAACGCGGGAATGCGGTTGCGACGACCACGACATTGAACGGTGGCTACGGCTCGGGGGTGTGGATCCCTGAGGGTGGCTTCTTCATGAACAACGAGATGGATGATTTCGCCGCACAGCCCGGCACGCCGAACATGTTTGGGCTCGTGCAGGGCGAGGCGAATGCCGTCGCGCCCGGCAAGCGGATGCTCTCGGCGATGGCGCCGACGATCGTGCTCGATCCGCAGCGGCGCGTGCTCCTGGTGGTCGGCGCCGCCGGCGGGCCGACGATCATCACTGCGACGATGCAGGTGATCCTGAATGTGATCGACAACGGGATGACGCTCGCGGCGGCGATGCGCGCGCCGCGGCTCCATCATCAGGCGCTCCCCGATGCGATCGCGTTCGAGCAGAACGGGGCCACACCGGCGGTGCTCGACTCGCTCCGGGCGATGGGGCACGCGATCGAGTTCCGGAGCGGGATCGCGAACGTGAATGCGATCATGTGGGTGGCCGGCGGCGGCTGGCACGGCGTGCGCGAGCCCCGCAGTGTGGGCGGCGCCGTCGGTTTCTGACCGCGCCACCCGACGCGCTCACTTCTTGATCGTGAGCGGTCCGTTCAGCGTGATGCTGATGGCGGTGTTCGGATCGAGGCAGGCGTTGTAGTCGGCGGTGTTCTTCGCGACGGCCCCACCCGCGGCCGCGCCCACCGCCGCACCGACCACGGTGCTCTTCGTGCCCTTGCCGAGGAGCTTCCCGGCGAGCGCACCGACCGCGGCACCAGCGGCGACCTTCTTGGCCTGATCGCCGGTGCTCTGCGCGCGCACAATCTGTGGGGCGGGCGCGCTCACCGTGCCATCGACGGTGTAGGTGGCGCCGTTCACCTCGACGCTGACGACCTTGAACCCGATCGCGGCGTTCTTGCTGTTCTCGCCGCGCGCGGACTGCGTGACCTCGAGCATGACCGTCGAGCCCGCAGCGACGCTCACGCCATTCGTGCCCGTGAGCGCCTCGCTCAGCGTGGTGGTGACGCGATCGCCGACCGCGTGTGACGAGGTGCAGACCTTGGCCATGAGCGCGGTGGAGAACGAGGTCCCACCGGCGATCATCCCGCTCGTGGCTGCGGCGGGCTTGGCCGGCGCAGGCTTGGTGGCGGCCGGCGCGGAGGTCGGCGCGGCTGCGGGCTTCGGGGCGGCCTTGGTCGGTGCGGCCGGCGCTGCCGGGGCTTCGGTCGTGGCAGGCGGTGTCACCGCCGTATCACCCATGCCGCCCGCGGGCGCGGCGGCGGGGGCAAGTTCGACGGCGCGCGTCTCGTCGGCGGGGGCGGCCTTCTCGCCGCAGGCGAGGACCACAAGGGCGCAGAGCGGGAGCACCGCAGCGCGGATAGTATTCGACATCGTGCAGACCTCGGATCGAGAGGGGATGGTTCCCAACGTTCCAGTGAACGTTGTGGTGGAGCGAGCGGCGCGGCAACGCCCGAGCGCTGGATGAGCGCACTTCGCCGACTCATCCCCTACTACCGTCCGTACCGCGGGAAGTTCGCGCTCGGCTTGGGATGCGTGCTCATCTCGACCTCGGTCTTCTCCTTGGTGCCGACGCTCATCCGGCACGCGATCGACGGGCTCCGCGCGGGCCGCCCACAGCAGGACATCGTCCGTTTGGCCCTCCTCGTGGTGGCGACCACACTCGCAATGGGCGTGTTCAGATTTGTGATGCGCGAGCTCCTGAACGGGATCAGTCGCCGCATCGAGACCGACCTCCGCGACGATCTCTTCGCGCACCTCACGCGACTCGATGCCGCGTGGTACGGACGCTATCGCACGGGTGAGCTGATGGCGCGGCTCACCAATGACCTCAGTGCGGTCCGCATGGCCGTGGGCCCCGCGGTGATGTACCTGACGAACACCATCGTCGGCGGCGTGGTCTCGCTCTTCTTCCTGCTGCGCATCGATCCCCGACTCACCGTGATCGCACTCCTCCCACTGGTCGTGCTCCCGGTGCTGATGCTCCGCTTGGGACGCGCGATCCACACCCGCTTCGACGCAGTACAGGAGCAGTTCGGTGTGCTGAGCACGCGCGTGCAGGAGAATGCGAGCGGCGCACGCATCGTTCGCGCCTTTCGGCAGGAGGATGCCGAACGCGCGCGCTTCGATCGGCTGAGCGAGGAGTACCTCACACGGAATCTTCGACTCGCCTGGGTGAACGGGCTGACGAACCCGGCCTTCGCGCTCCTCGCGGGGCTCGGCGCGGCCGCGGTGATCGGCGTCGGTGGCACCGAGGTGATCCGCGGCGCGATGACGGTCGGGGCGCTCGTGGCGTTCGGGCTCTACCTCGTGAACCTCACCTGGCCGCTCATCGCGATCGGGTGGGTGACGAATCTTTTTCAGCGCGGCGCGGCGTCGATGGCGCGCTTGGTCGAACTGCTCGATGCGCCCGTGGCGATCGCCGATCCTGTCACGCCGGCGGTGCTCGCGCCACGCGAGGGAGGTCGCGCGATCCGATTCGCGGGCGTCTCGTTCGCGTATCCCGCGACGGAGGGGCACGCGCCACGCACCGTGCTCCACGAGATCGACCTCGAGATCGCCGCCGGGAGCGTCGTCGCGATCGTCGGTGCCACGGGGAGTGGGAAGTCCACGCTCCTCGAACTCATCCCGCGGCTCCACGACCCGCAGCAGGGGACGATCACGCTCGACGAACATCCACTCCCCTCGCTCGCGCTTCGCGATCTGCGTGCCGAGATCGGGTTCGTCCCGCAAGACGCGATGCTGTTCAGCGAGACGATCCGTGAGAATCTCCGCTATAGCGGTGCAACGGATGACGCCGCGCAGTGGGGCGCACGCGTGGCGGCGCTCGACGACGCGATCGCAGGGTTCCCTGCGGGCTACGAGACGCTCCTGGGCGAGCGCGGCATCAACCTCAGCGGTGGGCAGAAGCAGCGTGCCACGATCGCACGTGCGCTCGCGCGACGCCCCAACGTGGTGATCCTCGACGACGCGCTCTCGGCGGTCGATACGCAGACCGAGGCCGCGATCCTCAGCGGGCTGCGTGGGGCACTCGCGGGGCGCACCGCGATCATCGCCTCACACCGTGTGACCGCCGTGCGCGACGCCGACCTGATCATCGTGTTGCACGAGGGGCGCATCGTTGAGCGGGGGACGCATGCCCCGTTGCTCGCGGCGCGCGGGCACTACTGGGAGCTGCTCCGTCATCAGCAGCTCGAGGACGAAGTCGCCTCGGTCGCCTGAGTTAGAGCCGCGCGCGGATGAACTCTGGCGTGTAGTTCGAGAGGAAGGCGGCCATTGTCGTGAAGGCGTTGGTGATCATCAGGAGCCCGACGATCACGAGGAGCGTCCCGCTCACCTTGTTCACAAGCCCCATCCGGCGACGCAGCACGCCGAAGATCTTCAGGAAGCGTTCCATCGCCACCGCCGCGAGCACGAACGGCACCGCGAGCCCCATCGAGTAGGCGCCGAGCAGCATCAACCCGCGCCGGAGGTCGGCCTCGCTCGCGGTGTAGGTGAGGATCGCGCCGAGGATCGGGCCGATGCAGGGGCTCCACCCCGCGCCGAATGCGATGCCGACGAAGAGGGTACCGAGATACCCCATCGGCTTGTCGGCGAGGTGCATGCGCCGCTCTTGATCGAAGGCGGCGATGCGGAGCACGCCGAGCAGATAGAGCCCGAAGACGAGGACAAGGGCACCACCCGCGCGCGAAATCCACTTCCGCTCGAGGAGGAGCAACCGTCCGACCGCGGTCGCGCTCGCGCCGAGCAAGAGGAAGATCAGCGAGAAGCCGAGCACGAAGCAGAGCGCGTGCGCGATCGCACGGCGTCGCGCGTTCCCCACATCGTCGAGCGAGAGCCCGGTGAGGAAGGTCAGATAACTCGGCACCAGGGGGAGCACACAGGGGGAGAGCACCGAAAGGAGCCCCGCCCCGAACGCCATGATGATGCCGACTTCTCCGCTCCCGTTCATACGCGCGCTCCCGTGGTCCCACGTTGACAGTCGCGACAGACGCCGTAGATCACCAACCGATGCCGCTGCCGTGCGAATCCTCGCGTCTCGGCGACGAGCGTGGTCATGCGTTCGAGCCGTTCATCACGGAACTCCTCGACCTTCGCGCACTGCGTGCAGAGTAGATGCTCGTGGTGCGGCACATCACGCGCAGGCTCGAAGCGGCGGAACCCCTCGCCGAAATCGCGCTCCACGACGAGCCCCGAGGCGACGAGCACATCGAGAGTGCGGTAGATCGTCGCGGTGCCCGCCTGCCGCCCGCGCTGCACGAGCGCCTGCGCGACGTCCTCTGCGGAGAGGTGCCGGTCGGAGTTGAGCAGGAGCTCCGCGATCGCCATGCGCTGCGGCGTGACCGGGAGGTTGTGCTCCCGGAGATAGCGCGTGAAACGCTCGGTGGTCGCTACGCCGTCGTCGCGGTCCACGTCGGCGCTCCCAGGAGTTCGCGCAGCGCCGCCACGTCGATCCGTTCGGCACCGAGCGCGTCGTTCGCACGCTCGTTGACACCGCGCACAACGGCATCGACGGTGGGGAGCGGCGCGTCCGCCTGCGACACGATCTCACACTCCCACTTGCCGCGGTCGGGTCCCTTTCGCACGAGACGGTAGCGCGCCGAGAAGATCTCGTGACGCGTGGGGCCCTCGGGGGGAGCGCTATTCGGTTCGGGTGCGGCCTCGGGCTCCACCTCCGCCACCGGCGCCAACTCCCCCTCCATAGCGGTCTGTTCGTCCTGTAGTTCCTGTAGTTCCTGTCCTTCCTGCTCCGGTGCGACAGGGGATTCCCGCTCAGCAGCCACGACCGCCACACCCGACTCCAGAATCCCCTGTCGCATCGGAGCAAACACATGCACCTCGATGATCCGGTCCAAGGGGATGCGCTCGACGATGGCGCGGAGGAACCGTTCGCGGACTTCGTCCATCATCGACTCCCAGCCGCGAGCTCGCGCTCGACGTAGAGACGCAGGATGTGCATGAAATCCTGCGCATTGGTGACGACCCCGAACGCCTGATGCGTGCCGCGGTCCTTGAGTTTGCTCACGACGAACTCGGAGGAGTCCACGCAGATCGTGGTCATCTCCCGCATCGTGCCATCGGCTTCGGTGACGAAGGCGGGGAGCATGTTCCCCGTGGCGATCGCGTGCAGCGCGGTGGCCACGAGGATCGCCATCGTCGCCTTGGTGGTGTGTGCGCGCATCGCGTCCTGCGCAGCTATCGTGTCGGTCAACACATCCGGAAGCGGTCCGTCATCGCGGATCGAGGCGCAGAGGACGAAGGGGACCTTGTGCGTCACGCAGGCATGCATGATGCCGTTGGTGATCGTCCCATTCGCGACCGCCGCCGCGATGGACCCCGCCGCGCGCACACGGTTGATCGCTCGCATGTGGAGTCCATGCCCACCGCTCGACGCTTCCCCGCTCCCGGTCATCCCGAGCGTGGTCCCGAAGATCGAGGCCTCGATGTCGTGCACCGCGACCGCGTTCCCCGCGAGCAGCGCCCCCACGAACCCCTGCTCGATGAACCAGGTCATGTCCGCGCGCGCGCGGCTGTGCACCAGCGCCGGCCCGCACACCCACACCGTGTAACCACCCCGCGCACGCTCGGCGAGCAGGTGACGCGCCATCTGGCCGTAGTCGATCGGCTTCTCGCGCGAGACCTCGGAGGTCATGAACTTGAACTCGCCTTCCTCGCTCGGTTCGCCGAGGAGCGCGGTGAGATGCACGAAGATCCCTTCGCGTCCGTCTTCGGCGGCACCAACGGCGACGAGCTCACCCGCGCGAACGCGGCGTCCTTCGCGGGCCCAGAGCACACCGGCGGCATCGCGCACGAGCGCCGCGTCCATCCGTGGCTCCTTCGGCATCTGCCACGCGCCATCGATCTTCACATACGTTGGAAGATTCGTGGTGGTGAAGAAGCCTTCGGGGAGGACGCCGTCCGCGGGTGCGGGGACAAAGCGCGCGTCCGGCGCGGCGCGCAGTTCGGGCGTCGTGAGATCAGGGCGTGCGAGGGCGGTCACCCCTCAAATCTCTCCCTCCGTGAGAGGGGGAACAAGCGCACGCGCCCCCTTGACTAGAGCAGCGAGGTGGGGTCGCGGTCCACACTCACGCGCGGGTCGCCCGCCCCGCGCACCTCGAAGGTGCGCACGAAGCGCGTGAGGAGGCGCGTGAGCGCCCCCGGATCGCCCGTTCGCAGTAGGAGATGCCACCGCCACCGCGTCTGCACGCGGCGGATCGCACAGGGGGCGGGACCGAGGCGTTCGATCGTCTCGTCCGCTCCGACAGCGTTGTCGAGCCAGTCGCGCGCACCGAGCGCCAGCGCTTCGACGACCTCCGCGTCCTCGCCGCTCACCTCGACGCGCGCCAGGCGCACCAGCGGGGGATAGATCGGTTCGCGTCGTGCTTCGAGCTCACCGGCGGCGAAGCCGATGAAGTCGTGCTCGACGGCGCGACGCACGGCTTCATCGTCTGGGGCGCGCGTCTGGATGAGCACCTCACCCGCACGTGCGGCACGCCCGGCACGTCCAGCGACCTGGCTCAGCAACTGGAATGTCCGCTCGCGCGCGCGAAAGTCGGGGAGGTGGAGCCCGGTGTCGGCGTCCACCACACCGACGAGCGTCACGTTCGGGAAGTCGAGCCCCTTGGCGATCATCTGCGTGCCGAGGAGGATGTCCACCTCACCCGCCGCGACGCGGTCGAGGATCGTCGCATGCGCCCACTTCCCGCTCGTCGTGTCCTGATCCATCCGCGCCACCCGCGCGGTGGGAAAACACTCGGTGACGACGGTCTCGAGCTGCTGCGTGCCGATCCCGCGGTGCGCGATCGCGTCGCCGCCGCACTCGGGACACGCGGTGGGCACCGCGGCGCGATGATCGCAGTAGTGGCACTGCAAGAGTGCCGGCACGCGATGCAGCGTGAGTGCGATCGAGCAGTCGGGGCACTCCGCGACCCACGAACAGCTCCGGCAGCGGCAGACGGTCGCGAAGCCGCGTCGATTGAGCAGGAGGATGCTCTGCTCACCCTTCGCGAGCCGCGCTCGCACCGCCTCCTCGAGCGGCTCCGAGAGCACCGCGCGGCGCGCGCGGAGCTCAGCACTCATCGGTGCGGGGACACGCTTCTCGCGACGATCGATCACCTTCACGATCGGCAACGACGCTCCGCCCACACGCTCTGGGAGCGAGGCGAGTTGGAACTTGCCGAGCTGCACGTTGTGCCAGCTCTCCAAGCTCGGCGTCGCACTCCCGAGCACGCAGACCGCGCCGGCCTCACGTGCGCGAAGCACCGCGATGTCGCGCGCGTGGTAGCGCGGGGCCTCTCCTTGCTTGTAGCTCGTGTCGTGCTCCTCGTCGACGATCACCGCACCGAGATCGGCGCAGGGGGCGAAGAGTGCCGAGCGCGCGCCGACGACGATGCGCTTCTCGCCGCGCTGGATGGCGCGCCACGCGTCCAGGCGTTCGCCATCGCTCAGCCCCGAGTGGAGCACCGCGACGAGATCGCCGAAGCGGGCGCGGAAGCGATCCACCGTCTGTGGGGTGAGTGCGATCTCGGGGACGAGGACGATCGCACTCTTGCCGCCAAGACGCACGACGTGCTCGAGCCACTCGAGATACACCAACGTCTTCCCACTCCCGGTCACGCCGTGGAGCACGAAGGTGGTGCCCGGCGCCGCCGCCACGAACTGCGCGACCGCGGCCTGCTGCGCGGGCGTCGGCGTATGCGCCGGTGCGCTGAGCGCCGCGCGCGCAGCGAAGGGATCGCGTGGACGCGCCTCGTCGGTGATACGGGCATAGCCGCGCTTCACCAGTCCATCGGCGACTGCGGATGAGGCGCCGAGCTGAGTGAGGAGCGCCTTGAGCGGTGCGCGCCCACCGCGCGCCTCAACGAGCTCATAGAGTGCGCGCTGCTGCGGCGCGCGCGTGAAGGCACGGTCGCGTTCCACGAGCGTCGGCAACGAACCCGTGAGCTCGAGGTAGCGCTCCTGGCGCCCCCGAGCGTCGGGGCGTGTCGGCTGCGCGAGTGCCGCGGGGAGGAGTGCACGGAGCACCATCCCGAGCGGCGTCGCGTAGTAGCGACTCATCCACTGCGCAACGGCGAGCAGATCAGCGCGCACCACCGGCTCGGCCTCGGGGACCGCAAGCACCGCCTTCACCTTGGCCGCATCGAGCGTGCCGAGTGGCGTATCGCCGAGGCAGATCCCCATCACGCGGCGCCCACGAAGCGGTACGACGACACGCGAGCCCGCGTGCACCTCGTGGGCCGCGCCCGGATCGACGCGATAGGTGAGTGGCCCGTGGAACGCCGCCGGCACGGCGACGTGGATGAAGCGGTCGGACATCCGGCCTTCAGCCCGCGACCGCGGGCGACGACGTGCGAGGAGTCGCGGCCACGAGGGCGGCATCCGGGCCACCGACGTGATGCATCCAGTCGAGGAGCGCTGCGGCCAGCTCGCGGCCGCGCCCGTAGCGCGCCTCCGGCGCCTTCGCGAGACAGCGCATCACAATCGTGGCGAGTGCGGCGTCGAGCCCAGGCACCTTCGTTGCGATCGGCACCGGCGCCTCGTGCACATGCTTGTAGCCGACGGCGTAGCCGTCGAGGCCGTCAAAGGGCGGCTCTCCAGCGAGGCACTCGTACATCACCACGCCCACGGCGTAGAGATCGCTGCGACCATCGACGACCCGTCCGCTCGCCTGCTCCGGACTCATGTAGTGCGGCGTCCCCATCGCCTTCCCGCCATCGGTCAGTCGGCCATGGAAGCGCGCGGTCGCGATCCCGAAGTCGGTGATGAACGCGTTGCCGTCGTCATCGAAGAGGATGTTGTCGGGCTTGATGTCGCGATGCACCACACCGTGCCGATGCGCGTGATCGAGCGCGATCGCCACCTGCGCGCCGATCATCGCGAGTCGGGCGGGAGGCACCGTGCGGTCGCGCGTGAGGGTGTCCGCGAGCGCGCCACCCGCCAAGAAGGGGAGGACGAGATAGACCGTCTCCCCTGCTTCGCCATAGTCCAGCGGCGATGCGATCAGCGGGTGCACCAATCGACTCGCCGCCTCGGCCTCGCGGCGGAAGCGCTCGCGCATCCCCGCATCACGCGCGAGATGCGCGTGCATCACCTTCACCGCGAGCGGGCGCCCGAGCGTGGCGTGCTCCGCCTCGTACACATCGGCCATCCCGCCGCTCCCCACACGACGGCGGATCCGATACCGGTTCCCCGTCGCCTGGCGGATCGCACTCGTGAGCGCATCCGGCACCTCGGCGGACCCTTTGAGCACGGGCAACGCGCGCTGGCACGCCGTACACTGCTTCGACGCGCTGCGATTCCATGTGCCACACTCCGGACAGAACATCTAGAGCACTCCGCGGCGGCGGAGGATCCAGATGAGCGCACCGCCCAGGCCGAGTTGGATGCCGAGCATCCACCAGAACCCGTGCGGATCGTCTGCGAGCGGCATGTACTGGAAGTTCATCCCCCACATCCCGCTGATCACCACGAAGGGGATCGAGATCGCGCCGAGCGCGGCGAGCCCCTTCGAGACCGCCCCGAGCCGGTTCGACACCTGCGTGAGATACGAATCCATCGTGCTCGACAGCAGATCACGATAGGTGTCCAGTGATTCGTTCAAACGAATCACGTGATCATAGATGTCGCGGAAGTAGAGCTGCGCGTCCGGCGGGAGCACCGCCGACGGGCGGTTCGAGAGCACACTGAACACCTCACGCTGCGGTGCTAGGTGCCGTCGAAGCTGCAGCACCAAGCGCTTGAACGCGAAGATGTCGCGGAGTGCCTCGGCATCGAAGGTGACGAACACCCGCTCTTCGATCCCATCGACGAACGCATCGAGTTGATCGACGATCGGGAAGTAGGCGTCGACCGTGCCGTCGAGCACCGCGTGTAGCAGGCGCGCGGCGCCGCGATCCATCAGGTCGTGCGAGCGCGACACGCGATCCATCACCCCGTCGATCCCCGGCGCATGCCGTCCGCGCACCGTGACGAGGTAATTCACCCCGAGGAACGCGCAGAGATTGAAGGTCTCGACATCGTACGGATCGTTCGTCTCGTGCATGAATCGCACGGCCCGCACAACCGTGAACAGGTACCCCGGGTACTCCTCGACCTTGACCCGCCCGCTCGGGCTCAGCGTGTCTTCGACCGCGAGCGGATGGAAGCGGAAGAGTTTCTCAAGGAGCGCGACCTGCGCGCCCTGCTCGAGATCGATGTCCACCCAGAGCGTCCCGGTGCCGGCGGCGATGATCGCCGGATACTCGCGTGGATCGATGTTCTCCTGTACGGCACCCGACGGATCGCGATACCACGATCGAGGGATCGCACGACTCTCGGCCGTCGCGCGCTCCACGTCGGTGAGCTGGACGACTCGCGAATCCCGCAGGCGGTAGGTGCGTGAGCCACGCTTGGGCACGGAGGGCTCCGGAGAGAGACGCTACTGCGGAACGTTCGCCGCCCACGCGCGGCGGCACAAGCTCAGCGCAGGGCGAGCATATGCGCCACGGCCGCGGCCCCGAGGCGATCGGGCGCGTACCCGCCCTCGAGCGCGCTGACCAACCGTCCACCGCACCAGTGCTCGGCGCGTTCCACCATGGCGCGGGTGAGCACGGTCACATGCTCCAGTTCGAGAGTGAACCCGCCGAGGGGATCGCCCGCGAGCGAGTCGAACCCGGCCGAGATCAGCACGAGATCGGGGGTCCACCCGGTGGTAGCGCGATCGACCGCTTCGAGCAGCGCCCCCGTGTAGCGCTCCGGCGCGAGTCCTGCCGCCATCGGCACGTTCCACACCGAGCCGTGCGGCCCACGATCCTCGGCGGCACCGGTGCCGGGGTACCACGGCCACTGGTGCATCGAGATAAAGCGGATGGCGGGCTCCTGCTCCACCAACGCCTGCGTTCCGTTGCCGTGGTGCACATCCCAATCGACGATGAGCACTCGATCCGCACCGCGCGTGCACGCGTAGTGTGCGGCGATCGCGACATTCCCGAAGAGACAGAACCCCATCCCCTGGTCGCGCAGCGCGTGATGTCCGGGTGGGCGCACCGCGCAGAAGCTTCGCATCGGCGTCGCCGAGAGCGCGAGATCGACGCCGTCGAGCACCGCACCCGCACCGGCCGCGCCGGCATCCCACGATCCTGGTGAGGCGACGGTGTCCGCGTCGAAGCGCCCGCCCCCGCTCTCCGAGAGCGCGCGAACGCGCTCCACGTAGGCAGCGCCGTGCGCGAGCTGCAGCTCAGCCGCCGTGGCCACCCGCGCCTCGCGATGCTCGAGCGAGGTGAAGAGCTCCGGATCGCGCGCGATCGCCCGTGGGATCGCGCGCAGGCGCCCGACGTGCTCCGGGTGTCCCCACCCGGTGTCATGCCGACCACAATCGGCGTGCGAGATGTACGCGACCGTACTCACGGCGCGCCACGCAGTCGACGGGACCCCCAGAGCGCGAGCATGAGAAGCAATGTCGCCCCGAAGCGCCACGGCGCGCTATCGCGCTCGCTCGCGGGGAGCGCGTCACGGGTCGGGGGACCGAGCGCATCGAGGAGGGCGGCCGTGGGTGCGGGGTCGTCGTCGCTCGCGGCGGTGGCGTCGCCTTCGTCGGCCACACGCGTTACCTGCGCCGACCACCACGCCCGATGCGCCTCAAGGGCGCCGAACTCCATCCGCCACCGCCAGAGTCCCTCGTAGCCGATCTGCAGCACGCGCCCCCGTCCCTCGCGCCGCGCGGCGATCGTCGCGACACCGCCGCTCCGTGCCAGAACCACCGCGTCCGACCGCAGCGCAGTGATCGCGCGCCGAGCGAGTCCATCGAGCGGCTTCGTCGCATCGAGCGGGGCCGTCGACTCGGGCGTTCGAGTTCCAACTACGCCGGGCGCGAGCGCTCGTGCGGCGCGATGTGCGTTCCCGCTCCCCACGAGGACCACTCCGCCCCCTGCGCGCACATATGCCGCGAGCGCGTCGCTCGAGAGCGTCGCCGTCGAGTCCGCCAACACCACGGCCGCTGTGGTCGCTGGGTCGAGCCGCACACGCGCCTGTGTCACCGCGCCGGTCGGCGAGATCGGAGTGCGCAGAGCCACCGCCCACCCACGCTCCTCGAGCGCGGCCACTAGGAACTTCGTCTCCCACTCGGCGCGCCCGAGCACGAGCACCGTATCCGGTTGCCCCGTTGGAGTCGGTGTACGCACGGTCGCACTGACGCCCGCATCGAGGAGTCGCGCACGACCGCTCGGAGCCGCGAGGTCGAGCGTGCCGCCATCGGGGAGCGAGTCGATCGGACCGAGCGAGTCGCGAAGCACCGCACCCGCACCGCCGAGTGCGGTGACCCGCACCGTCGCGATCGGATCGCGGAGGCGGCGCAGTTCGATGATCGAGGCCGCGACCGCCCCGGTGCGCGTCCAGCGCACCGGCACGCCCGCACCACGTAGTCCACGCAACCGCGCTCGCTCGGTGTCGCTCGGCACGTCGGTCAGCCGCATCGCGACGCCCGCACCGTCGACGGCTTCGCGGAGCGAGGCCGCGCGCGACGCCCACGTTGCCACACGCGGCCGCGTCGAGCGCCAGAGCGCCCACGCGATCAACGCGACCGCGAGCCCGAACGCCGCGCGCTCGAGCGCCACCCGCCACTCAGCGCGTGAGCGCATACACCACCACGTTCACGCCGAAGCGCGTGTTATCGACGGAGAGGAAGCGCTTGTTGTCCGGATGGAAGTTCCACTCGGAGCTGTAGTCCTTGTTGCTGTAGAGCACCGCGATGCGCCCCGCACGCTCCACCGCGAGGAGCTGCGCGTGGACGAGGTTGTCCCCCCATCCGTTCAGCTCGTGCGAGGTGGTCGGCGGCCCATCGGGGAAGGTGAAGTGACAGCGATACAGCTCATGCGTGTTGGGGAGCGGCTTCAGTGGCCCCACCGCGCGTCCGATCTCTTCGACCGCGGTCTTGTGGAACTGGCCATCGATGTCGTGGTTATGGTCATCGACGAACAGCATCCCGCCGCGCGCACAGTAGGTCGCGAGATTCTGCCGCTCGGTCGCCGTGAACCGCACCGGGAGATGCCCCGTGAGATAGACGAGCGGATACCGGAAGAGTCGGGGCGACGAGAGCGGCACACTCACCCCGGTCGCGGCCACCTCGATCGAGGTGTAGCGC